>JBJTPZ010000562.1:0-40187 GCA_046075365.1 Planctomycetaceae bacterium
CGTGCAGTCGATTGAACTGATCCGGCTGACGCAGCAGGTCAACGGCTGGAACGAGCCGGAGCGTTTCGGCCCTGAGCGAGCGGATGTGATCTTTCGATGGCCTGGACTGGCTGCCTGAGGTACTTTTGACATGTTGACAATCACTCAGTTCACAGCAGCGTGGCACCAGTTTTTTCATACCGAGTGTTCTACGGCGTCCCTGGTCATGTTCCGGCTGCTGCTGGGTCTGCTGTTGCTGGTGAACGCGGGGCTGCTGCTGCCACTCATCAACGACTACTACTCTGAGAGTGGGTTGTGGCCAGCGCGATCATCGCGAGCGGCCTGCCGCGGCTCTCGGCTGTCTCTGCAGGCGCTGCTGCCGGCAGGCTGGCTTTCATTTCACAGTTTGCTGTTGCTGCATGTACTGGCCGTGATCTGCTTTCTGATCGGCTGGCAGTACCGAACTGCGGCAATTCTGGTGTTCGTGACGCTGGTCTCCATTCATCATCGCAATCCATGGATTTTGTCCAGCGGTGATTCGCTGCTGCGGCTGCTGACATTTTTTTGCTGCTTCGCCGATGGTGCGGGAGGATTGTCTGTGGATCGATGGCTGCAGGGGTTCCCGCTGTGGCACTTCAGTCAGGCGGATCCGTGGCCTCTGCGGCTGATGCAGCTGCAGGTCAGTATTGTTTATCTGCGGACCGTCGCCTGGAAGCTCAGCGGACCGCGCTGGCGGGATGGTTCGGCCGCCTGGTATCCGCTGTGGGTGGACGCCTATGTTCGCTGGCGACCGCCACAGTGGCTGCTGCGTCCGGCACTGATCCGGGTTGCCACCTGGGGGACACTCGCCGAAGAAACGATCCTGGGAGTCGGTCTGTGGGTGCAGGAGCTGAGATTTCCGTTGCTGATCAGCGGAATTTTGCTGCATCTTGTGTTCGAACTGGTTTTGAATCTGCAGCTGTTCAGCTGGATTATGATCTGCAGCCTGCTGCTGTTTCTGGATCTGTGAAAGTCACGCCGGGATTTGCAGAACCAACTTTTTGCAGGCAACAGCGGATGCAGTGTGGCAGTGCTGCGCGGGCGGACCGAAGTGTCCGCCCGCACATTCTGCATCAGGCTGGCTGCAGGCCGTTAATCACATCCCGCAAACGGCCTCGCGCGGTATGCAGCCGACGCTTGATCGTACCTACGGGGCGATCAAACTGGGCCGCCATTTCCAGGAGCGAGCAGCCTTCGAAGTAGAAGGCCCACAGCGTATCACGGTCCAGCTCCGGCAACTGCTTCAGACATTCGTGCAGTTGCTCGGCCTCTTCCACACGTACCATCTGCGTCAGCGGCAGATCGCCGGCTTCGTCGACGGATTCGAGGTAGTCAGCCTCAATCATCCGTTCACGCGGCTGACGCTGCACGCGATTCAATGCAAGACGGTCGGCGATCTGCCGCAGCCATGCCGGAAACGTTTCCGGCTGCTGCAGCTGGAACAGCTTACGGTAAGCCCGCAGGAAGACATCCTGCGAGACTTCTTCGGCTTCCGCCGTGTTCCGAACTCGAGCCTGAACACGAGCGACGACCATCGAGCGAAATTCGACCGCCAGTTCATTAAAGGCAGCCCGATCACCAGCCTGAGCTCGCAGCACAAGCCGCACAAGAGTTTCTTCAGCCATGATTATGCTCCCGCATTCACGCAGCCAGTCGCCTTGTCGGCAGACGGATGCGAAGTTGCTGTGTGGTTTCAGGTTTACGCAGGCTGAACTGCGGTCAGGTGCCGATATTCGGCAGCCTGAAGACAACTCGCAGTTCAGAAGTCCCAGGGGGGCAGAGAGTCACGGGCAGGCGTCACCGGCAGCAGGTTTGCTGCCGGGCGGACACCCTGTGTTTCCACACCCCGACGGCAGTCAGCAGAAAGTCGGATTGGTGACTATTCCGCTTTGGTTCAGCAGGGCTTTGCACTGGAGTCCGAATTGTCTGGCAGACATTCGATAACTGGCAGTGCGACAGCGACTGGAATGACTGCAGCGCTGCCCCGGCTGATGTGGCATCCGGCGTTTACGCCACAGATGCAGACTGCGCGAACAGGAGGCTGTACCTGCAGACAGTGCCACGACGGTCAGGGCAATAACTGCCACGACTGAGCTGGTGGATGCTGTGCTGAGAGTATTGAGCAGCATGGTTCTGCCTCCTGTGAAGGAACGTCGTCAAACTGACGACGCGTTTCCTGGACCACCGCAAATTGCGGTTTGGCGGGCTGCACACGATTGGCAGCCACGCCAGGTTCGAGAGACAAAATGTCCCTCTGCATCATAGACACGTTCCAGGGTCAGAATGGTTCGCAGATTCCGTCCGGATTTCCATGGAATTCTGAAAAAAGTTCTGGAAGAAGAAAAAAACCATGGAAATGACCATGTTTGCAGCTTAACGGCGGCGTGGAAATCTCGCTGAGTCTGGCGATTTGGTGGCGCATCCGGACAGAAAAATCGTCAGAATTCCACGAAGTCGACCTGCCTTTAGCCGCACTTTGTCTCAGACTGGTTCCCCGTGAAGTACCCATTGCCTGTCGCCGCCGCCACTGAAGCTCGCAACCCGGCATCACTGAACATCGATACCCTGAGTCCGCTGCAACTGGTGCAGGTGATGAACGCTGCCGATGCCGGTGTTCCGGCGGCAGTTGCCTCCCAGGCTCCGGCTATTGCTCACGCAATCGCCGAAATTTCGGGCCGCATGCGGCAGGGGGGGCGGCTGATTTATGCCGGTGCGGGGACCTCGGGGCGACTGGGGGTGCTGGATGCTGCTGAATGCCCGCCGACCTTCAGCGTCCCGCCTGGTTTGGTGATCGGCATCATCGCCGGCGGCCAGCGGGCTCTGACCACTGCCGTTGAAGGGGCCGAAGATGACAACCGGCAGGGAGCCGCCGATCTGCTGGCCCTGAATCTGACTCCGCTGGATTCCGTGATGGGTATCGCTGCCAGTGGCCGCACACCCTGGGTTTTGGGTGCGATCAGCGCAGCACGGGAAGCCGGCTGCCTGACACTGGGCCTGGCCTGCAATGCTGGTTCAGTTCTGGCGGATGCCGTGGACATCATGATCACCCCGGTGGTCGGGCCAGAAATCATCACAGGCTCAACAAGGCTTAAGGCCGGAACAGCCACCAAGCTGGTGCTGAATACGCTGACCACAGGAATCATGGTGCAGCTTGGCAAGACGCTGGGCAACCTGATGGTGGATCTCAAGGCGACCAACGAAAAACTGCAGGATCGAGCAGTGCGGATTGTCTCTGAAATTACGGGACTGCCCGGTTCACAGGCCACCCTGATACTGCAGCAGTGTTCCGGGGAGGTAAAGACGGCCGTAGTCGTCAGCCTGACAGGGCTGTCACCTGAGGAAGCTCGCCAGCGTCTGCAAAACTGTGACGGTCACCTGCGGCAGGCACTTGCCACAGACAGATGAGGACACTGTCTGGCTGGGCTGTGTTCAGTGCACCGCCAGTGGATCGCTGTTTTCAAGCCGCTGGGACAGGATTTGAATTTCGTCCAGCTGACTTGAGCGACGGCGGGTGTCTTCGGAGGAAGGATCGCGAGTTTCGAGCATGATGGCACTGCGTACATAACGCAGTCCGCGCAGCAGCACATCGCGTTCGTGGGATGTCAGTTCCACCTGGAGCATGCTGTCCATGATCAACTTGTCCTGAACACTAATGACCGCTGCAGGCAGCATCCCTGAACCTGCGGGTCAGCGAGAAATGGTCGTTGGGGAAGGATCACATCCTGGCCAGCGCCGTCGTAAGTCTACGCCTCAAACCCAAGATGCTCAAGCAGTCAGTCCCTGCGGGGCGTTTAAAACCAATAAAAATCTGTGTCCGCTGGCGATTGCGAATTGTCGGTAAGTCGGGCCGAGCAAACCGTGGAGAACGGTGGTTGGGCAGCAGTCTGTTGATTTTCAGCACTGGCTTCAGGAATTACTCAAGTCTTGAGGGGCTGTGGTCGGCAGACGCAGTGCCGCTGCGGCGAGTGCCAGCCAGCCGATCAGCTGCATTGTGCCACCGACCGGAGCAACAGCGCCCCATGGGATTCCGCCCGCTTTCGGACCACAGATCACAAGCACGTACAGGGCCCCGGAGAAGAACACAATGCCGCCGCAAAAACACCAGGCAGCCAGCACCAGCAGCCGCGACTGTCGGTACAGCATCAGCAGACCGACCGCCAGCAGGGCAGCGGTATGGGTCAGCTGGTATTCGACACCCGTTTCAAAATCTCTGAAGTACTTGTAGCTGGCCGGGAATTTCTGCCCCGCCACATTTTTTTCGGGCAGTTCAGCGTAGCGGTTTTCCAGAAACTTTGTGTCGTTCAGTCCATGAGCACCGAAGGCTCCGAGGGCAACGCCGAGGAAGCCCGAAAGAGCGGCGAGTGTGAGGCAAAGGCGGGCATTCATGGGTGAAACGACCTGCATGTTGGGGCATTGAGCATGCCGGTTTGCAGCGTACTGGCGGTCTGACGCGGACCTGATTGTTGCCGGCCTGCCCTGACGTTCGCAATTCGCTGACCCGCAGAAACGGCCACAATTCATGCCGAATATCAGCGGCGGGAAATCGCGTGGGTCAGTATCAGTGACCTGCAGAATTCAGTGAAATTTGTCGGCACCGGGTGACTGACCGTATTGAATTCGTCGGCCACTGCGACAGAATCGGCGATCATCCGCTACCCTAAATAACCCGGACACGGAATTCTCGATGACATACGCGATTGAATGTCGCCAGTTGACTCGCACCTGGCCCGGTAATCCGCCGGTGGAAGCCGTGAGGGGCATCGACCTGCAGGTCGAACGGGGCATCTGTTTTGGTGTTCTGGGTCCAAACGGTGCCGGAAAAACCACCACGATAGAAATCTGTGAAGGCCTGCAGACAGCCACCAGCGGCGAAGCGCTGATCCTGGGGATGAGCTGGAAGACTGACGGCGACCGCATTCGTCAGCAGATTGGAATTTCCCTGCAGGAAACTCGGCTGTCAGAAAAACTGACTGTTCTGGAAACGCTGACACTGTTCCGCAGCTTCTTTCATTCGGGCCTTGACCCCCTGGCGGTGATTGACCGAGTGTCACTGCGAGAAAAAATGCATTCACGCATCCGAACCCTTTCGGGTGGTCAGAAGCAGCGAGTCGCCGTGGCGACAGCGCTGGTTGGAAATCCGCAGCTGCTGTTTTTGGACGAGCCGACAACAGGTCTTGATCCGCAGTCGCGGCGGGATTTGTGGCGAGTGATTACGGATTTTCGAGAAGGTGGTGGCACTGTACTGCTGACGACTCACTACATGGATGAAGCAGAACGCCTGTGTGACCGTGTTGCTATTTTCGACCGGGGCCGAATTCTGGCGATCGATTCGCCTCAGAACCTGATTCGCGGTCTGGGTGCTGAGCATGTGGTGGCTTTTGCCGTCAGCGGAGGCCAGCAGCCGCCGGAAGATTTTGGCTCAGGACTGCCAGGTGTGATTGCGGTACGCCGAGAAAGTGACCAGCGCTGCCTGTCGGTACGAGAACCTCATGTGGCGATCCCCGCTTTGCTCGAACTGATCAAGCACAGCGGTCTGCAGCTGTCATCACTGACAACCCGCCAGGCAACTCTGGAAGATGTGTTCGTGCATTTCGCCGGCCATGGACTGAATGAAAGCACAGAAGGGAACGTGCGATGAGCCTGGGATTCACGAATCATCCGCTGCTGCAGCTGTTTATTGCCCGGTTTCGCGAGTTCATCAGAACTCCGGAGGCCGTCTTCTGGTCCTACGTGTTTCCGCTGGTGATGATGATTTCGCTGGGACTGGCATTCCGCAGTGATTCCGTGGAGCCGGTATCGGTTTGTGTGGAGGATGGTGCAGCAGCCGACCAGGTGCGGCAAGTGCTGCAGGCTAACCCGCGTTTTGTTGTTACTGGTGGTACCCCTGAGCAATGTCGGCAGATGCTGCGATCGGGCAAAGCCGACCTGGTGCTGACCATCATGGGCACTGATTCAGCCCGGCAATATCGTTTCCTGCTGGATCAGACTCGCCCCGGCAGCGTCAGTGCGCGGGATGCGGTCAATGATGTCCTGCAGCGCGCGGCCGGGCGGAAGGATCCGGTGGAGACCACAGAGACGGCGGTTACCGAAGCCGGCAGTCGTTACATCGACTTTCTGGTACCGGGGCTTATCGGTATGGGGCTGATGGGCGGGGGAGTCTGGGGAGTCGGCTATGCAATCGTGGATATGCGAATTCGGCAAGTCCTGAAACGCCTCCTCGGGACTCCCATGAAAAAGCACCATTTCGTGGCTGCGATGATGGCCAGCCGGCTGGTATTCATGATTCCCGAGATCATCGTGATTCTGATCTTGTCTCGGCTGATGTTTGGCGTTGTCAGTCACGGTGGTTATTTGCCCATTGCCCTGATTGTGTTGCTGGGAGCATTCCAGTTTGCTTCGATCGGCCTGATCATTGCCAGCCGTGCTCGAACACTGGAAGCAGTCGCCGGCCTGATGAATCTGACCATGGTACCGATGTGGATCGGTTCAGGCATTTTCTTCTCGGCCGATCGATTTCCGGCACTGGTGCAGCCGGTGATTCGGCTGCTGCCGCTGACCCCGGTAATTTCGTCTCTGCGTCAGGTGATGCAGGAAGGTGCCGGGCTGGTAACAGTCCTGCCGGATCTGGGCCTGATGGCTGGCTGGCTGGTGATCACATTTTTGGTGGCACTGCGAATTTTCCGCTGGGACTGAAACGCATCGGCCGCCGAGCATTCCCGTCGAAAAATGAAAAAACTGACGTTTTACGGCTAACAGACAGGAAATGTGCGTGGATTCCCCTTTGCACAGAATTGTTAAGGTTTGTGGAACAAGTCGGTGTGGATTTGATTTTTGACCCAGGAAGTTATCAGGCTGTCGGGATTCCTGTTGATCACAGTTCGGGGCACGGATGCTCCAGACCACCATCCGGCTCGCACTCATGTCCCGACAAACTTCTGCAGCCACTGCAGCCAAAGCTGCAGCGAAGACCGCTGCCTCCAGGCGGTCGTCGGCACGATCGCTGCTGCAGGCTGCAGATGACGGCAAGTCGCATGAACTGGCACAGCCTGCATCGCTGACAGTCTCGCAGGCTGCTCGCAGCCTGTTAAAGCAGGAACTAAAACTGCTGCAGCGACAACTTTCAAAATGCATCGATCGCTGGCGGCGTAAACCGGATCACCTGCACCAGGTTCGGATTTCCGCACGGCGACTGCAGCAGCACATGTCGCTGTTTGGTCCTTTAATGGGCAAAAGCCGCTCCGCTGGCTGGCTGAAAAAACAGCTGAAAGCCCTTTTGCAGGCCAGCAGTCGGGCACGTGATCTGGACGTGCTGCTGCACCAGTCCTCAGCGAAGGATACTCCCTCAGCCATCCTTCGGAAATGGCAGCAGCAGCGTCGCCGGCTTCAGAAGCCACTGCGAAAACTCAATGATCGAATCAATGGCGACGAAGGCCTGAAGCAGCATCGCCAGGCACTTCAGAAGGCGATCCAGCACGCTTCCCGCCGCGGCCGTCAGCAGGCCCTCGCGAACACCAGGGCCGCCGACTGGGCAGTGGACCAAACGATGGTGCGACTGACGGAACTGCAAACATCCATTCCCGCATCTTCGTCAACCAAAGCTCTGCATCGTTTTCGACTGCAGGTCAAACAGTTTCGCTATCAGGCAGAGCTGCTGCTGGAATTGTCGGGGCATCCAGTCACGGATCGCCTCGTGCAGTGCCTGCTGCAGGTGCAGAAGCAGCTGGGGCAACTGCAGGATTCCGTAGTTGCAGCGCGATCACTGAAGAAAGTTGTCAGACTGCAGAAAAAATCGTCCCGCAAAGCCGCTGCCGAAGCAGACAGTGACAGACAGGCAAAGATTGAAGCCGAGTGCACTCGCCTGCTCACATGGCTGCAGAACAAAGTGGGGCCGCAACTGCAAACACTGGCTCGCAGGTTGCGCAAGTCACACAAGCAGGCGACCGCCCACGTTCAGCCGAAGCAGCAGTCCAGCGAACGCCAGTGAGTCCTCAATTCGTTCCACAGAGGTGACTCGACCACTTCCGGCTGTTGGCAGTACCGCATCTGTCAGCCAGATGCGGCCGGTAACAGCATCTGCATGCACTGTCAGCTGCCCAAACTCGGAACCCAGCAGCCGATTCAGTCGCTGAGCCAGCAGGTCGGCCGGATACACTCGGCCCTCGGCATCCTGAATCACGAAAAAACGGTCATCGTCCGCCGTCTGCACCTGAATGGATGCAACTGGTGCCTCTGATGATTGTCTGTCCCTGAATACCAGACTGGCCGCCCTCTGATCGTTCAGCCACTCCACCCGCTGTCTCATCAGTGGATCGTCACTCACGATCACCAGTGAACGATCAGCTGTCCCGGTATACCAGGCAGACAGCCAGCGACGATAGCTGTCCTCCACATTCAGCCACGAAATCACTCCACTGCTGCGTGACAGCCGTCGCCCGCTTTCCGGCAAACCGGCCACGTCCAGTCGCAGTCGCCCAACAGACTGGCCGGGCCCGGGTGAACCGTCGTACGCAACTTCCGCTGCCTGGTACAGGCGGATGCCGAAGTCTTTCCAGACAACAGGTATCGCTTCACCCGATGAGTCAAACACGTCGAGACCAGCCCAGGCCGGTGCACAACCCGCCCCTGTCACCCAAACGCCTCCAAGGACCCCGGAAGTTCTGCGCACCGCTTCGTGCAGGGCAGCCGCGGTTGTCCGCCCGGCATCGAATACCGGGAATCCCAGCCGACTGACTGCCTCAGTCACACCGGCAAATAAGTCCTGGGAAAACGAGCGCCAGTCATAGCCGATGACAATCGCCCGCAGCGGCTCTGGACGCGGTTCAACCTCAGTTCCCGCCGCTGCCGCGGCTGGCTCGGCCACTGATTTGCCGGCCCGCTGCAGGCACAGACAGAACACTTCTGCCAGTCGCTCGGCCAGTCCCCGGTCCAGTACGTTCAGCCACGGTCCACGGACTCCGAACTCAGATCGTTCTAGCCCGTCGCGGCGCAGTTCACGCACGCGCTGAATCTCACCCACCGCCTGTTCCGACAGGCCTTCCGTGTGTCGCCGGAATTCGCACTGATCGCACACCGGCCAGCCAGCATGCAGACGGGCGAGGTGCACGGAACGAGTGATTCCCGAGGTGCTCCCCGGGCAGATGAACAGAGTTTCGGCCGCCGCGCCTTCCGCAGCATCGGACAGATCAAAATCCGACAGATTCATGCAGCAGATCTCCCGGCTGGTCGGCAGGTCCTCACTCGCCCCCGGCTGGCACTGGCGCTGCCTCACCTGCATCCTGCGGATACACCAGCAGCCGGTCATGACACAACAGCAGCAAATCTGCCCGACCGTCACCGGTGACGTCGGCAATCAAACCCTCACGAGGCTGCAGCCCCCGATCTGTGGCTGATGACACCAGTCGCTTTTCCTCAAATACCCGAAAACTTGTGGCTTCCTGAATACCGTCGCGTTCATCAAAACGCAGAATCGCAACCCCATCAATGCTGGTATCAATAGCCACCAGATCCACGACACCATCACCATTCACATCCCCGGCCAGTACATCAGCCGGAAATGCCTTTTCACGCTTTGACTCAAATCCGTGCAGTTCCTGCAGTGACACATCGGTGCGACCACTGTAAAGCACGCCAAACTGCTCCGCTCCGACAAACATCAAATCATTCCGTCCGTCACCATTGAGATCGGCACTGATCGTCGCAGAGAACGGGGCAGCCCCAAGCTCCACTTCCCGCCAGGGTCGATACACGTTTTCCTCACGTCGCAAAATTCTGGCCTTGCGGATGCCCGAATCCAGCAGCACCACTTCATTGCCTTCGACACCATCCAGATCCAGCGCTGCCACGCCTTCAATGCCGGCACCCGCTTCACCGGCGTTGAACTGATCCACGACCTGCCAGCCGCCATCCTTCCATGCCAGCATCCTGGCGAAGGAATCCCGCGCAACCAGCAGGTTTGAGCCACTGACAAAGATGCGTCCCGCCGAGGTCACTCCGGCCTCCAGCTGGCTGCCACTGACCGCCGGCGAAAGTGCTCCGGACTCCCCCTGCAGCAGCACATGAAATCCGGACTTCGCCTGTCCGCTGGCAATCGACAGCAGATCCAGCCGGCCATCGGAATTCACGTCCATCGGAACCAGCCGTACGCCGCGCTGTCCCACCGCTCCGGCAAATTCCAGCTTCGCGTCTTCTGCAACCTTTACCCAGCGACCATCGGCACCACGCAGATGCCGCTGATATTCAAGCTTTGCCGAGTTCCCTGACCCCTGCGACAAGCCCACAATCAGCTGCGGCTGATCACCATGCTTCAGCACCGCGACATTCGCCAGCTCCCAGCCGTCCGGCTTCCGCAAAATCGCTTCCGGAAACGTGAGTCGACCATTCTCAAATCGACTCACAGCAACCACACCCTCGCTGCTGCTCAACAGGACCGCCTCAACCCGACCGTCGCCGTCCAGATCATCAGCCACCAAATCCGTGATACCCAGCAGCGCCGGATACTGCTCGGCTGTCCCCAGACCGTCAATTCCGTTCTGACGATACAGCAGCAACTGGGCCTGCCCAGGTTCATTGACAAGCACATCCAGCAGCTTATCACCATCAAAATCGGCCACGGCCACTGCTCGTTCCCGCGATGATTCTGAACCTCCAATGCCATATCTCAACAGCCGTTCAGACCGACCGTCCGCCTCCTGCTTTGCTGACTCCGCCCGCAGAATACTGATGCGACCGTTCCGGCCATCAATCGAAATCACTTCAGCACCGGGACGACTGTCCAGGCTGGCGATGGTAACGGCCCGCGGAGTCTGCAGCGTAAACGAAATCTCTGGCCCCAAACGACCACTGGCCGACTGCAGCCGTGCACAGACCGACCGGCTGGCCTGCTCGCCCGCCAGATAGCACAGGTCCGTTCGGCCGTCGCCATTCAGGTCGGCAGCCTGCAACAGTCCCTGGCGACCTGATGTGCTGATTAACTGTTCGGGAGCTCGAATTGTCCCCTGCTCTGTCTGATACAGCAGAAACATCACAGCTTTGCCCGCAGCCGCTAAATCTGTCCGACCGTCGCCGTTAAAATCACCGGCCGCCAGGATACCTGCTGCAGGTTCCAGCCCAGGCAGCCGCACCGTCCACTTCTTTGTCCACTCTTTCTTCCCCGCCTCAGGCTGATAATAAATTGCCAGCTGGTCGGGTGGTCCAATCACAGCAAAATCCTGTCGACCGTCGCCATCAAGATCCGCGGATTCAAGCTCGGCAATCGCACGGTCCATCGAAATTCGACGATCCTCGAACCGTTTGTCTGAAGACAGCTCATTCACCTTGCCACCGGCCTTCTCCTGAGCAGTCCCGGGCGGGCGCTGCAGCAGGAGCCGAATCGAGCTGGTGAAATTGTCCATGACGGCAGCGTCCGTCAGGCCATCACTGTTGAAATCACCTGCCTTCAGATGCTCGGCCCGCTCATGCAGTTTCGTGATTTCCACGCCAGTGAAGCCGTAGAACTGAGCCAGCTCGGATGCCACCACCGGCTCGTCACACCGGGCGGGTGGCGATCCAGCAGCTGCCACTGTGACTGCCAGCAATAAAGTCATCACGGATTTCATGTTGCTCATTGTTTTCACCGTCAACAAAAGCACGCGGCCAAAAAAGACTGATCAGCGTTTGAACATCGCGTTGTTCTTTTCACCGCGCGACAGCAAATAGGCCAGCAAATCGAGTACCTCGTCCTGGTTCAGCGGCTTCAACAAATCAGCCGGCATGATGGACACGTTCGCAGGCTGGATTTCCTCTACTTCCGTCTTCTGAATCTCAGTGATCTTCGTCGGATCTTCGGGATTCGTCAGCACGGTCACCGAAGTTTCACTTTCAGACACAATGCGTCCTGAGATCGCCAGCCCGGATTTTGTCAGCACCGTGCTGCCTTTGTACTGATCGCTGATCACCTTACTCGGATCCATAATGGCCTCCGTCAGATCTTTGACGGTGAAGCGTCCGGCAAGCTGTGTCAGGTCAGGACCGGTCGCTCCGCCATCTCCGCCAAATCGGTGACAAATGATGCAGCGAACAGCAGCGAACGTTTTTCGGCCGTTTTCAAAGTTACGGTCTCGCAGTCCGTTTTCTGCCAGCGCCCGCACTTCTGCAGGATTCCAGTCTTTGCCGGGACCTGCGGGTTTCGGCAGCTCGGGCGGGGCATACGGTTTGCGTGCCCCCGAGGCTTCAATCAGCAGGCGTTCCTGTTCAGTCGCATTAAGAAAGGCTTCATTTTCAATATTTCGCAGGAAGCCCTTGAAGCTGGCGCCCCCGGACCATGCACGAGCCCGCTCGAACCATGCGAAATACACTTTTCGCTGCTCCAGCGTCCAGCCTTCCTTCGCGTTCCGCAGACAGAATGCATACCACATCTGCTGCTGATCAGGAGCATTCGCAACTGATGCGGCAATCGCACCGCCATAACCGCGGTTACGCGCCAGCAGATCCTGCATATCGTCAGTCACAGTGGGCCTGGATTCCGCTGCCAGCAGTGCGACTGTTCGCGCAATAATCGTGGGGGACTTCAAATAGATCAGCAACTGCACCAGCTCGCGATCCATATCGGCATCGCCGGTCGGAAACAGTCCGTCCAGACGGTCCAGGTACCCCTGACGTTCCGGTGCTTCGGGTGGTCCGAGACGCAGAAAGACCAGACTGACAACTCGCAGATACTCAAGCTTGTGATCGCGGCTGAGCGAGGCGAAGTCCTGCCCCTGCAGCAGAGCAGTGCACAATTTCCGCAGACTCTCTTCCATGCCCGAGACAGTAGTTTCCGAGAGTCCTTCTGTCTTTGCCAGAGCTGCGAGCGGAGCCTTTGCAAGTGCCATCGCGACAGCAGTGCGATCCACACTGCTGTCTGGGCTGCCGAGCTCGGCCTGATCCAGCGAACGCATCAAATCAGGGAACAATTGTGAATTGTAGAAGGCATTGTGAGTCGCCGTGCGGAGGAATCGATCGGTTGTTCCCCGGACACTTGCCAGATTCTGCAGCAATGTTGCGGAATCGACTTTCGACTGCACTGTGCTGCCCGTGCGGCCCGCATGAAACGATTCAAACAGGCGTCGCAGCGAACGCGGGCCGGCTTCACGAGGATCCTTAAGCTGGGCCGGTTCGGTCGATTCGTCACCCGTGTAGATCACGCGGAACAATTCCGACTGAGTACCTCGGCCACCGACTGAAAAATACAGAGCGCCGTCCGGGCCGGCAGTGACGTCCGTCAGAGGCAGCGGAGTTCTTGAGAGAAACTCTTCCTTGACACCTGTGTAGCTGCTTTGACGAGGCTCCAGATGGATGGCATACATAGTGCCAAAGGTCCAGTCACACAGATACAGGGCCTTCTGATACTTCGCCGGGAAGCGACAGCCGTAACCGAAATCAACGCCCACGGGTGATCCCGGGCCGATGTTCACCAGCTGCGGCAGACTGTCCGGATACCATGTGGGCCATTTGCCCGATCCGCTTCTCCAGCCAAACTCACTGCCGCTGGTGGCGTGCACAACCCGAGTCGGTCGGTACCACGGAGAACCCACGTCCCATTCCATGTCTGCATCGTACGCAAACAGTTCGCCATCAGCGTTGAAAGCCATGTCGTACGGGTTGCGATATCCCATCGACCACAAGTCCCAGGTCTTGCCGTCAGCGTCGGTGCTGGCAATCCAGCCACCCGGAGCCATGATGCCGACAGCATGACCATTGGCATCCCACATGCGCGGCAGCAGGTGATCCTCGGACCAGTTGGTCGGAATGCGACTTGTGAAGTCCCGGCTGGTCAGTTCTTCACCAGCATCAAACGGCGGTTTTGTGTGATTGCCGCAGATGACGAAAATCCGCTGACCATCAGGAGACAGCCTGAGAGCATGCGGGCCATGTTCGCCGCCGCCCCGGAAGTCCTTCAGCTTCACGCACTGGTCGAACTGATCGTCGCCGTCCGTATCGCGGGCACGATACAGACCGCTGCCGGGACCACCATTGATGGAAAAATAGAGTGCATCGAAGGCCCAGAGCATTCCCTGAGCTGCAGTGGGCCGGACGTCGCATTTCGAAAAGTCCAGACGCTCAACCTTTGTCTCACCGTCACGAGCTTCGACAGGCGGCAGCGTAATGCGGCAGATGCCTTTGTCTCCCTGATCACTGGCCAGCAGTCGGCCCTTGTTGTCAAAAGCGATGCAGACCCACGAACCCAGTTCGTCCTTTGGCACAGTGAAAAGTTTCTCTACAGCAAAGCCGGGCAACAGTTCAAAGACCCCCGCCGGAACTCTGGCGGCAACCGCCGAACCTGAAAACACGTCCTTCCATGGCCCGTCACCGTAGCGTCCGCGGACGGCAGCGGCATCGCCGGATTCCGCTCCACGGCGGTCCGCATGCGTCCATTTTTCGTCCGACACCAGGGCCATCAGTTTTCCATCCGTGCTGCGAATCACCAGTTTCAGCAGGAATCCCGCCGCTCCGCCCTGGTTTTCCACCTCCGCCTCGATCACGTTCACCCCGGCACGCAGCTGCCCGCCCACGCTGGCGTCCGACGGTTCCTGCCACTCCGAACCGCCTGCTACTCGCTGCCCGTTTACGTAGACTGCGCAAACGTTATCGCAGGAGGCTTTCAGGCGTGCCACGGCAGGGGCGGCGTCCAGAGTCAGAGTAGTTCGCAGCACATAACGGGAATCGTTGTTTGGCCCCCAGATCCATGAGGGCTGCTGCCCACCGCTGAACTCGGCATCTGAGACCCCGGCAGCCGGAGCCGGCGCAGCCTGCTCCGCTGTTCCACGCAGGAGTGACGGCTGAATTTCTGCCTTTTGAGTCAAAATCTGCTGGGCCTGAACTGTGGATACGGTCAGCAGCCAGCAGCCAATGAACAAAACACGCAGCATAATGTGTACCCTGGTTCGGCTAAGTGTTCGTGGGAGGATCCGGGGCCCGAGGACGCTGCTTTGCCACATACACCTCAGGCTTCTGCCATTATCGCAGGAAAAAGGCAGATTGAAAACCAGCCCGGCTGCGAAAATGGGAGGATTGGGAGCCCGGCTCAGCAACGCCTCTGCTCACTTCAGGCAACAGACTTTTGTCCGTTTCCGGATTTCTCGTGAAATTCCAGCGAAGCCGTTCAACACAACCCGGCGGTCCTGCCGAATTTGCCTGTACTCGGACGACTGTCTTCCGCCGGCATGGGCTGATTGCGCACACGCCGGTCGGGGTTGCTGATGTGCGAGCCTGGCGGTGACTGATGCTTCGCCAGCGAGTTGTTACCTCAAGGACGAGCTTCTGCAGTATCCTGTTCCGGATCAGAAGTTCATGGCTCTGAACTGCTTCACAGCCTGCACTCGATGCAGCCGAATTGTCTGCCTGCTGACCCTGGTCGTCGCATTGCTGACAAACGGGGTGCTGCGCGCGGCGGAAGCTCAGTCGGATGCAGCAACGCAGGTTTCGGCCAGCCGCACGGACAAAAGTTCCCGCTACTGGATTGTCAGCACCGAAGACTCGCCGCAGTCCTTTGACGATTCACTGCCCAGATTTTGCGCCCGGGTGCAGTGTCGCCATGCCGATGGCAGCGGCCACAACAGCACCCTGGAAGATCTCAAAAAGTCACTGCGACCAGACGTGCCCCTTGTGATTATGGTGCACGGCAGCTTCATGGATTCTCCCAGCGTCGGGCCGGAATCCCAGCGAACATGGAAATGGCTGCAGCATGCCGCCCGCGGTAAGCCGTTTGATTTCATTTACTTCCGCTGGCCCAGTTACCGCAGCCCGTCTCTGATGATCAACATCGACGTGGCTGTGCTGGGACGACGGGCCAGTCGCAACGGGTTTTATCTGGCCGGACTGATTCGTTCACTGCCCGCATCCACTCAGGTCGGGCTGATTGGGCACAGTCATGGAACACGAGTAATTGCATCAGCTCTGCACCTGATGGCCGGGGGCACTGTGGAAGAGATCGGCTGCCCGGAACTCCGCTGCGGCCAGCGTCATATTCGGACCGTATTCACGGCCTCCGCGATCGACCATGACTGGCTGGGCAAAGGCGAGCGTTTTGAACGGGCGCTGTGCAGCACCGAAGCACTGCTGAATCTGCAGAACCCCCGGGATCCGGCACTCGTCATCTATCCGCTCCGCAGAATTGGCTCGCGGCGAGCACTCGGCCACACCGGGTTTACAGAAAAGGACCTGCAGCAACTGGGTGCCCAGGCCGTCAAAGTACGCGATGTGAATGTCGGTTCTACAGTTGGCTGCCAGCACATGTGGCCCGAGTGGGTAGAACACACTGCGGTCGCTCATCAGGCTGCTCCGTGGCTGTTCCTTTCTGCCGACAATGCCGGCGAACGTCGATAGTTGCAACCCGGACTGACGCCGCGATCAAACGCGGCTCGTGCAGTCCGGACACCGAAGACAAGAGTGCGAATGCGGCGAGCGAGGGCAGATTCGGAGTGCGAAGAATGGCGCATCTTTGCGCGGCATTGTTTGCGCTGGAATGCCCTGGCTGCGTGCTGACCCATGGCTGCTGCAAACCGAGAGTGCCGTCTCATGTCAATGACGGGATCAAATACGGCATCATCAGCCTGCCGGTTCTTCAGGGCTGTGTTTCCTGCAGCTTTGCTGCTTCCTGCAGATAAACCTCGGCCTGCTGCATATTCCCCTGTTCCACACTCACTTTGGCCAGCAGCTGCAGCGTTTCCGGAAAGTCGGGGCGGAGCTGACGGGCCTGTTCGAGATCACCGAAGGCCGACCGGAGATCTCCCAGAGCCAGTTGAACCTCTGCACGCGTCGTCAGCATATAGTGACTGCCCGGAGCCGCCTTCACTGCCTGACTGGACAGCCGCAGTGCCTCCGGCAAAAGTTCTCTGTCATTGCTGCGCGCAAGTGCCAGGGCCAGATTGTTCAGCAAGGCAGCATCGGGGACGTCTGTGGCCGTCTGAGCCATTCTGAGCCAGCGGACCGCCGGCTCGATTCGGCCTGCCTGCAATGCTCGACTGCCAACCGCCGCGAGGACATCGCTGGCAGCCACACCCTGCGCACGCAAACGATCCAGGGCCGTTTCTGCAGTTCGGCCGACAGCTCCCTGCTGCAGGCTCATGCGATACAGTCGATCGGCAGCGCGCATACTGAATTCGCGAACCTGCAAACCCTGTTCAAGCAGAGCTGTGAGCTGCCTGGCCGTTCCTGCATCCACTTGAGGTCTCCAGTCTGCTTCCTGCGGTGCGAAGTCGCCAGGATAGCCTGTCCGGCGATCAAACTGCTCCAGTGCTGCGGAAGCGCGAGCTCCTGCGAGCAGCACTTTGGCTGCCTCCGAGTCGGTTTGCAGTTCCAGACTGGCCAGTGCGTCGTCGAATTGTCCAACGAAGCAAAGAAGATCCGCAGCGGCAGCTCGGTCTGCAGCAAGATCTGATGAAAGCAGCGGCTGAGTGACAGTCTGCACGGCAGCTTCCGCTTCAGACTTTCTGCCCAGTGCCAGCAACGCCCCTGCCTGAACTTTGACATCCTGTGGCTGCAGCTGCACCATGCGGCTGAATGTCGTCAGACTGTCTTGATGCCGGTCAAGTGCAAAGGCGAGATGAGCCATGTTTCTGAGGATGGCATCCGACTTTTCAGTGTCTGCCTGTGAATCACTGATGGGCAGGGCCGCGACACTGGCTTCCCAGTACTGCATTGCAGACTCAGCAAAGCCAGCGAAAGTGGCGCCCTGCAGGTGCAAAAAGGACGCCAGGAGCGGAGCGACGGGGTGCTGAGGATCCAGACTGAACGCCCGTCGCACGGCCAGCATGCTGCGATCGCCCTGCAGACGAGCGGTGGAGAGTTCCTGGCGGACATGCATAATCTGGAGGTCTGCAGCAGCTCGACTGAGCAGTGAATTACTTTCCAGCTGCAGCCCCTGATCAAGAACCAGTTCGGCATCCGTAATCCTGCCCGTCAGCAGCAGCAGCCGGGCCAGCCTGACTCGCGTTTCGGCATCCGCAGGGGTCACCTCAAGCTGCGCCGACAACATGTCACAGCGTCTCAGCACGCGACTGTCACCGGGCTGCAGTCGCCCATCAGCGGCCAGCAGCTCAGCCAGTGAGTCGACCCACGCAAGGTCAGCCTCCGCCGCCTGCACCAGATGCTGTTCACCGAGCACCTTCTCGCCCACAGCCGGATAGAGTTGTGAGAGCAGACCGTGTGCTTCAGCCGTATCGGGTGCTGCACGAAGAGCGCGTTTGAGCCGATCAATCAGCTGCTCGGCTGTCTGCTGCTGGTACGGTTCGGCGGATAACGCATTCCGAACGATCCAGAGATTTGCCTCGGCAAACCCGCTGGCACCGTCGTCAGCCAGCCGCTGGATCTCTGACCAGCCGGATTCACGACTGCGGTACTGCCAGAGAAACCGGGCCAGATTCATCCGCCGCTGCAGATCGGCCGTCTGCAGTCCTGCCAATGCGCGAAGGCACAGCTCTTCAGTGTCTTTGTCACTCTGTTCACGGGCCGTGGCCAGACGAGACTCATAGCTGGAATTAACAGTGAGCACGGCACTGGCTCCGGAATGCTCGGCCAGCAGACCGAGCACGATCAGTGCCATGCCGGGAATCGCTCGGTACAGAAAAGTTGCCTTGCGGCTGATCCCCCAATCCTTGAAGAATGCCAGGAAACAGGCCAGCCGCGACAGTGGTTTACCATCCGACGTTTTAAAGGAGACGGCAGACCATTTTGCCGGCAGGTCACCGCTGACGTATAGCCCCCAAAGTCGATTTGCCGGGTTATTTGTAACCCTGGCGAAAACTTTACCCTCATCAAGGATCACCGCCGACGTCAGGAACAGAACACCGCCCTGCAGCAGCACAACGACAATCGACAGTGGCAAAAGCATCAGCCACGGCCAAAGACCCGGCGGCAGCCGCGGTCCGATCGAAGCCACGCTGATGATTGCCAGCACGCAGCAGCCAAACTGCCCCAGCAGGCTGGTCACTATCGCTGCCGGCAGTGACAGCAGTACCTGCACTGCAGTACGCCGACGCAACAGCAGAAAGCCGGCGACCAGCACAGTGAATCCCCACGGGCCAGCCGGTGAATTCAGGATCTGCTGCAAGTCAGCCGCACCAGTCAGACTGCCGGTGAGTGTGCCATCGCGAAAATGCAGAAAGCCGAGGGAACTGGCCAGTGCACTGGAATGCTGGATCAGTCGCTCATCAATCGCTGCATGCAAAGGTGCCGAAACGGACCTGGGCAGTCCGATAAACAGCGTCAGCAACAGCAACATCCGTCCGCGGAACGCCAGCCCGGCGGAACAGGAAGTCAGCAGCACCGCGACGCTGAAGGCGACGCCCGCCAGCCAGGCAGACTGCCTGAACATTGCCGCCAGCAGCACCGCAAGGTACAGCACAAGCGACGCAATGACAGAGGGCTTGATTCGCAGGGAACGCGTCGGCACTGAACGCAGCATCCATGCGACAACCAGCACCAGCCCGACCGCAGGCCAGTTGCGAGGCTGCATCAGCAGGATACTGAGCCCGCCTGAAGTCAACAGGAAGGGCAGACTTAACACCAACAGGCAGACAATTTTGCAGAACCGTTGCATAAGGGACTCCAGAAGTGCACAGTCACGAGACGTGCCAGGCTACCCGAGCTTCCGCCTGAATCCACACAATTCCGCGAATTCCCGCAGGCCTCAGCTGATAGCCGGAAAGCCCGTCCGATGCTGCCTGCTGTTTCTTCGGTGACGATTCTGTTGATTAGATGGACATGCTGCCGTTCGCCATCTTTTGTTCACTGCTGTGCACCCGCAGGCTTGCCACTATTCCTGTCGCAGTGTGGCAGCACGCTGTCTGAATTCTTCAGCCTGCTGCGATTCACCCTGCCGGTCCGCAGTCACTGCCAGCAGTTGCAGCGTTTCGGCGTAATCCGGTCGCAGCTGCAGTGCTGAGTCGAGATCCTGTCGAGCCAGCTTTTCCTCGTTGAGCGCCAGATAGACTTCTGCTCGTGTCGCCAGCACCACATGATTTCCCGGCAGTGCCTGCAAGGCGGAATTTGCCAGTTCGAGGGCCTCGGGGTAACGGGCCTGCTGGCCTGAACGAACAATCGCGATGGCCAGATTGTTCAGCAGTGAGGGGTTGGGCTTCGCTGAGGATTTCCGGGCCAGCTCCAGCCAGTACAAGGCTGAATCGAACTGCTCCACCTGCAACGCACGGCTGCCAATCGCTAACAAAATACCTTGGGCATTCCCGCCCTTTGCACGATGCACCGCGAGCGACTCCTCGGCAATCGTTCCGAGAGTACCGCCCTGCAATGTCAGCAGATACAGACGGTCCGCTACTCGCGGCGCAAGCTCGGGGGAATTGAGACCAGTTTCGATCAATGCCTGCAGGCGTTCAGCTGAGGTCTGAGACACCTGCGGCACCCACGCCTGCTGCAGTGTCTGGAAATGCCCCGGATGACCGATAATGGCATCCAGTTCATCGATGGCCAGGCGACTGCGGGCCCTGTTGAGCATCTGATTTTCCGCTGCCGAACTGCCGGGGACATCCAGACACTTCAAGCCTTCAGCGAAGGCTGTGGCCTGGCTGTAAAGCTCGACTGCCGCAATACGGTCCGCGACGGTCTTGCTGGCGAGCAGCGGAGCAGCGGCGGACTGAGCTTCGCCAAGAGCTTCCGCTTTGCGTCCGGTCTGCATCAGTGCAGCAATGATCACGGCAGCGTCAGCAGTGCGTTTTTCGGGCAGGCGAGCAAATGTTTCCAGCGATTCAGCGGGCCGGTCACAGGCGAACTGCAGCATCGCAATGGATCGCAGTGCAGCAGGGTCCGAGGACTGCTGCAGAATGGACTGCCAGTGCTGCAAAGCTGCGTCGGCATAGTGATCAAACTGAGCACCTTCGAGATGCAGCAGTGCCGCCAGCTGGGGAGCCTGGGCATTGGCGGGATCCAGCTGCAGTGCTTTGCGGACACGCAGCAGGGATGTGTCACCAGTCATCTGCACTGAGCCGATTTCAGTACGGACGTAGAGCAGTTGCAGTTCGGCAAAAGCCCGCTTCAGAAGCATGGAATCCTGACGCTGCATGCCAGCCTGGAGGACCCGCTCCGCTTCTTCCGGACTGTCGACTGTTACCAGCAGGGCTACCAGACGAAGTCGGGTATTCTCATTATCAGGCTGACTTTCCACCTGCTCTGTCAGCTGCTGCAGCCGCTGCTGAATCTGCTGCAGGGGTGGAAACGGTCGGCCGCGATTGCGACAAAAAATCAGCAAATCATCAAGGTAAGTCAAATCGGCATCCGCCGCCTGCCGCAACTGACGCTCGCCCATCGCCAGTTCGCCTGACTGCAGGTACAGGCGAGCCAGCAGCGAATGAGCCTCACCGCTGTCGCTGCCTGTTTCTATCGCCCGCTGCAGATGCTGCACCAGCTGCTGGTCTGAAAGTCGGCGGAAGGGGTCAGAAGACATGGCATTTCGCGCAATCCACAACTTGGCCTCGGTTGCTCCGATGGCGTTCAGCCCGGCTATGTCTTCATATTCTGCCCAGCCTTCTTCTTTGGAACGCTGCGTCCAGAGAAAGTCTGCCAGCTGCAGTCGACGACGCAGGTCGGACGGCCGTTGAGTTGCAAGGCCACGCAGCAGCAGTTCCTGCAGTGCCGGATCCTGACGTTCTGCAGCCTGCGGCAACTGCTGTTCATACTCGGCGAAAACTGCAGTCGTCTGATTCGACAGCGTGACAGACGCCAGCGGGATTGCGAGGATCAGCAGAACCGCCGGAACAGCACGAGGCACGCGATCTATACGCCGCGAGAAAAACCAGTCCTTGAGGAATTCGCTGAAGACCGCCTCAGATGCCAGTCGCCGTTTACGACCATCCAGCAGACGAACCTCCCCAACCATCTCGACTGTCCGGCCCGAAAGCACCTGGTCCCACAGGCGATTGAAGGGGTTTTTCATCAGCGGACCATCAACTTTGCGACCAAGCGGAATGATGGACCCTGTGAGCAGCAAAATGAACTGCTCGGCGGACAGCAGCAGCAGAGCCGTGGCCAACATCAGCAGCGCCGGCCAGCACCAGATCGGAATCTGTCGCAGTGAAGATTCCGACGCCAGGACCGCCAGCAGCCCGCCGCAGCTGAAATTCAGGATTGCTGCTGGAATTGCAAACGGTAAAGCCAGCAGCACCTGCAGGACAGTTCGTTTGCGGTACACCAGCCAGCCGACCAGCAGGATTGACAGACCAGAATATCCGAATGGCGTTGTAAGTACTGCCGTCAGATCAACAGGGCCCGACTGCGTGGTCAAAACGGTCGCTGCACGATGATTCCAAACCTGCAGCATGCTGGCGGCTGTGCTGACCTGCACGATGACTTGTTCTGAGACCTGGTTATCGAAAGGTCGAGCCAGCACTGGTGGCGGTCCGGCGCAGACTGCCAGCAACAGCAGCAGATATTTCGCCCGCTGCCGACCGGCAAGAGCGCCTGCTGAAAGCGCGGCAGAAAAACAGAACGCAGCCTTCGCAAACCAGGCTGAATCTCGGAAAAAGGCAATCGCCAGCAGCGCAAGGCAGCCCATGGTCAGAAAAACCGCCCCGGCATCCAGGGAAACGGTCTGCCGCAGCAGGCTTCGCAGCAGCCAGGCAGTGGTCAGAATCATCAGTACCAGCTGCAGCCAGTGCTGCGGCAGCAGCAAATCTGACCAGAGATCCGCCCCGGTGACAAAGAAGGGAGCCAGCAGCAGAATTCCCGACACAGCAGTCAACAATCTGAACATTTCATACCCCCCCAAAATTCCTGACCGGCCAGATTTGCGGTCCAGACTGAGACGCTACACAGCAGGCGGGGGGAAGTCAGCAGCAGTCCCTCTCTGCGGGCTGTGTTATGGCAGCTTCGCGACTGCCATACGGAAAAACCTGCACATCCCCTACGGCGGGGGCGAGCATTCCTTGCCTGGCTGATTTACAATCGCTTTTGTAAATCCTGCAAAGTCTGGGCACTGCTGCGACCGCGTCTGCAGGGCTGTGTGCGGATCGACAGGCGTCATCAGGTGTAAAACAGCCGTGTGTTCGGGCATATTCTGCCGAACGGATGCAGTTGTGGGCAGCGGCGGAAGAATGCTGGTCACGGAAGGCCCGGTCAGTCGAAATCGAAGTCGATTGGCATCGGAGTTGCTTTGCAGGATGGCGTGCCAACCTCGTGTTTGACGGGAGCTTGAAGACATGAATTCCGTGGATTTTCTGCTGTTGGCACAGCGCAGAAGATACGATCCGCTGCAGTCGCTTTCTGCCTGGGCGCCGCTGTTGATTGCAGCGATTGTTTTGATTTTGCTGATTTGGGCGATTCTGCATTTTCTGTCGAAAATGAACGAAGACGTGGATCCTGCGGATGCAGATCGACAGATGCTGCAGGCTCTTCGCGATTTGCGACGTGAGGGTGACTTGTCTGAGGATGAATTCCGATCCATCAGGGGGAAGCTGGCGACCCGGTTGAACACCCTCCAGTCAGGGGAACTGGCCCCAGAGAAGTCTCTGGAAAAATCAGCGGAAAATGCCGCAGGACAGGTCCCAAAACCACTTGTGAACAAGGGGTCGACAGTTTCTGAAAACACCGAACTGAACCCTCCTGTCAAGGAAGAATCAGTTCAGCCGGAATAAACCGGCAGATCGAAATACGTTCCCAGTCTTGTTAAGGATCTGAATCAACTCGATGCACACCCGTTGCTTCCGGATTCCGAATTAGTAAGGGTCCGAAAAACGGGCGGAAAACTGGTGGCAGGCAGCCACTGATTTTCCGACCGGGCAGTGAAAACAGGTGCCGCTGCGGGCTACCGGGCTTTGGCAGCGGCACCTGAAGAAGAGATCAGCGTTGGCAGGGATGCCAACAACCACGGAGCGAAGGTTCCAGAGATCTGTGCACTTGGGCGAATCGACAACTCAAGGACTCCTGCCTCCAGAGTCATGCAGAGCGGTCGACACAGCAGAGTGACTGAAGAATTCAAAGGCAAAACGATGGTATCGGGCAAGGAATTCGGTTCCGGCAAAACGTCGCAGCAGGGCAAACGAAATGCCAACTGCTCATTCTGCCGCAAGAACTACCGCGAAGTCGGACCGCTCGTTGAGGGTCCGGAAGATGTTTACATCTGCGGTGAATGCATCGAACTGTGCCAGTCCATACTTGATCAGGAGCGTCGCCGTCGTGGCGCATCCAGGAAACTCTTCAACCGCGTGCCCACGCCGCGTGAAATTGTCCGCGAACTGGATCAGTACGTGATCGGCCAGGCTCGCTCGAAGAAACTGCTGTCGGTGGCTGTTCACAGCCACTACAAGCGGTTGATGCACAATCTGGAGAACGGTACTGAAGACGTCGAAATCGAAAAGTCCAACATCCTGCTGATCGGCCCCACTGGCTCTGGCAAGACGCTGCTGGCAAAGACTCTGGCCCGTTCACTGCAGGTACCATTTGCAATCGGCGATGCCACCACGCTGACGGAAGCCGGCTATGTCGGTGAGGACGTAGAGAACCTGCTGCTGAAGCTGCTGCATGCGGCCGACTTCGACATCGAAGCCGCTCAGCGAGGCATCATTTTCATCGACGAAATTGACAAGATTGGCAAAACCAGCCAGAACGTGAGTATTACTCGCGACGTTTCCGGTGAAGGTGTGCAGCAGGCACTGCTGAAGATGCTGGAAGGAACCGTGGCCAACGTGCCACCGCAGGGCGGCCGAAAGCATCCTGAACAGCAGTATATCCAGATTGACACAACCAATATTCTGTTCATCTGCGGCGGGACTTTTGTTGGCCTCGAAGACATTATCTCGCGTCGTCTGGGACGCAAGGTCATCGGTTTCGGAACGGCCGCCAGCGTGCCGGACGAGAAGAATCGTGAGCAGCTGCTGTCGCAGGCCACGGTTGAGGACGTGATGGAATTCGGTCTGATTCCGGAACTGCTGGGACGACTGCCGGTGATCGGAACTCTGGCTCCGCTGGACGAAGATGCACTGATGCAGGTCCTGACAGAGCCTCGCAATGCTCTGGTCCGTCAGTACCGCAAGATGTTTGAAATGGAAGAGTGTGAGCTGGACTTCACTCCTGGAGCGCTCATGGAGATTGCTCGGATGGCCCGTACACGCGAAACTGGTGCTCGCGGTCTGCGGTCGATCCTTGAGGGCGTCATGTTCGACCTGATGTTCGATCTGCCGGAACTGGAACGAGGTCAGAAGTTTGTGGTGACGGAAGAGATGGTCCGTGGTGACCTGAAGATTCCGCGCCGCGATTCAGCAGCAGCCTGAAGCATCCGCAAATACCTCCCCTGCCAGCGCCGCCGTCCTGTTGAAGGACGGCGGCGTTGTTCGTTTTCCTGACATTGTTTAGGTGGCATTAAATCTTTCAGCTGCAGCGCGGGACCGCTTGCCAATCGAGCGACAGCGCGGAATGATGTGTGCCGTCCGCTGCTGTCAGATTCTCCCACTTCAGGATTCTGCGATGCTCAAGAAACTGTTTTCGGTTCCAGACGGTTGCCGGTGGTCCCGGCTGCTGGCTGGCTGGCTGATTGTTCCTGTTTCAGCCTGCTGCGCGGCCGCAGTGCAGGCTGACGAGCCCATGGCTGCTGAGCTGACTCAGGCCAACTGGGAGCAGCTGGTTCCTCGGGGAAAGGAAGTGGATGCGATTTATGGCGACGTGGTTCTGCGCAATGACTTTGTCACCGCAGTGATCGCCCGACCAGGCGCCGCTCGCCACGCCAACATGACGATTCGTTCGGCAGGTGGCTGTCTGATTGATCTGGCAGTGCGAGGTCGCGAGAGCGATCAGCTGGGGGCGTTTTTTCCAGGTCGCCGGGCGTTCGCATTTACCGAATTGAAAATTGCGGAGTCGAAGCGGCCGGGCGGGCGAGCTGAAGTGACAGTCACGGCACCGGGCAGCGAAAAGACAGCCGAATTTCGCACAACGTGGTCGCTGGGTGCCGGCGATCGATATCTCACAGCAGAGTCCACATGGAAAAACACGACAGCAGCCGATCTGACTGTCGTGCTTGAGGATGCGGTCAGGGCAGACGGCGGCAAAGAAGACATGCCGAAATGTCCCGACGGAGCTCGCCGACTGTTCTGGTTCCACGACATCTACTGGCAGCAGGCATACGGCGTGCATGCGCCGAAGTTTCGCATGCGGTCAAAGAACGGCAATCGTGAATCGGATCTGACGTATGAACCGGAGGCTGGAGGCGCGGTGGTGCTGAAGCCTGGCGAATCTGTCAGCCTGAATCGCATGATCTATGTCAACGCAGATCTGCCGGCCGTGCGTGCTGACCATGAGGACAGCATTGGAACAGGAGATCGTTTGCAGCCTGGGATGCTGCAGGTGACAGCGTCGAATCGTCCGATTTCGGGGGCGCGAGTGGAGCTGACGGCGGGGGAAGATTCGCTGGGCACGGTGGTCACCGGGGCCGAGGGCAAAGTACCAGTGCGTCTGCCGGCTGGCAGTGTGAAGGCTGTGGTCACCATCGACGGGCAGCAGTTTGCACCGCGTGATGTCACAGTTTCGGACGGTGCCTTCAAGCTGGTCGTGGATGAATATCGTGGTGGTCTGGTGCAACTGCAGATTGTGGATGAGGCCGGGCGACCCCTGCCGGCGAAGGTCGAGTTTACGGGACGGGACGGCACCGTGACTCCGCGTTGGGCACCGGACACGGCCGAGTTTTTTGTGAGGAATCTGGCCTACACGGCCAGTGGCACAGTGCAGGCGCGACTGGCGGCCGGTGAATACGACGTCACGATCAGTCACGGTCCGGAATACAACGCCGAATTCACGAAAGTGAAGATTGAGGCTGGCGGGACGACGGAGCGAACTGTGGTTTTGCCGCGAGTGGTAGCGACGGAAGGCTGGGTGAGTGCCGACTTCCACAGCCACAGTTCTCCGTCGGGCGACAACACCAGCAGCCAGCTCGGGCGAGTCCTCAACCTGGCAGCCGAGCATGTCGAGTTTGCTCCGTGTACGGAACACAACCGCGTCTCGACTTATGCTGACCACCTGCAGGCTTTAAAGCTGACGGGACAGCTGGCCTCAGTGGAGGGCATGGAGCTGACTGGCCAGCCATTGCCTCTCAATCATCAGAATGTATTTCCGATGCGGTTTCGGCCGCGAACTCAGGATGGCGGTGGCCCGGTGACCGATGTCAGCCCGGAAGCACAGATGGAGCGACTGGCTGCATGGGATGACAACAGTGTCAAACTGATTCAGCAGAACCACCCTGATGTGGGGTGGCTGTTCTATGACAAGGATGGTGATCAGCAGCCGGACAGCGGGTATGAGCGTTCATTTGGTCTGATGAACGTGATGGAAATTCATCCCATCCACAAGCTGCTGCAGCGCGAACGTTTTGATATTCGCAACGGCAAGCCGGCAGAAAACCACACAGCTTTGAACTGGCTGCAGTTGTTGAACCACGGATTTCGCATTTATGGAGTGGTGAACACGGATTCGCACTATAATTATCATGGTTCAGGCGGTTTGCGGATCTGGCTGAAGTCATCGACAGATGATCCGGCTCGGATCAGCTCGGATGAAATGCGTGATGTATCCCGCGAAGGGCGAATCATCATGTCGAACGGCCCGTATCTTGAAGCATCATTTGGCGAAGCGGGAAGTGCGGCAGCTCAGGCAATTTCCGGTGAGGATCTGCGGGCGGCGTCCGGGAAGGTGACCGGGCGAATTCGTGTGCAGTGTGCGAACTGGCTGGACATTGACACGGTGCAGGTACTGGTCAACGGGCGTCCTGCGGACGGTCTGACTTTTACTCGACAGTCACATCCGCAGTTGTTTGGTGCAAATGTAGTGAAGTTCGAAAAGACTGTGGATCTGCAGCTTTCGAGCGACGCGCATCTTGTGGTTCTGGCTGGCCATTCAACTCAGGTGCTGGGCAGTGTGGTGGGACCGGACTGGGGGACACAGCATCCCACTGCACTTAGTAATCCTGTCTTTGTGGATGTGGACGGCGGGGGATTCCGGGCGAACCGTGACACTCTCGACATTCCGCTTCCCGTGAAATTTGCGGCTCCAAAGTGACCTTATGGCTGTGTGGCCTCGCGCCGTTTACCTGCATGTCCCGTTTTGTCTGCATCACTGCGGCTATTGTGATTTCACGCTGGTGGCGCGGCGTGATCATCTGATACCGCAGTGGTTTGACTGCCTGCAGCGTGAGCTGCAGCAGCATCGACAGCAGGCGGGTGATCGACTGCCGGTGGATACGATTTTCATCGGCGGCGGCACACCCACACATCTGAGTCTGTCGCAGCTGCAGCAGCTGGGTCAGCTGGTTTCTGAGCACTTTGAGCTGCAGCCTGGCGGCGAATATTCGATGGAGGCCAACCCGGACGGGCTTGATCGGCCAAAGCTGGAGTTGCTGGGCGAAATCGGAGTGAATCGGCTCAGTCTGGGAGTTCAGTCGTTTGACGACGACGTACTGCGGCTGCTGGAGCGGACACATCGAGCGGATGCGGCGGCTGAAACCGTGTGTCTGGCAGCGTCGGTGTTATCGGCGGTCAGTCTGGATCTGATGTTTGGGGTGCCTGGCCAGACTGAAGCGTCGTGGGAACAAACGCTGGCCCGAGCGAGCTTGCTGCCCGTGGTGCACGTGTCAACCTATGGACTCACATGGGAGCAGGGCACGCCATTTTTTCGGCGTCAGCGAAGCGGCGAGCTGCAGCGAGCAGAGGAAGAGCTGGAACGCAGTCAGTATCTGCGAGCGATTAAGCAGCTGACACTGGCCGGTTTTGAACACTATGAAGTCTCGAATTTTGCGCGTCCCGGCTGGCAGTGTCGGCACAATCTGGTGTACTGGAGGGCCGAGGAGTATCTGGCGTTTGGCCCTGGGGCAGCGCGTTATGTGCAGGGGGTGCGTTCCACCAGCTGTCGCAGTGTTGTGAAATGGCTGCGGAGCTGGTCTGGTGGTCAGCCGTGTGTGGAGGAGGAAGAGTGCTGTGATCCTGAACAGCGTGCTCGGGAAGCGATCATGCTGGGGCTGCGACTGCGGCGGGGCTTTGACGTCGCTGATTTTGAGCAGAGATTTGGGGTGCAGCTGCCGGAACTGGCCGGAGCTGCTCTTGAGCAGGGACTGCGGCGCGGACAGCTGGAACTGGCTGATGGCCGACTGCGGCTGACGGAAGACGGACTGCTGCTGGCGGACAGTGTGACGGCCGAGTTTCTGTAGCGATGGATTAAATCGTGCGAACGTTTGAGCCTCGGCGGGCGGGGGTGGTAGAATAAAGGGCACACCGGCCATCGAACTGTGCCCAGTTTTCTCAAGAATGCTCCTTCCATGACCACTCAGACCCAGCCCGCCCCGGCAGCCTGTTCAATGACGCCTCAGTTTCTGCAGCGTCTGCGTGACATTGTGGGTGGCCAGCGACTGCTGGATGCTGCCGATGAACTGGTTGTGTACGAATGTGACGGCTACGTTATTGAAAAAAGCGCGCCGGATGTGGTTGTGTTCCCGCAGACCGCTGACGACGTGCAGCGAATCGTCCTTGAATGTCTGCGATTTCGCATCCCGTTTGTTGCTCGCGGCGCCGGCACCAGTCTGGCAGGCGGATCGCTGCCGGTTGGCGGTGGCGTGATGATTGCACTGACAAAGATGAATCGAATTTTGGAGATTAATCTTCGCGATCGTTATGCCGTGGTGGAACCGGGCTGTGTGAATGTGCGGCTGACGCGGGCGCTGTCCGGCACAGGTTTTCACTACGCCCCGGATCCCAGCAGCCAGGGCGCCTGCACGATCGGCGGAAATGTGGCGACCAACTCCGGTGGTCCGCACACCCTGAAGTACGGTGTCACAGTCAACCATGTACTGGGTGTGGAGTTTGTTTCACCGGAAGGTGAAATCGTGCAGTTCGGCGGCCCCTGTGGTCGCGGTAATGCCCTGGATCTGACTGGTTTATTTGTGGGCAGCGAGGGTACGTTTGGAGTTGTTACAAAGGTGTGGGTTCGCATCACTCGCGATCCCGCTGCAACTCGAACCATGCTGGCAATTTTCAACACTGTTGCTGATGCAACACAGGCCATCAGTCGCATCATCGGGGCTGGGATTGTTCCGGCTGCTCTGGAAATGATGGACCAGGGAATTATCGGAGCGCTGGAAGAAGCTTTCCATTTTGGTTTTCCGCTGGATGCCGGAGCGGTCCTGCTGATAGAAGTGGATGGTCTGGACTGTGTCGTGGAACCCGAGGCTCAGACGATTACTGAGCTGTGCCTGCAAATGGGTGCACGAGAGGTCCGCAGGTCAAAGACAGAAGAAGATCGCGCCTTTTTGTGGAAATGCCGCAAACAGGCGTTTGGTGCAATTGGTCGACTGGCCCCCAGCTGCTGTACTCAGGACGGTGTCGTTCCCAGAACTCGCCTGCCCGAAATCCTTGAGTTCATTCAGCAGACAGAGCGCAAACACAACATACAGATCGTGAATGTCTTCCATGCTGGCGACGGCAACATTCACCCGATTCTGCTGTTTGACGAACGCGATGCTGAGCAGATTCAGCGAGTCATGCTGGCCAGTGAGGATATCCTGAATCGCTGTATCGAACTGGGTGGCAGTGTGACTGGCGAGCATGGGATTGGCGTTGAAAAGATCAGCTTTATGGCGAAGCTGTTCACCGCCACGGACCTCGCAGTGATGGACGACATCCGAACCGTATTTAATCCTGCAGGCTTGTGCAGCCCAGGCAAGCTGCTGCCCACCGCGGGCGGATGCGGCGGGGAATCAGGGATTCGCATCAATCCGGCACGACGCCCCGCATTCTGAATGCTCACAAACGGTTCTCAGCCTGTCGCTGCGGGATTTTGCTGAGCGCTTCGTGGTAGACGTCCACATACCTGGCTGCTGACTGCTGCCACGACCAGTCACGTCGCATACCGTTCTGTACCAGCCGATTCCAGACAGCGGAATTCTGCCATGCATTCAGCGCCTGTTCTGCGGCGGCAGCAAATGCACCGGCCGCGTAAGCTGAAAAGACAAAACCCGTTGCTGTTTCAAGGCTGGCAGGTGTGCCGTCCCAGTGGCTGACTGAATCCGCCAGTCCCCCAACCTGCCTGACGACTGGAACTGTGCCGTATCGCAGGCTGTACATCTGATTCAGACCACAGGGTTCAAAACGGCTGGGCATCAAAAACAGGTCTGCTCCCGCCTCAATCTGATGTGCCAACGATTCATCGAAGCCGACAGTCACACTGACCTGTCCCGGCCAGCGTTTCGCCAGCTCCTGCAGCAAATTCTCGTAATGCCGATCCCCGGTTCCCAGAAATACCATTTGCGCCTGTCGGGCCAGCAGTCCGGCGGCGGAGGCTGCGATCAGATCCAGTCCTTTTTGATCCACCAGTCGCGACACCATACCGAACAGCGGAGCTCGCGGAGTTTCCGTCAGTCCCAGGCGCTGCTGCAGATGAGCCTTGCAGCGAGCCTTACCGGCCTGAAAGCTGTCTGCCGAGAATGTCGCTGGCAGCATTGGATCAGTCGCCGGATTCCAGACGTCCGTATCAATGCCGTTCAGGATGCCGGTCAAAGCCGATTTTCTCCAGCGAAGCAATCCGTCCAGACCACAGCCACCTTCCTGCGTGCAGATTTCCCGAGCATAGGTGGGGCTGACAGTGGTCAGCTGATCGGCAAAAGCCAGTCCCGTTTTCAGCAGGTTCAGTTGTCCCCACGCTTCCATATGGCTGGGGTTGTAAAAGCCCCAGTGCATGCCCGTCAGTGGCATTTCTGATTTCGCGAATGCTCCCTGGTAGGCCATGTTGTGAATGGTCATAACTGACGCTGTTGTTTCGAAACCGGCCAGCTTCGAATACTGTGCATTCAGCAGTGCCGGGATCAGGCCGGTTTGCCAGTCATTGCAGTGCAGAATGTCCGGACGCAGGACCATCCGCCGGCAAATTTCCAGGACTGCTCGACTAAAGAAACAAAAACGCTCCCCGTTGTCACCATAGGCACCAGCCGCATCACCATAGGGCTGACCGCGGTCGAAATATACGGGCTGCTGCACCAGCAAGACTCTGGCTGACGTGTGCGGGTACAGCGACCAGTTCACAGCCCCGGTCATCGGGCGACCATTCATATCGATCGTGAACTGCAGACCTGTCTCGTGCACCTCAGGGACACCGGATTTACCCTGCCGCAGCAGAGTATAATCGGGGACGATCAGAGTCACCTCATGACCAGCACCTGACAAAGCTGCAGTCAGGGCACCAGCGACATCAGCCAGACCGCCCGTCTTCGAAAATGGTACAGCCTCGGAAGACGCCAGAACGATTCGCAAGGGAGAAGAGTGCTGAGTCGACATATGGATTCTGCTGACAGAACAGGACTATTGAACCTTGATCAGCTCAACCACGAAATGCAGAGTGGCATTGGGAGGAATTGAGCCGGGTGAACCACGGCTGCCATATCCCAGTTCCGACGGTATCCAAAGTTCAATCATCCCGCCCTCACCCACCAGCTGCAAACCTTCAGTCCATCCGGGTACCACAGACCCCAGCCCAAACGAGGCTGTTTCTCCGCGGTCATACGAACTGTCAAACTGCCGACCACTGTCCAGCCAGCCACGATAGTGCACCTCCACCGTGCTGCTGACCGCCGGCTTGCGACCATCCGACTGTCGCAGAATTCGATATTTCAGACCGGAGGCCGTTTCTGTGAACGCCGTCGGCACGTCTTTGTCCACAGGACCAACCCCCGAACGCAGCGATTCACGGTCAAGAAATGTGACCGGACCAGACCCGTCACGAACCAGTTCCTGGCTGGCACCTTCGCCAACACCACGCCCGCCTGCTTCACAGCCGGCAAACGCAGCCGACAGCACAGCACAGCAGGCCATCCGCAACACGCGCTGATCCATCATCATGATCTGATCTCCTGCCGGGAAAGTCCGTGGTCTGTGAATCGCTCAGAGCCAGATGCTGACCGAAAACTGATTACCCCTCAAGGTACACGTCGCTGGCCGCGGCGGTGCCGGCACCGGGCTGCGGACGATGTCCCTGCCGAGCCAGACACTGTTCCAGAGCCGCCAAAATCAGCAGTACGTTGGACTTCTTTGCCGTCTCACCCATCAATCCAATTCGCCAGACCTTGCCCTTCATCGGCCCAAGGCCCCCACCCACTTCAATTCCGAACTCATTCAGCAACTGCCCGCGCACAGCCATGTCGTCAACACCATCCGGAATCAGCACGGAATTCAGCATGGGGAGACAGTGCTGAGGATCGCCCGAATACTGGATACCCATCGCCTGCAAACCCGTCTTCAATGCTCGATGGTGCAGCATGTGGCGAGCAAATCGGGCCGGCAGACCTTCCTGCAGAACCAGTCGCAGCGCCTGATGCAATGCATAGTTCATGTTGATCGGAGCCGTGTGATGATACGCGCGGTTGCTGCCCCAGTAGTTGCGCAGCAGGCCAATGTCCAGGTACCAGCTTGAAACACGTCGAGTCCTGCGGTCCATCGCCTCCAATGCCCGCGGACCAAAGGTCACGGGAGCCAGTCCCGGAGGACAACTGAGACATTTCTGCGAGCCACTGTAAGCGGCATCGATACCCAGGCGGTCAATCTCAACCGGGGCGCCCGCGAGCGATGTGACACAGTCCACAATCAGCAGAGCCCCGGCTTCATGCACAATCTGTGCAATCTCATCCAGCGGCTGCCACGCACCTGTACTGGTTTCCGCATGCACAATGCCCACAGCCCTGGGCTGAACACGCTTGACAACATCGCGGATTTCATCCGGAGTAAACACCTGGCCAAAAGGACGCTCGATGCGAGTCACCTCTGCGCCCAGACGTTCGGCCACTTCCGCCATCCGTCCCCCAAAAACTCCGTTGACGCAGGCAACCATTCGGTCACCCGGTTCAATCAGATTCACCACACAGGTTTCCATCCCCGCACTGCCCGTGCCGCTGATGGCCATCGTCATCGGGTTGCTGGTCTGAAAAACCTGCCGCAGCATTCCCTGCAGCTCATCCATGATCTTCAGGAAATATGGATCCAGATGACCGACAGTGGGAGCAGCCATAGCGGCCAGAACACTGGGATGAATTTCACTGGGACCCGGACCCATCAGGGTTCGCTGAGGAGGAGTGATCTGGTCAGCAATCATGGCGGACAGTCTTCAGGCAGAAATAATGAAATGCAGAAGGTGCTGTACTATCGTATCCGGCGGGAGCCACTCGGGCAAAGCACGGACCAGGCAGTGCCAGAAAAGTGCGAGCATTCAGGCACCGAGTACAAAGACAGACAGCCGCAGATTCCACAGGGAAACCGGCGGCTGTCTGTTGTTCAAAGCCGATTTGGCTAACAGGTCAGGCTGAAAAGCTGCTGCCACAGCCGCAGGACTTGACGGCATTGGGGTTCTTAAAGGTGAAACCACGCCGCGACAGATCCGTGTAGAAGTCGATTTCCGTACCATCAAGATACAGATCGCTTTTCTTGTCGACCACAACGCCAACACCGTGATGCTCTTCAAACACATCCTGAGCAGAGTCCCAGGTGTTGGTGAAGTCGAAGGAATACTGAAAGCCACTGCAGCCACCGCCCACAACGCCGACTCGCACGTACTTCAGTTCCGGGCGATTCTGTTCGCCAATCACTCGCTTGATTTCAGCGGCTGCTTTTTCCGTCAGAATGACCGTCATGAGAATTCTCCAGATCACAAAAACAGGGCACGTTTAACCGGTCCGCAGCGCAACGACCGGGACAGCCCCCGGGACGCGCGCCGGCATTTCCCTGTAGTCTACGCAGGACCCGGAACGGCGTGCGAGGTTCTCAGGGAAAAAAACGCGATTTCAGAGAATCAGAACTGGAAAAAACGGGAATCTTCTCCAGTTTCCGCCGGAACAAAGCGGACCATCCGGTCTGAAATCTAGCCGCTGAGCCGACTGCTGACCAGCGCAGGGAACTCAACCAGCACCTTCAGCGCCCCGTCAGTTCGATCACGAAACACATCGAACGCCTGCTGCAGATCACTCAGAGGGAACCGATGTGTCAGCAGCGGAGCAAGGTTGACGCGCCCTTCGGCGATCCATTGCATCGCCAGCGGAAATGTGCGTTCAAAGTCCGGGTGCAGACTGGTCAAAAGACTGCCGTTTTTCCACATCAAAGCCCGCAGAGCAACACCATCAATGGAATGCGGGGGAACGCCGAAAAACAAAACCGTGCCATAGTCCCGTACCAGTCTGACAGCGTCGTTGAACGCCTGAGCTTTGTGCCCGACAGCTTCGATGACAAATTCCGGAAGCTGGCCGTCCAGCTGACTGCGGACAGCCTGTTCAGCATCGATACCACGGGCACACACGGTGCCGGTGGCACCCATCTGCAGGCTGGCTCGCAGACGCGATTCAATCGGATCGATGCCGATGATTCGTCTGGCCCCCAGATTTCGCAGCCCCGCATTAAACATCTGACCGATCGGCCCTTGCCCCAGCACCACAACATCGCGATCAATCATATTGGGCAATTTTTTCAGGGCGTGCACGACTGTACCGAACGGCTGAGCCAGCATGGCCATTTCGTCCGACAGCCCGGGATGCAAAGCCACGGCCCGATTTTCTGACAGCACGAAGCGTTCATACAATCCCTGCTGCCCCACAGGAACCGCCAGCACTCGCTGCCCCTGCTGCCAGCGACTGCCATTGGTGGCCACCACAGTCCCCACCATCTCATGCAGACTCATGCCCACCGGCTGCGGATACTCGACCGGATGCCCCTCAAATGCACCGTCAAAATACGGCAGATCCGAGCCGCACAGGCAGGTCATTTCAGGCTGAAACAGAATCATTCCCGGCGCCCGCTCAGCAGCTGGCAGTTCCGGTTCCGGGACGTCGATCAGCTGAATTTGGCGAGGTGCGGCAAGCAGTCCGGCGAGCATGGCGAAAATCCGGCAGGAAGTTTATGACTGTTATGGAGACGGTTGCGCAGGCTCAGAATTCACCGGCTGCCGGATCATTCAGACGCTGCATTTCCGACGTCAGCAGCTGCCGCAGCTGCAGCAGCTGATCGGAGTACTGCGGCAGGTCGGCAAGATTGGTCTGCTCTGGCAAAGGTCTGGCCGGCAGCAGCCTTTGCAGGGCATCTGCCCGATGTTCGGACAGCAGTTCAGCAGGATTTTGCCGCAGATTGAAAAGCTGAACCTGCTGCAGATTCAGCGCATCTGCCCGATACACGATCAGTTTCCAGTCACCTTTGCGGATGCAGCGAATTCCTGGCCTGGCACCTCCGGAATAAGCGCCATACAGTATGTCTCGACTGGTTTCCGCCTGTCCCGACAGGACTGGTTTCATGCTGATGCCTTCGTTGGTGTCAGGCGGCTGAATGCCGGCGAAGTCGCAGACTGTTGCCAGCAGATCCAGCAGGTACACATTTCCGGGCACGCGACGCCCGGCCTGGATTCCCGGGCCTGCGGCAATGAACGGTACCTGCCAGGTGTGCTGGTAGAGGTTTTGCTTGCCCATCAGACCGTGCCGACCAATGGACATCCCATGATCGGCGGTATAGATGATGATTGTGTTTTCCAGTTCGCCCAGTTCCTGCAGCCGCTGCAGAACTTTCCCGATCTGCTGATCGATGTTTTCGCTGCAGGCGAATTCCCGCCCCAGTTCGTTGCGAACGGTTGCCGGATCCCGCCGCTTCCAGACTCCACTGACCGCGACCTCGTCTCGTACATCTGAGTGCGAGGTGTTAAACGGATGCTGCGGCAGATAATTCGGCGGCAGAGCGGGCAGCGTCGGATTGAGTGCCGGAGGGTTTTGCGGATCTGAGTGGTTCACGGCGCCATACCGTGCCAGCAGTTCCGGAGTGCCATCGCGAGTGTCATGCGGGTGCGAAAACCCAAACCAAATCAGGAACGGGCGAGCATCCCTGGCCGCTTCGCGTTCGCCGAGGTAGTCCAAAACCTGCTGAGCATGCCAGGCGCTGCCGCCCGACTCTGTTCCTTCACGTTTGGTGGCGTCACGACGGATCGTGAACTGACGATTGGCGGCTTCATAGCTGTTGCCGGTTTTACAGGTCCGCATGGTCGCATAACCGGCATCATTGAAGACTGCTGCCAGTGTTTTGCGAGGCAGTCCGGGCAAAGCCTGCTGCTGGCTCTGCGGCCCGATGGGCAGATGCCAAAGCGTTCGACCACACATCAGCATGTGTCGCGACGGCGTACAGACGGCTCCGCTGAAGGAACCCATATGGACAGCATTATCGAGCACAGCGCCGCGAGCTGCCAGCTGGTCAAGACTGGGGGTGCGCAGCGGAGAATTCGGGTTATAGAGCTGCAGGTCCTGAGGAGACTGGTCATCGACGACGATCAGCAGAATATTCGGGCGACGATCGCGCCCAAAACACAGTCTTCCGTCGGCAATGACGCCGGCAGCCAGCAGCAACAGCAGAACGTGTTTCACGGGAAGCCACCTTTTGCCTGAAAGCAACCGGGAATGCCTGACTGGGCAATTTCGCATCCCGGAATACTCGCAGAATTTCAGCGAGGTGTCCATGAATATGCGGCGCAGAGGTTGTCTCGTCAGGCAGTACAGCGGAGGATATGCACCATGGGCAACGCGGTGTGTACCCTGTCCTCGGAGAAGCCTGCTGTGAAGTTCTTTCGCTATCGTCGTCCGTCGTGGAAAACCGTGCTGGGCGTCACTCGCGCCAAAAAACGCATCCGGAAGGCTCTGGGCATCACGGCACTGCTGGCGCCGTTTCGCTGGTGGCCCAATCAGGTGCGGCGAGCCAAACGGCGGATCGGCTGGTATTCTCCGCTGGCCCGGCTGATTCGACTGGGACTGCCGCGACCTGGCGGCTGCCTCGTCGTTTTGGCGGCAGGACTTTCGCTGCTGTGTGCCGGGCTGGGCGTCTGCCTGCTGACAATGCAGCGGTGGTCAACAGTGTAAGACCAACGATTTTACGAGGCGAAAACAGCAGCGGCCGAAGTCTTCAAAGAAGACTTCGGCCACCAGATGATCCTGTCAGAAAGCTCTGCAGCAGATCACTTCTTGCCGGTCGTCTTACCCTTGGCAGACTTGGCAGCCGGCTTGGCGGCGCCGGTCTTGGCCTTGGTGGACTTTGCTGCAGCCGGAGCAGCGGCCTTGGTCGGCTTTGCTGCTGGTGCTGCCGGCGCTGCTGCCGGGGTCTTTGCTGCTTTGCTCTTTGCGGCCATTCCCATGTTCCTCCGTGGGGAGTCTTCGACACCGAATACAATGCAGGATGTTCACCGGCGTCGGGCGCGAACAACCGCGAAATCAAAGGCTGCGACGGGGTAAACAGGCCCCGCCAGTTCCAGCCAGACAACGTTATAGGACAGCCGCATAAAATGCGTCAAGTGGAAAACCTGCGAAGCACCTGCAGCCGGGAATCGCTGCTCCCCGTTAATCAGGCCTGCCTCACTTGCGCACAACCCAAATGTTGCGGTAAGCAACCGGGTTTCCATGCCCCTGCAGATAGATCACGTCCGGCCCAGGGCCTTCCGGGTTCTTTCCCGGAGTCCCTTTGGGCAGCTCAAGGTTGTCGTGAATCACGATGCCGTTGTGGCGAATAGTGACTCGAGCATTCTTCACCTTGCGATCGCCTTCGTACTGTGCGGCCGTAAAGTCCATGTCATAAGTCTGCCATGACAGCGGCGGAAAACAGGCGTTGACTGCCGGACGAGCGATTGAATAGATCCCGCCACACTCGTTGTTTTCGCCCTCGAGGCCAAATGAATCCAGCACCTGACACTCATATCGCCCCTGAATATACACGCCGCTGTTGCCGCGATCCTGACCGCGACCCTTTGGCTTGAAGGGAGTACGAAATTCGATGTGCAGAGTATGATTGCCGAATTTTTCTTTGGTTTCACAGTCTGCTGCCAGTAAATCACCCAGCATCAGCTGGCCACGATTGAAGGCGTCCGCAGATTTTCCGTCAAACAGCACGACTGCTCCGGCCGGTGGTTTGGCACCCAAAGTCGGGCTGACTCGCTCAGCCTTCTTCAGTGATCCCAGAGAACCACCGGAACTCGACTTCACCGAAACTTCCCCGCCGCGAATTTCGGCCGTGAGCCCGTCTGCACTCTGAAACTTCGCCACACCGTCCTGCAGCATCCCGCTGGCACGGTGCTTTTCTGTACCCAGCCATCCGGCCCCAGGCAGTCCGCCAGGATAAGCGACAGCATCAAATTTTCCATCACCCAAAGCAATGACCTGCAGGCCGACGGGCACTTTCTGACCGTCAATTTCGACGCTGCCCGTGTACTCGCCCTGGACCGCGAATTCCGGACCAGCTTCTTCGGGCTTGAGAAAAATGTCCTGAGCTGAAACTGCAGAGGATGCCGCCAGCAGAACAACGCAGGCAAGGCTGTTGAATAATCGCTTCATGATTCGTGGGTTCCTGTCACAATCAAAACTGGCAGGCCGGCAAAACGCTTCGCCACGCCTGAACCCATAATTCTGACGGTCCTGCGGCTGACTTTCAAATCGACCAGCGTTAGGATTTGCAGAACTGAACCTGCTGGCTGCCCTGGACAGCTACACCGTGATTTCCCCGAAAGCAGAGCACCATGACCATCCATCTGCTGGACTGCCCGGACTGTCGCACCGAATTTCGCATTCGTGAGCTTAACAGTCCTGTGCCCCTGCATTGCCCCCGCTGCGGCGAGGCGATGGATGTTGCACAGGCTCGCCTGCAGCCACCCAGAGAAAAGAAAAAAACACCCGCCCCCGCCACGCCCGTTCGCAGCGAAAACGACACCGCCAGAGCAAAACCCCGCAACGCCCCAATCAAACAAACGGCTCAGGTAAAACGTGGCCTGCAAATGGGACCACTGACAGCGATTGCTGTCGTGCTGTGTGCCGGCGGAGCCGTTACAGCTTCCATGTACTTCGGCATCCGCCTGGCACTGCGCCCCGCAGGAGCCGTCGTCGCCGGGAATTTTCAAGCTCGGCAAGGCACAATCCCTGAAAGCCCGGGCAGCAGAATCGCCGAGGACTTAAACAACAGAGCTCGGCAGCAAATGGAAGCCATGCAGCAGTCCATTCGCAATTCCACCGCCATTCAGACAGCCCCAGACATCGTCACCCCCGCGCGCGTGCCTCCGGCATCACCCGCCGCAATGCCCGATAATTCACAGCCACCCGAAATCCCCGGTCTCAGAAACTCCGGGGTACCCAGAATGCCCGGTCGCGGTGCCAGCATGCTGGAAAACCGCATGAACCAGATGCGTGAAAGAATGCAGGCTGA
>JBJTPZ010000563.1:0-22582 GCA_046075365.1 Planctomycetaceae bacterium
ATACACCACGCACAATGTCGCTTGAACGGGTCATGGCACGCCCTGTCACTGATGACTTCGCCGTCATCACAGAACTGCCAGTCGACGGACTGTCATCTGCTCAGACGCAGCCGATTCCAGACGGGCACCGTACAACCCGCAAATCAGCCACGAGTCCTATCGTCAGCAACACCGGCAGGTCTTGAACATTCGGAAAGCGGACCATATTCGGTATAACGCATTCCCAGTGACTTCTTGAGAAACACAACCTCGCCAGCGTCATTTCCCTCTATTGCGTGACCGATAAACTGCAGCACATATCCGGCAAAAAACAAAGAAACCGGAAAATACCACTCAAGTTGCATCGCCACCGCAACCCACGGCGCCACAAATGTTGTCGGAACCCCAGCCAGATGCAGACACTGATTCCAGCGGTTGCGATGTCGTGGCAAATAGTTTCGCAAAAAACGAGCAATCACGGCGACAAAACCTCTTCAGCTCAGGCTCGCTGGCACTACCCGGATCACTCGTCCGACTCGTCAGTTGCACCAGCAACTCGACGTGACCCCCGCGAACTCTCACGGCGAAATACCGCCACCACATCTTCTATCGGCACCACAAACAACAGGTTGTTGCCCTCAAAATCAACCGGAATCGCGTTCCGCGGGTGAAACAGCACCTTGTCGTATTTCCGAATCGGAAAATCCTCGTTTCTGTCAACCTGGACACTCACCTCCACCACGCGGCCCGTAATCGTCGGGATCTCAGAATTGTCAGGCAGGACAATCCCCCCACGCGTTTTCTGACGAGCCTCATCCTTCCGGATCAGGATCCTCATCCCCAGCGGTTCTACGTAGTCTGCCACAAATGCTCTTTGCCAGCTAAGTCAGGAAACTCGATGTGCCCCGTGCCGCAAGGGCCTGCCTCTCAACAACCAGCACCGCTGCATCCTCTGAATAAACAGCACCGTTGCTCAAGGCAGGACGCAGCCCACCGGCATTATTCCCGAGTTGCAGCGTTTGCCGAATAGCGAACCTGAAAATGAGGCGCACGTACGACAATGGCCGGTGGATGAGTGTCGATCGCCACCGTCGGCTTGACCACCTCCTCAGCCACTTCAACTGCACCCAAAACCACGGAACCTCCAGCCGCCGCTTCCGCCGCTGCCTCAGCCACCCGCTTTTGCTCAGCCAAAATGTCACCCAGCAGCCCGTTCAGCATTGATGGCAGCAAAATCAGGTCGCCCCACATCGCTGTCAGAACCATCGCCGCCAGCACCCAGCCGAAACGACTGATCAACAGCAACTCCGTCGGAAACAGCGTCAGAACACCGATCCCCACCGCACAACTCGTCTGCCAGATGGCCGGAGCACACTGTGCCGTCGCTCGCGCCACCGCCTCCTCCCGAGTCACATCCGGCTTCAGCTCTTCCCGAAATACGTGCAGAAAATGCAGCGTCCCGTCCACCGCCAGACCCAGCGCCACCGATGCAGTCACCATCGTTCCCACATCAACCCTGACCCCCATCCAGCCCAGCAAACCAAACACAATCGCCGCCGGTGCCACATTAGGAATCATTGAAAGTACCGCCGCCACAATGTCCCGCAGCAGCACCACCATCACACCCGTGATTAACATAAATGCCGCAATGAAACTGCCGATCAGACTCTCCAGCAGCGCATCCTGAGTTCGCAGAAAAATTGGTACCAGACCCGTCACAATGCAGGCCGGGCTGCCACCGGGCAGATCCCTCAGCTCGCTCACAGCCAACCCTGTCAAATCCTCAGTCAGCTTGCGATAATCAGCGTCACTCAAAATGCTCGCCTGACACGTCACCCGCCAGATCTCGTCACCGTTCTTCTGCAAAATCCGACGACTGCCCGGAAGCTCTACGGTCTCCTGAGACAATGCCATCAGAGCATGCACAGACTGCCGCGGCCCCGTCTCATCCCGCAACACAGCATACAGCTTGTCCTCAGTCAGATTCTCCTTCAGACGTGCTGCCCGACCGCCGGCCGCAGATTCTGCTCCGCTGGCAAGGAACGACGCCAGTGACAAACTGCCGCTGACTTCCGGATGCTGCGACAGCTTTCGCTGCAGCTTCATCACCGCTTCCGTTCGCTGCTGAAAGCTGAGCAGCTTCTGATGCGTGCTGCTGAACCGCACGATCGCGTCCACGGGAATAATCCCGGCCAGATTGTCTTCCAGAAAACGATAGTCCGAAACTACTCGCGAATCTTCCGGGAAATACCGAATCGCCTTGGTCTCCGTGCGGAACCACGTCAGCCCGGTCACCGCAAGTGCCGTAACCGCAAAGCTCAGACCCACATTGAACCCGGACCAGCGAGACAGCAGACGACCACAGCGAAGCCACAGACTGCTCAGCGCCGCTCCCGCCGTTTCCTCGCTGCCACCTGCAACGGCCAGCGGTCGCAAATGCAGCATCATTGCCGGCAACAGATACAGCACAGCTCCCAAAGAAATCAGACAGCCAATAGAAGCGAACAAACCAAACTGACGTACCGGCACCAGCGAACTGATCATCAGGGACGCCAGACCAATTGCTGTCGTGACGCCGGCCAGTACGCACGGAGTCCACGCGCGGGCTACCGCCTCCGCAACCGCCTCGGCAGGTTCCTTGTGCCCCAGCTGACGCCAGTAATTGCACAGGTGAAAACTGCCCGAAACGGTGACCACCAGCAACAGCGTCGGCATCACCACCAGCACCATGTTCATGTTGCCGCCAAATGGAGCAACCAGCGCCGTAGCAGCAGCAGCTGTAAAGATCGACACACCCTGCACCATCAAAGCCAGACGCACGCTTCGCAGCGTTGCCAGGCTGCAGCCAAAACCCACAATTGCCGCCAGCAGCAGAGGTGAACGCAGCCACAGCTTCCACAGCGGTGCCCCCGCATTCCACGCAGCCTGCTTCACACCCTGATTCAAAGCCACTGCCGCTACGGTCTTGCCGCCAAGGTGCAGTTCTTCAGCCGGTATCCCACAGGACACCGCAGCATCACGCACTGCCTGAATCGCATTCGCATGCTCAGCCGTGCCCGCTTCACTCAGACTGATCGAAACCGCCGCTGCCGCACCCGGCACGAACCACGCCTCGCTCACAACAGGCTCGGCCTTCAGACCCGCCACAGTCAGCGTCTTCAGCGCGGACATGAAATCGGCTGTCTGCTTCTCATTCACATGCATTCCAGACCACTGCAGCTGCAGATCGGCGGCTTTCTGACCGGCCACCCACTCTGTCAGATCCTGCAGCAGCTCCTGCCCCTCAACGTCGTCTGCAGCAACCTGCAAACTCTCCGGCACAGGCAGCACATGCTCCACAACACGCACGTCGATGCCAAACTTCTCGGCCCCCAGACGCACAGCCTGCTCGCCAACACTGCGAGAATGCAGTCTGGCAAACTCCGCCAGCTCCAGTCGCAGCGGCCCCTTGCCAGTCAACAGACCACCCGTCCGCTCCAAAGCCTCAGCCAAAGTCAGGTTCCGACTTCGCATCCGACGCAGCAAATCCGTCGGTTCAGTCACTTCTGCGATGTACGGCGAACCTCCCTCACGTTCATCACCAGTCCGACGGCCCTCCAGCAGACGAGCAAATTGAGCCATCCGCGGATCAGTCAGTGAACACCCGTCCCACGACGCAAGAATTCGATCGTCCTCAGGAAACAAATTCTGGTACCAGTTCAGCACCGCCGACTGCTCGTCCGTGTCCGGCAGCCAGTTGCCCACATCATTCTGCAGCTTCAGACTGCTCAGCGAATACATAATCAGCGGCAGCAGGAAAGCAGCAACTCCCGGAAGCCAGATGGCTGCTGTTCGACCGGGAAAGTGATAGCTGTCGCGAAGTGACTTCATCTGCACGGCCTGTTCCAGCGAGGTCCTGCGACTGTCAGGCAGCAGCAGGAAAATAGCGGCGGGGGTGCCAGGAAAACGGCTCTGTCAACATCGGCCTGAATTGCCGATTATCAGAACCGAGATTGTGAAATCGCCACCAGCTGCCGTTAAGCGGTTGAATCCTGTGCGGACAGCGCGAGTCGTATCTGCTTCACAAATGATGCCCGCTGCGAAGGCCTGGCAAACTTTGACGGCCACCACCTCCGCCACAAACTCCGCCCAGCCGGAAAAGCCAACCCGGCACGCAACCCGCAGAACCGCCTCCGCACATCCATCACCGCCGTTGCCCGAACACAACAACTCAGGTGGCAAAAATGCCACATCCCTGCGGGATTGCCACGAAATCCCCAGGTTCTGACGCCGCCACTCAGCGATTTCCAACCCGCATCTTGCTTCCCCTGCGGCCACCCCCTAATTGTCACTGCTCCCCCGCCTTTTCAACCGGACCGGACTCTCAGCATGGCTGCTCTTTCCGACCCTCTTCCTCGCCTGCTCCTCCTGACAGTCCTCGTTGTCAGCAGCGGACCCGCTCCCCGCACGCTGCCCTCCGAACTGGCCGATATCATCGCCCGACGCTTCAGCAGGTGGGATCTCAATCGCGATCGCCGACTCTCCGCACACGAAATCAATCAGGCCGTCGCCGACCCGTCACTCCGCGATGCCGATGCCGCAGCCATCGCCGCACTCAAACGCGGACTCACCGGCAACCCGGACGCCACCGCCGGACTCACCAAAGACCAGCTGCAACAACTGGTCGATGACCGCAACGCCGACGGACCGCAGTTCCAGGAACTGTTCACCCGCGCCGCACAACGCATCAGGCAGACTCAACCACGACTGTTCGCCTCCGGCAAACCACAGCTGGCCACCATTCACCAGGGACAACTGGGCAACTGCTTCGTACTGGCACCGCTCGGTGCCGTGCTGGCCGTGACTCCCGATCGAGTCCCCGCGATGTTCACCAGCGGACCCGACGGCGGCTACTACGTCCGCTTCGGCAAATACCAGATCCCCGTCCCTAAACTCACCGCCGCCGAACTGGCCCTCACCGCCGGAAATGAAGGTGACGGCGAATGGGTGAACGTCTACGAAAAAGCCGCCGGGGCCGCCCAGAAGGTCATCGGACCGTCCGCAGCTGCCGCCGGCTCGCCCATCGATGCCATCTCCGCAGGCGGCTCCGTCACCCGCTTCCTCTCACTCATCACCGGTAAACAAATTCAGCGTTTCTCCTTCGAATTCACCCGCCGACATGACAAAAATGACCGCCCCTGGCGCGATTCCCTCAGACAGCTCAGAACATGGCTGGATGACGCCCGCCGCAAACGCCACGCCATGGTCTGCACCACTCGCGAATCACGCACTCCCGGACTAACGCCCAGGCACGCCTGGGCCGTCGTCGCCTGGGACAACACCTCAGATACCATCTCTCTCTGGAACCCGCACGGCGGCAACTTTCGACCAGCCGGAACAAGCGGACCCGTCCACGGTTACCCGACCTCCCAGGGCATCCTGAAAATCCCCCTCGAAGAATTCATCCGCCTGTTTTCCGGCATGGCCCGCGAAACCGAAACTCCAGCAAATGGCACCCGCGAACTGCCCGCACTGCCCGAAATTTCCTGACCACAGCCTCACTTCTGCTCCGCCGCAGACGTGTGATCATGCAGCACTCGCCAGCTGTCGCCCTCACGAGTCATCAGCAACGTAAATAATCCCGTCGCATCACCCACCGCCGGATCCCGCTTCAAGACATAACGCCCAAAAACCTCCGCCCAGTCCGCACTCAATACCCGAACCTCCAGATCCTCAAACGCCAGCAAACCCATCTTCTCTCGGCTGTCATATCGCTTTTGATAACGCTCCAGTGTCTGCTGCCAGCCCCGCTGAACTGCACCTCCGCTGGCAAATCGCAGACTCCCGCCCCGCACATACCCCTCCATAAACCCCGGAATGTCGCCCCGGTTCCAGGCCTCAGCCTGAGCCTTCAGCACGCCACGAATCGCCCCCTCCGCCAAACGCTCGTCAGCCGGCCCTTCCAAACGGCCCGCTTCCACCGCCCCCGGAAAACCGCCGGTTGTCGCACCCGCCCACAACAGCAGCAACGCCCACAACACACCCGAAACTCGCCGCACTCCGCCAACACCCGCCACCCCGCACCACCGCCACATCACTGATCCCCCCCCACCAAACTGACCGGCCAACCCCCGAACCAACCCCGGTCGAAATCCTCAACCGCCGCCCGCCACCATCCACACCCAAATTCCACCAGCCTTCCCACCCAAAATCAACCATCCCCGACCAAACACACGATTGACACACCAACACATCCAACATACGATACCACCATCGCACGATATTTCAATCACAAAACTCCCGCTCACCCCAGTCGCAAGCCTGCACCATGACCACACAGCTCTCCTCAAACAACGTCGTCGGTCGCGATCCGCTCATCGCCCGGCTCTGGACACTGCTCCAGCACAACTCACTCAGACTCAGCGCCGAACGACGCGTCGGAAAAACCACCGTCATGCTCAAAATGCTCGACCAGCCCGCGCCCAGCTTTCACCCACTGTTCCTCGATCTCGAAAAAATTGCCAGCCCCGCACACTTCGTCACCACACTCGCACACACCGCCCACTCCCATAACCTCCTCTCACGCACCGCACAAGCTCTGCAAACCTGGCAAAACCTCCTGCAACAACTCGCCGGACTCGACATCGCCGGCGTCATCAAACTGCCACCCGATTCAGCACAACACTGGTCCCAGTCACTCGATCAGCTCCTGCAGGGACTCTGCCACCACACCGATGATCGCAAAATCGTACTCCTGCTCGACGAACTCCCGTACATGCTGCAGCGATTTGCCGCCTCAGGCTCCGCCACCGATGCTCTCCTGCTGCTCGATACACTCCGCGCCGCCCGACAGAAATACACAGGCCTGCGGATGGTCTTCGCCGGATCCGTCGGACTCCACCACGTCCTCCGCGAACTCCGACAGCAAAAGCTGGCCAGCGAACCCGTCAATGACATGCCCGTCGTAGAAATCCGCGGACTGGAACCACCGGATGCCCGCCTGCTCGCTCAGCGACTGCTCGACGATTACCAGATCCCCGCCAACAACCCACACTCCGACACCGTCTGCGAATGTATCGCTCGCCGCGCTGACTATATCCCCTTCTATATGGCCACTGTCGTCACACACCTCACAGCACACCCCCGACCCATCACCGCCAGCACTGTCGACCGCGTCGTGCAACACCTGCTCACAACAGACAGCGACCCATGGGAAATGGAACACTTCCGCAGTCGCCTGCCCATCTACTACCGTGACTCCACCAACGATGCCAACGGTCAGCCTGTACCCGATGCCCGCATCGCCTCGGAACTCCTCGATCACTTCGCCAGTGTCAGCCAGCCCCAGTCCATCGATCAGGTATGGACCGCCGTTCGCTCCCGCTTCGCTCTGTGCGACCGACAACATCTCGTGCAGCTCCTCAGATCCCTCGCACTGGATCACTACCTCGTTAGTGACTCCAGCAAACTCTACTCCTTCCGCTTCACGCTCATACGCAGCTGGTGGCAAACAGCTCAGGGACTCTCCTCATGACTCAGCACTGCTCCATTCTCGTTCATCACCCGGAAAGCATGTCGCCCAGACTGCTCTCCACACTGCTGGTGCAGCACCAGACACTGCAGCGGCAGATCGCCAGCCGGTTCATCACCGGAATCCGTCGACATGATCAGCTGCACATCCTGCTCGCCGGCCCGCCCGGTGCCGGAAAAACTCACATCACCAGTCTCATCTGCCATCAGCTGGCCCAGCACACCGAACTCCAGCAAAGCCTCCGCATCGTTCGATTCGGCCCCGCCGAAATCTCCGTCGGACTGCTGTCCCTGGCACGCACCCTCGCTCAAAAACTGACTCAACAGGACCCCGCACAGTTCCCGCCACTCCTCCATAGCCAAACAGTCGCACTGCCCCCGGAACAGGCCGCCAACGCCATCCTCAGCCAGATCGCACAACAGCTGCAGCAGTGCAGCCTGCTGCTCGTGCTCGAAAATCTTGATCAGCACTTCCGCGGAATGTCCGACGCCGATCAAAAACAGTGGCGCGCCTTTCTCCAGGAAACACGCTGCTGCTCCACACTCGCCACCACTCGCACCCTGTTCCCCGAAATCTCAGATCGCAACCAGCCGTGCTTCGGGTTCTTCGACATTCACCACCTGCCCGCACTGCAGCCAGCCGCCTGCCAACAGCTCGTGCACCGCATCTGCAGACTGCGACGCCGCAAACAGCTCCTGCCACTGCTCGATTCCCCCGCCGGTCGCTCCCGACTGCAGGCCGCCACTGTCCTGCTGAAAGGCAATCCCCGCGCCTGGGTCCTGCTGGCACAGGCACTCACATCCCGCTCACTCAAACAACTCACACCACTCCTGACTCATACCCTCGATGCACTCACACCCGTGCTCACCCAAAAACTCTATGACCTCTCCCCGCAACAACGCCAGCTGCTCATCGGCCTTTGCGATCAGGAAGGTGCCAAAACTGTCCAGCAACTGGCCGCCACTACCGGCGTCGAAGAACGCTGCTGCTCACGACAGCTCGGGTTCCTCCGCGAATTTCAGCTCGTTCACGCCGCCAAACGCGGCAAAGAATCCCTCTACGACGTCACCGATCCACTGCTCAGACTCGGACTGCAGCCCCGACATCAAACACACCACCCACTCGAACTCACCGCCGCCTTCCTCAAAGACTGGTTCCACACAAACCTGCCCGACACACCCGCTGACCCATGGCAAACCACACCCGACACCAAAGATCCCGCCAATCCACCCCCGCGCACACCGCTGACACCATGGCCACTGCTGCTGGCCGAAGATACCGCTGCCACCGAATTTCAGCGGCTGCTGCTGCAGGCCTTCCCACCCCAGTCTCTCAATAATCCCAACACCACAAACCGCGGCGGAAACCCCGCTGAACTGCTCCGACAAATGCTCCGCCGCAGCCCGCACGACTGGCAACTCTGCATCAATCGCATCACCCCGCTCTACCTGCAACAGCACCTCGATGGCACACTCGCTGCCGGTCTCGTCAGCACCATCGCCGTCATCGATCAGGATGACTTCTCCAGCTCACAACTGCAGTCATGGAACACACTCTGGCAACAGGCCGGGAAAGACCGCCCATACCTGCAAATCGCTCTCCGCTGCCTCGCCGCTGCCGTGCAGGTGCTGACCTCCACACGCCCCTCAGATCGACCGCTGTTCCAGCTGCCCCCGGAAATCCGGCAACTCGTCAGACCACTGCTCACAAAAACCCTCGGGCCGGTCACATCACCCTGACACCTGCACTCACTCACTCACTTCCGCTCACGCACATAAACACGCAGCCGCTTCGAACTCCATGAACCCGCGTTACCAGAAAATGTCCAGTCCTTCGTGTCACCAGGACTGTTCCCAATCCCAATGTCCGCCCGGTCGCCCGCTCGCCAGTGGTTCAACGCAAACACCGTCTGACCCGCATCCAGATTATGCAGCTGCATACTGCCGTAACCGTCCTCCGGTGGCACCATGCCGTCACCCGCGTCATACACATTGCCCGCTGCACCCGGCACTCCCGCCGCATTCTCAGACGCGTAATTGTGAGGCCAAAATTCCAGCTGCCCCTTCGAAATACTGCGCCCCGACTGCAGACCCGGCACGTCCGTGAAAATCTCCAGACCCGTCGCCGCCTGCTGAAAAATCGCGCCGCTGGCCAAAGTCGGAATCCCCAGCAGCTTCGCGTCCTGCGTAAATGCGTCCAGACTCACAAACACGTTCTGCGACTTGCCCGAACCCTCCGTCAGCTCCAGCAAATACGCCACTCGGTCAAATGCCCCCACCTCCGCACTGTGATCCGCCACCGCCGCCGGAACTGCCCCCAGCTTCCCCAGATCATAGTCATACACCAGACGATACTCACTCTGCACCGGCAATCCACTCAGAAACGACGGCACTTCACCCAGCCGAAATGCACCCGCCGGCAAACCCGTGCCACCACTCAAATTGGGCTCCGCCAGCAAATGCCACGCAAATCGCATCGCCGTCGGCTGCGCCACCTTGTCAGATCGCAGCACCACCGTACTCTCACCCTCCAGCACCGCCTCCGCCGCATGAAAACCACCACTTCCCGGTCCTGTCACCTCAAAATGAGTCAGCGGCCTGCCATCTCGAGACTTCAAGCCGCCCGCCACATTCCGGAAATGCACCTTCAGCAACGCACCCGCTGACTCCAGACGCTCAGCCTCCGGACCTGCCGCTGACAACTCCCCCCGACCATAATCATTCTTCAGCGCCCACAACGCCAGACGCTCACCCACATCCTGCTTGTTCGGCGGATGAATGTCATTCAAAGTCGCTATGTCATTGATCACCACCATCCCGGTCTTCGGAATCGCTCGCTGAGCCAGCGCCTGAGCCTCCCAGAACTGCGCCAGCACCGTGGGATCCTGACTGCCGTAATTAAAAGGAGCAATCTGCACGTAATAAAACGGAAACTCACGCCCCCACAATGAACGCCAGCCACCCACCAGCGCCTTCATCTTCTCCAGATACAACAGACCCTCCGTATGATTGCTCTCACCCTGGTACCAAATCGCACCGCGAATCGGAAAACCAGCCAGCATGTGAATCATCCCGTTATACAGCACCGTCGGAGCCGCATTGCCCTCAAACGGAACCAGCTCACCCGGAAATGCCGGACTTGGAACCACCTGAGCACCCGCCTGCAGGCCCGCACGAGCCACCTTCAGCCACGCCTCCGTCGCCTCCAGATGCGCCCGCAGACGAGACTCATATTGGGGGGTGCCCGGAGTCCTCCCGGTGACCGATGCAGAAATGTCCGCCAGCGCCGGAACCTGCTGAAAACCCACCGGCGGTGTCCACGGTTCAATCCGAGTCCCGCCCCACGAAGAATTCACCAGACCTATCGGAACATTCAGCTCCTGATGCAGCCGCCGCGCCATGTAATAGCCACAGGCCGTAAAACCAGAAACCGTCTCCGGAGAACACACCTGCCACTGCCCCTCAAAACCGTCCCGCACCGTCGGACTGGCCACCAGCGGCACCTTGATGTGACGAATCCCAGGATACTTCGCCGCCGCCGTCTCTGCCGCCGCATTCGCACTGATCGCTACCGTCCACTCCATGTTCGACTGCCCCGAACACAGCCAGACCTCGCCCACCACTACATCCGACAGCTCAATCTGATTGGTCCCCTGCACCACAAACTTCACCGGCACCGATGACGCCTGCAGCGCCGGCAGCTCCACCGACCAGCGACCGTCCTCCCCGGCCTGCACCACACCCCGGCCACCGCCCACCGTCACCTGCACACGCTCGCCCGCTGCCGCCCAGCCCCACACCCTCAACGGCTGCTCCCGCTGCAGAACCATGTGGTCACCAAAGACACTCGCCAGCCGCACCTCCGCACGCAACCGCTCAGCACCCGCCACAGCCAGCAGCAACACAACACTCAACACCGATACAGCCGCCCAAACACTCCGCAACACTCGCGTCATCACTGTCTTCCATTCAATACATACAAAAAAAGGTCCATCCGGAAATCTTGTGGGTGAAGCCGTTGAGGAGCAGGCAGATGAGGCTTAGCATGCGAATGAGAAAGACGCCTCGGCGGACCATCGCGTTCCACGACTTTTGGTGCTGTGAATTTGTACAAAGCCTGGGGTTCTGCCTTCGTCAGAGCCAGCCAGCGGTCGCTCGCCAGAGCTGGCGGCCGATGGCTGGTACAGACGAACGGCAGAACTGCCTTTGCTGGTGGAGCTGCAGAAAGCGACCTGCCCACACAAATACCGGAAGGACCAAAAAAACCAGCACAGACACCGCCGACTGCCCGCCACTCGCCCGACTCACTGCTGCCAGCAGCCGCACACCCCTACTTCTTCACCGGCTTCTTGCTGTCAGCATCACTGTCAGCACTCTTCGCACCCGCAAACGTCGCCGCCTGCAACTCGTCCAGACCGTCACGCTCTTCATAAGGACGAGACTGAAAGTACCAGTCCGACCACAGCTTGTAAGACTTCGTGCGCCAGTCGTTCGCATTCCGCAGACGCTGCTCTGCCGGATCCGTCGCCGTCAATCCACCCAGCGGATCCAGTGACAAACCAAAGCCGGTGGGACGGCGAGCAATAAATCGCAGAGCCATCTCAGCCTCAATATTCACGTCCACATTCCCGTCCTTCAAACCCTCCAGCATCTGCGGCACCAAACCAAAATTGCCAGTACGACCCAGCGCCCAGTACACCGAACGACGAACCTGCGCATTCGGATGACGAATCAGCTTCTTCAGCCGCTCCACTTCACCCACCAGCTTCGCCGGATCATCAATCGACTGCACCGACAGCACCACGTCATCCGCAATCGAACTGTCATTCTCGTCCAGCTTCGTAAAGTCAATGTTCTCCATCGATGCCAGCAACAGATCCAGCTCCGTCGGCTCCTTCTGCTTCTTCTTGTCACCAAAGGGATTGCCCTTGTCCGCACGCTGCTGACCCTTGCCATACAGCGTCTTCAAAATCTGGTCCGTCGAACGCATGTAGTACAACAACGCCAGACTGGTCCCCGTAATCGGGCCGGAATGAGTCGGAAAACTGCCGTCCTGCTGCTGCAGTGTCAACAGACCGTCACCGTAAACCACATACCAGTCCTGACCGTTGATCTTCCCCAGCTCACCCACCGCCGCCGCACGCTCAATGCAGTAATAAAAATACATATTGTGCTCAACCCGACTCACAGGCTGAAAATTGTTCATGTTCCACGAAAAGGCACGGTCCACTCGAGCATCCATCTGGCCGAAACCAAGCGATGACGAATAACCCGTAAAAGCCGCCGCAATCTGACCAGGCTCCGCCTCCTCCTCAACCTTCTCCAATGCACCAAACGCCAGCTCCTTCTTCGCCTCCGTCACACCAGCCTTCGGACGCGAACCGTGCAGCATGATCCGACAGACTCCCAGACTTCCCGATCCGGCCATCGTCATGTTATGAGTCGAACTGCCCATCCCCGGACCCTCGTTCGTGCCCGGACGATACGGCCAGCCACCGTCACCATTGCCGCTCCGCATCAGAAAATCAGCCGCACGCTCCACACACTCAGGAGCAATCTGGCAGCCCGCTCGCTGACATGCCCATAACGCCAGCACCGCATACTGCGACATACTGATGTCACCAGCCGCCGTCGCCGTGTCACTCCACGATCCATTCGAACGCTGCACCGACTGCACGTAATTGGCTATCACCTGCAAATTCGGCACATAACGGTCCTTGTCAAGGTCCGCCATCAGCATCGCATCCACGCCCGCACCATAAATGTGGTCGTACGTCCCCACAGGCTGATAACGAGGCCCCGCAGAACGACCGGCCGCCTCAGCCAATGCCTTCTGAATCAGCGCATCCGTCTTCGGAATCCCGCACTTGTACATCGCATACGCCGCCAGCACCTGCTCGCCACCATGAGTCCCCGCAGTACGCTCCTGACGCAAATACGCCAGTCCCTTCTCAACCGCCGCGTCAAACCGCGGCACCGTCGTACTGCGACGCTCACCCTCAGCCGCACACAAAACAGCCCCCAACCCCAACCCCGAACACACGTTCAGCACTAACAGCACGAATGCTGGAAAGATCACACGTCCGCGGAAACTTATGCAACTGGATCTGGTCATGCGTACACCTTGATTGGCGAACCTGCCGAAATTCAGAGTCTTTGCCGGCCGCTGTGATCCTACCCCGACGCCGCTGCAGTGTCAATTTGCAACTGCCCGAGACCACCCGCAACTGGCCCCCTCACCCCTCACCCCCTCACCCCTCACCCCCTCAACCCTCACCCCCTCACTCCCTCACTCGCTCACTCGCCCTCGACAATGCCTCCAGATTCCGCATGTGCTCACGGTACTGCTGGTCCACCTGAGTCCAGCCGACACCCGCAATCCGCGAAAATGACGGCTCCGTCAGCAGCTGATCCGCGTCCGGACGATACACCTGCGCCAACAGCTCAATCAAATCGTCCCGATACAAACCATCCTCGTAATGCATCAGAAAATGAGCATAGCCGGCCGCCTGAGTATACAGCGGACTGATCTGCGGATGTGACTGAAACTCGTCCTTCCCCAGACCAAAAAACTGCTGCGCCGGCAAATAAAACTGATAGGCCGGATCCAGCAGCCGCTGCCACGCCGTCTCAAACCGCACGTAACCCGGATCTCCCAAAGTCACATTCCCGCCATCATCCGCCTCAAACGACTCAAAATAACACGCCAGACCCTCGATCAGCCAGAAATTCGCGTTCTGACACAATACCCACTCCTCAGCCTGCCGCTGCCGCAGCTTCACCGCTCGAGCACGCGCGGCGACACGCCGAGCATCCGCGGTGGCCACATCCAAAATCTGATGAGTCGCCTCGTGAAACAATGTCGACAAATCCAGCTTCACCGGATTGCGGTAAAAATAACAGGTCCGGTCCGGCTGCCAGTACAGACCGTTCGTTTCAATATTCGCCGGCACCTTTCCCGAGACTCGCTTCTGATACTCGTCCCGAGTCGCATAGTAGTGCACCTCCAGCGGACGAGTTTTCCGGGAAGCGGCCGGACGACCAGCCTTCTCAAAACGCTCCTGCAGGGACTTCGGAGTATCAAAGAAGGCGGCAAAGTTCTGCTGCAGCCACGCATGGAAGATCTCCAGCTTCGTCGACAGCTGCACCCCCTCCTCCAGACTCACATTCGTCCGCACCAAAAAATGCTCACTCGGAATCTCCCACGCATTCCGAAAGTCTCGCCGCAGCTCCGACTCCTTCTCACTGCTGATCCAGTCCCCCTTCCACGGCCGCTGACCATTCTCATAACGATTCACACTGGCAGCCACGATCCAGCCATACTGCGGATGCCAGACCTGCGGCTTCGCACCGCTTCGCATCTGCTTCTCAAAAGGAGACACCCACTCACCAGCATACCCCCGGTCATCACGCCGCGCAGGATCGCTGAATAACTCCTGACCCAGTACCGACCGCGCAAACTTGTGATCAGGATTCAGCCGCACCACATCCGCTATCATCGCAAATGCCAGCGAAGGAAAACCAGCCCGCAGTGCCGATCGAGCCAGCGTGTAAATCTCGCCCGCACGCTCCTCACGCAGCTTCTGCAGCCGCTGCCGCCACACATGCTCGTTCGCTGTCAATCCATCTGCCACAGACGGTACCACCAGACGCGGCAGCTCCGGACTCTCTGTCTCCGCCAGCAGCGACTGACCCAGCTCCTGCAGCTCCTGACCCGCGTCCGACATCCCCTGCTCACGACACCAGCCCTCAAGCGCCGTCAGGTCCCGACCCAGACTGTCCAGAATCGCCGTACGCCGCTCCAGCAGCTGACGATGCCGACGATCACGAGTCTCATCCTGAGCCCGCAACAGACCAGGCAACAGCAACAGCACCAGCAGACACACGCACCGCCACCACGGCACACCAGCCAAAACCGGCCGCCCACCACAAAAATTCGCTGCCCAATTCCGTCCGCCGCCCGCCGGCAGGCAGCACACCGCTGTTTGCATCGGGATTTCCTGTCCTGACAACCAACACTCCGAACTGTCAGACACCCATCATACCACACCACACCGCAGGCCCCAAATCCAATTTCTTCACCCCGCTTTCCAATCGCCGGGAATTCCCGCAGCACCACATTCGAACAGACGTCCCGGTACTGCAGAATAACACGTCTCCGCTTTCATTTCTGATCCAGCGAAAGCCCTGCTCATGAGCACCCGGCAGCCCGGAACAAACCCCGCCACCACGCCACACACTCACACCAATCCCGTCATCATCGTCGGTGCTGGCCTCGCCGGACTCTGCTGCGCCCGCGAACTCCTCCGCCACCACATCCCCTGCCTCCTCCTCGATGCCAGTGATCAGCCGGGCGGGCGAGTCCGCACCGAAATCGTCGACGGCTTTCGACTCGACGCCGGTTTCCAGGTACTCCAGACCGCCTACCCCGAAGCTCAACAACAGCTCGACTACCCTGCACTGCAGCTCCGCAGCTTCTTTCCCGGAGCTCTCATCCGAACCCGGGGCCGCTTTGTCGAAATGTCCGACCCCTGGCGCCGACCCTCCCGACTGCTCAGCACTCTCTTCAACGGCGTCGGCACCTTCGCCGACCGACTCCGACTCGCCCGACTCCGCTGGACCGTCTGCTCACAGGAAGATCACAGCACCACCGACTCCTCCACCGCCGACTTTCTCAGACTCACCTGCGGCTTCTCCCCCGATCTCATCCAGCGGTTCTTCCGACCATGGTTCGCCGGCGTATTCCTCGAACCCGCACTCGCCACCTCCAGCCGCTGGTTCCGCTTCCTGTTCCGCATCTTCGCCACAGGTGATGCAGCACTGCCCGCCGCCGGCATGGGCGCCATCCCGCAACAACTTGCCGCCGCGCTGCCACCCCACACACTGCGGCTCTCCACCACCGTCACAGCCGTGACACCCCACAGCGTCCGGCTGGCCGACGGACAGACACTCCCGGCACGCGCCGTCGTCCTCGCCGTCGATGGCCCCGCCGCCGCACAGCTCTCACTGCACACCCTGCAAACCCCAGCCGCCTGCTCCACTGCCTGCCTGTACTTCGATGCACCACAGGCTCCGCTGTCAGATCCCATCCTCGTGCTCAACGGAGATGGTCAGGGACCGATCAACAATCTGTGCGTCGTCAGCAACGTCGTCCCCGAATACGCACCGCCCGGCAGAGCTCTGATCAGCGTCTCCGTCGTCGGACTCCCCGACAACACACAACTCGAACACGACGTACGCCACCAGCTGACCGAATGGTTCGGCACCCAGGTCCGCAACTGGCGACTGCTCCGCACACACCGCATCAGCTGGGCTCTCCCGGCACAACCCCCCGGCTTCCTCGACCACCAAACACAGACTCCAGCCGCCGTCCAGGGCCTTTGGTACTGCGGCGACTACCGACAGACCGCGTCAATTCACGGCGCCATGCTCAGCGGACGCCAGACAGCCACCGCCCTCGCCACCGCCCTCGCCGACTCCACTGCCACTTAGCCGGCAATTCAGGCAACACACACCCCCACCACCGCAGTCAACAATCCAGTCTGCCTGACCGTCTACAAAAAAAGAGGGGAAAGGATCACCGATCCCCTCCCCCCGCTTCAGATATCGACACCGATCAGTCACAACAGAATCAGACCGAGGGAACCTCAGCGACCTTCTGGCCACGCCTCTTCCGCCAGATACCAAAACCAACTCCGCCCGTCAGAGCCAGGGCAAACACACCCGTTCCAGGCTCAGGCACAGCTGTCGGCAGCGGAGCATTGTAGAGCGCCGCCACTTGCGCTGAACTCAGCGGTTCGTTCCAAATATTAACCTCGTCAAGATAGCCACGAAAATTGTTGGCGTTTACGAACTCATTTCCGGGACTTCCAAGAAACAGATTACCAATACCCGTTAAACCAAACGTGATCGTAGTGTTCCTGACTTCGGTGCCATTCAAATAATTTCGAAGGACCGCGCCATCGTAGGTGTAGGCGATGTGATTCCAGATATCTCCCTGCACCGACGGTATTCCAGAAGCGGAGCGTGGATCCGACCCCGAGTGCGTTGGTGCGAAGATTTCTGCTGTGGCAGGGTTATATCCAAAAATGAATGAATTCTGGTCCGCAATGAGTGTGCCCCGGTGAACGAGGTACGCTGGCCGGTTAAGATCGGCCGCAGCGACCTTCATCCAGTACGAGAAAGTAAACGAGCTGCCAAGTCCTGACGGGTTGTTATACAGAATCTTAACTTCACTGTTGCTCCCGCTAAAGTAGAACGATTCACCAAACCGCCCCGACTGACCCGAAGTCACGCCCGACGAAAGCTGCCCCGAGTAACCATTACCACTGGTATCGGCAACCGTACTGCCGGATACAGTGCTGTTGTCAAACGAATAAGCGGTAATGATTCCCCCCCAGGCATACTCCGGGACTAACGACAGGCTGCAGAGCACAAACGAACACAAGCAAGCTTTAAAACTTATTGACGGTAACATCGCGTTCTGGTCTTTACAAAAAGGGATGCAAACATACCGGGGAAATCTGGCAGAGCCTCACCGAACGTTTCCACAAACAATCCAGCTTGCAGGGCCGTCACACACCAGGCTGCACATCCCTCATGAGAAAACTCCCGCCCCCACGAGAACTCTGCGAATGCGCAATGGCGACCACTGCACGGAAACTCCGCGCCTCAGGCCACTAAGCGAAAACCCGCAGAGACCTGCGCAAAAAAATTAAGGAAAACCAGCACGCAAACCGACACACAAGAAAAACTGTGCGCGCGTTCACTGATTTTCCGTGCAGCAGCGGGGCACGACAACGCCAGACAATGACGGTCTCACCACACCGGACCGCTACAACAAACACCCGGAAGCCGAAAAACTGACAGCCGCTGCAATCAGCCCGAAACTGCACTAAGGCGAAGTGCTCATAAGTTCAGACCTTCGCGATGCAACCAAACGCAGCTGCTCCTTAAGCGACTCGTCCCCCGCATTCTCCGCCAGCCTCCGCTGCAGCGTCGACTCAGCTCGCTCAAACCAGTCAATCGCCCCTTTTGAGTCCCCCAGAGCAATGCAGGCCTGTGCACAGACGGCTTGCAGGTCGGCCAAACGCCGCACCTGAGTGACTCCGGCCGCCTGGCCCGGCAGCCCTTCAACCAGCCCCGCCGCAGCCACATAGTCCTCCAGCGCTTTCCCAGGCTCGTTTCGCTTCCACCTCAGGTCCCCGCGAAACGCCAGCGCAACAGCCAGCCCGTCTTTCAAAGCCACCGCATCCGAGAACCTCACCGCCGCCCGTTCAAACAGGCCAATCGCCTCGCCCAGCGTCGCAATCGCCGCCTCACTGTCCCCGCGCTCTCTCTGGATTCCCGCAAGTATCGTGTGCGGTCGGATCGCAGCCATGACGAAATCCACCACGCCCGGAAACGACTCAGCCAGATGATGCCCCGATTCCATCGCCCGCCGCGCAAACCCCTCCGCAACCTCAAAATGCTTCGCACCACCCGCCATCACAGCCAGATTTGTTTCGACCTCCAGAGCACCTTTGGTGTAGTCCGGCACCTCAGCATGCTCCGCAGCCAGCTGTTTCCAGATCGAAGCAGCAGATTCGCATTCAACCGCACTCCGATCCACGTCTCCAGCCAAAAACTGGGCTACACCCAAAGAATTGCTGCTGGCGGCCAGCCGCTCACGGTGCCCGGTACTGGATGGCCAAGTCGTCACTAATTCCTCAAACACTGACTTCGCCCTCGTGAACTCAACAACCGCCTCCGCGTAACGTCGAGCCCCCTGGAGCGCCAGTCCAAGATTGAGATACTGCACACCACGGAGCCGTTCAATGACGGCACGCTCTGTGACATTCTCCCGCAATAAGGCAATCCGCTCCTGCCCCGCCCGAATGTCGACAATCGCAGCCTCGACTTGCCCCAAAGACCGCAGAATAAATGACCTGCCATTGAGCGTCGAAAGCATCAACTGCTGAGTTCGATCGTCAGCAGGATCCAGCTTTTCCAGCTCCTGAAGACAGGACAATGCCTCCTCAATCGACAACAACGCCTCCTGCGATTTCCCGCTCCGCAGCAGCACTTTTGCACGATCACAGTAAATTTCCGACAGGGACTGCTGCAATTCCTTTCGCAGCTCCCCAGCCACAGTCAGCTGACCGGCTAAAGCGATGGCCTCATTGAACGAAGCCAGCGAGTCAGCGGCAACACCCTTCTCAAACTGTCGTCGCCCCAGCTCACCCAGATTTTCCAGACGAAACACGGCATGCTGAGGCGAATTCTGAATCTGAACACCGGCCCCCTGATAAAGCCCCTCAGCAACACACAGCAACTCGACCGCACGATCCGTTTCACCAGTCGCACCGTAAATCTGCCCCATGCGGTAGTTGCACTCGGCCAAAGTCAGCTGTCGACCGCGATCCGAATCCAGACTGCCAGCCAGCAATTCCCAGCGACCGACCAAATATCGCAAACGCTGACGCTCCGCCTCGCTGTCCGTCCTGTCAGCTCGCAAAAACCGATCGATCGTTTCCACAACTTCACCACGAAGATCCGCCAAAAACGCCGCCTCCAGACGCCCCTCACGCTTTTCGACTGCCACGCCTCGCGCCACTGCATCCGCACCAGTCCCCAGACTGCCCTTGCCTCCTAAAACACCCCCGAAAAACACGGCTGCCAGCACCGCCGCAGCAAGCACCCCAAATGCCACAGCAGCAGGATTTCCAACACCTGGCCAACGCCTTCGCAGTCGCTGAGCAAGACTTAAAGCCCGCGCAGAAATAACCTCACCTGCCATGAAATGCTGCAAATCAGCCTGTAAACTGGCAACGTCCTGATAACGACGGCCTGGCTCCCGCTCAATCGCCTTCAGCACAATCCAGTCAATCTGACTCGGCAACTTCTCCGCAAGCGGTACAAAATCACCCCCGCCAGCAACGTCCCCCGCCAAAATCTCACTGCCCCGGGAAATCACGCAACTCGGAAGCTCCGGATTCGTCTGCTCGACCCGTTTCGAGTATTCCCAGAGACCTCGCTGATCTGCACGCAGTTTTCCGTACGGTGGCCGACCCGTCAGCAACTCGTAAAGCACCGCCCCCAGACTGTAAACGTCAGAAAGCACTGACGGAGCGTGACCGGTGATCAGCTCCGGTGCCATGTACTCCGGAGTCCCCGTCAGGCCCGCAGGTGTGATTCGACGCCCACCCTGAATAACGTCCTCACCAGCCGTTTTTGCAATCCCAAAATCAATCACCTTCGCGACCGCCATCCCGTTGTACTCTGCCACCAGAACATTCGCTGGCTTGATGTCACGATGCAAAACACCACATCGGTGCACATGATCCACCGCACGACAAACCTGAATGAACAGATCCAGACGCTCACGCAGACCCAGTCTCAATCCGGACACATACTCCACCAGACCGGATCCGCCGCAGTACTCCATCACGAACCAGGGACGACCGTCCGCTGTCGTCCCGGCATCAAAAATTGCCGCAATGTTGGGATGCTGCACCTTCGCCAAAATGTTCCGCTCAGCCTCAAAACGAGCCAAAATCCTGTGCGAATCAAGACCCGGTCGCAACAGCTTGATCGCCACCTCTCGCTCAATCGGCTGAGTCTGCAGGGCCAGCCACACTGAACCCATCCCGCCCTCACCCAGACACTGGACAATTCGAAATCGAGCACCCAGCTGACGCTGCACATCCGACTGACTGGACAGTAATGCCTCGCGAGCAGATGCGTCGGAGAACACAGATCGCTCCAGAAAGGTCGCAAGCTGCGGCTCATGCCTGAGCATCGCCTCCACTTCAGCTCGCAGCTCCGGACGACCAGCACACGACAAATCCAGAAATCGCTCCCGCTGCTCCAAAGTCGTACATTCCAGCGCCCCAAGGAAAATATCTCGAAGATCCATTTCACACCCTGAAGCCGACGAACGTCAGTGCTCGTCCATAAAATAAAGAATACGCGCTCTGGCGTACGTCCACTGACGCCTCACCCAGTGCGGCGAACAATCCAGCATCTCACCAACCTGCTCATTCGTCAGGTCAGCGAAATATTTCAACGACAGAATCTCTGCATGAATCGGCGATTCAGCTGCCAGCCGATCAACCGCAGCGTTCAACGCCACAATGTCTGCCTCTTCGAATGGTGCCTCAGCCGAATCGTCCCGCAATGAAACACGAACCAGCCCGCCCCCCTTCCGCAGACTCTTCTTCTGCCTGGCACGGTCTACCAAAACCCGCCGCATCGCCTGAGCCAGCATCAGGTAATAGTCGCGCTCACCATACGAACAGTCAACACCATCACCCAGCGTCCCGCGAATCTTGATCCACGCTTCGTGTACCAGCCCGGTAGCCCCCAGTGTCACACCCGCTTTGTCACAACGTACATACCGCTGAGCCAACCTGCGCAAGTCCTCATAAACCAGCAGCAACTGCTCGTCCAATGAAAGGCCACTCGAGATCGACAGATTGGGAGACTCACTCATGCACTCCAAACTAGTGACTCGGATACGAACAAGCAAGCAGAAAGACTGCGCTGGAAGGCGATTGAGAACCGACAAACCAACAAAATCGCGACAACCGTATCATTCGTCGCCAATTCCAGAGAATTCTTTACAATCGCCTCAAGTCCTGCAGCCCTGCCCTCTGACTCATAATCCCCCCTGCAGGCTGCTGATCGGTACCACTGCCAGCTCATTTGCTGTGTGGCTCTTGTGAGTATACCCGATGTACAAATGCCCCGAGCGCTCAACTACGTACGGATAAGTTAAATCAACACCCGCCGCGGATACACCCTCGCTTTGCTCACAGATCGCTGAACGAATCTGCAGTACTCGACTGAACAGCAATTCGCCCGGTCGGCTTAAAGCAATCGTCAGCGGAGCACGCCCGCTTCCCGTGTCCGCCGTCGTCGTGCACACCAGATAACACTCCCCGGTACTCAGCACACCCCCATACTGCTTGCTCGTCGCCATCGGCATGTTCGAAGCTGCCGCCGCCTGCCACGTGCGACCATAGTCAGCACTCCTCGAAACCAGTGCCACTGCACGCCGACCGTAACGCGCTATATTCGTAATTCGCGAACCCTCCACAATCACTGTCGACTC
>JBJTPZ010000564.1:0-12078 GCA_046075365.1 Planctomycetaceae bacterium
TTCTGCCGGCCGATTTTTTTCCGTCAGGAGCTGGCAGCTGGCTGTGACGGATATCTCAGGAAGCGTTGTCTGCGTTATCATTCTGCTGGCCGTCGCAGCTGGCATGTGGACGCTCGCCGAACGGCTGCCTATGTCTGGCAGACTGGTCGTTTTGCGGGTGACATCGAATTCTGGCAAGCCCGCCTGAGTACAGCGGAAAATGTGAATGCGGTGAAACGCAACACCTGTCTGCGATTCCGGTTACACTCGGCAGAAGACTTCGATGCCTTTCGCGCCGCCGTTTCCCGAGACGTCGAGGGTGCCCGGTGGATCGAGGGCACCGGCGACACAACCGTGCTGGACGAATAGTCGGCGAGCGGTGCGGGCGGCCGAGGGGGTGAGGCGGGGAAAGACGGCCGATGGGCGGCGAGGGTCGGAGAGGGCGGGTCGTGCTTGACGGACAGAAGCTTGTGTTCTCATAAAGCCTGATTTACCCGTAGGGATTACGTCGGTTGGTCTGAAGCCCTTTGCCGCTTCAGTGGCTGCGGTCGAATCCTGGCGGAATCGTTTAAAAGTTGCCTTGGCAGCCGATTTTTCTGGTGCAGGGTCGTGCTGTTCCTGCAGAATCTCAGCGGTTCTCATTAGACCTGTGTAGTGGAATTCTGTACTTTCTGCAGGTCTGGGGCGGTTTTGTCTGTGGGACGGGTGCGGAAGGTCTCCGGTATGCCAGTGCAGTGTGTATTCTGCGGTGAGTTTGCCAACGAAAGTGAGCAGCAGGCCGTTAAAAAATTGTCTTCAGTGATCGAGAATCGGGGCGCAGACGGCAAGTGGGTGCTGCTGACCAACCTCACCTTCTCACTGTCAAACCATGCTCAGTCTGACGAAATTGATATCGTGCTGATTGGTCCGCAGGGTGTGCGCGTTGTCGAAGTCAAGCATTGGTCTGCGGCATGGGTTGAAGAGAATTTCGGACTGGCTGAGCAGGAAGCCGAAAAGTTGACTCGCAAAGCTCGCAGAATCGGCACGACGCTGCGTAATCGGTTTCCGCGCCTGCCGGTCGTCGAAGGTGCCTTCCTGCTGACTCGCACACCCTCAAAAATACGCAAACTGACTGATCGTTCGCCAGTGCGTGGCGTCCGCCTGTTTACTCTCAATCAGTGTGATACAATCGCTGCGCTTGATCAGCCCGGCGTGCTCACCGACCACCAGATTGATGCCATCGCACAACTGCTGGCTCCAACAGAGATGGTTCGCAGCAAAGGCTCGTTCCGCCGCCTGGCCGGGTACGTCAATCTGCGGCAGGTTCATGCGTCGCCCTGTGGTTTCCACCGCGTCTATCGTGGCAATCACCCGACTCGCCGCGATCATGTGATTCTGCATCTGTATGACCTCACTGCGGAAGACGATGGACGGGCACTTGAACGAGCGAGGCGGGAAGCTGATGCTCTGCAGAAACTGCAGTTGTACTCGTGGGCTCCCAGAATCCTCGATTCTTTTCAGGAAGTTCCCGGGTATGCGGGAGAAATGCACTTCTTCACGATCGTGGATCCGGCCGCCCCCAGCGTCGCCGAACGGGCTGCGGATGCTGACTGGTCCGCGACTGCGCGCCTGGAGTACGCTCGGAAGGCACTGCAATCCCTGCAGCAGCTTCACGAGATGTCGACTGAACAGCAGGCTTTAGTGCATCGGAATCTGTCTCCGGAAACCTTGCTGGTGAGGCATGACAATAGTCCGCTGATTACGGGTTTCGACCGCGCCAGAATCGCTGGCGATCTGAGTATTTCTTCGGCGTTGCCTGCTGCTGAAACTCACGTTTGCACCGTGGCTCCGGAAGTGCAGTCCAATGGTCTGGCGGCGGCGGATTCCCGGTCCGACACTTATTCCATGTGCAGTTCTCTGCGGCAGATGTTCATGGATTCTCAGGATTCCATTGCGCAGAATGCCAGCAGAATACTGGCCCAGGGAATGGCCGACTCCCCGGCCGATCGGCCAACCATTGCGGATTTGCTGAAGTCGCTCGAGAAGATCAGCGGTAAGCGAGTTAAAAAAGATAAAGCAGTGCCGGCCCGATTCTGGTCTGAAGACCAGGTGATTGAGTTTAACAAGCGGTCATATCGCATTGTCAGCCGGCTGGGCAGCGGGGCCGTGGGGCTGACCTTCAAGGTTGTGGAACTTGACGAGAATACCGGGGAGGAGCTGGGGACTTTTGTCGCCAAGGTGGCACATTCAGCAGAGAACTCTGAGCCGACTCTGAAATCCTGGAAACTGGCGCGGCCATTTCTGGGCCGTCACGAGAATTTGTCGACGCTGTACGAGATCGCCGAAAGTAAAGAAAGTGATCACATATCATCCCTTTTGGGATGGATTGAAGGTACTCCACTTAGCGAATTCACTGGCGTGATTCCGCTGCTGGCGGAAGATTTCGGCGATGCAACAACTGAGCAACTGGTGAGTCGCTGGCTGGAACAACTGGCCGGAGCATTGGATGTGCTGCACCGCAATGGGCTGATTCATGGCGATGTCAGTCCCAAAAACATCATTCTGTCAGGCTCATCACCGGTCCTCACGGACTACGATTTCGTCACGCGTATCGGTGAAACGGCAACGTCTCCGGGAACGGTGCTGTATTGTTCGCCGTCCCGGGAATTGGGGCAGCCCGTTTCACCTGCCGACGACCTTTATGCTCTGGCGGCTGCGTTGTTTCACGTCTGCTTTGATCGTGAACCCTTCCGGTACGGCGCGCAGGTGAGTCGTGAAAAGGGCCTGAATTGGCAGGGGCTGTCGAAAAGTGAGCTGTTGCGAGTTGCCGCGGTGCTTGATCAGGCCACGCATCCGGATTCCGGGCAGCGGTTCCAGTCAGCCGCGCAGCTGATACGGGCGCTGAGAGACGCTAACGTTTCGCAAGAACTGCAGGGGGCAGAGACGCTGCCGCATTTGCTGGAATCCGGTTCAGCAGTCGCCGTCGCTGAACGCTCGCTCGCTGGCTCAGAGGGTCTGCTGAACGGCATTCGGGAACCTGCGACACTGAGTCCGCAGCATGTGGAATGGCTGGACTCGGTTCTGCAGGCGTATCCAGGCTCTCGAGCAGGCAATGCGGAAACGCGGGGGCTGGACAGTGACTTTGCGATTGACACCTATGTGCCGACCGAGCTGGAGGCGACCCTGCTGGCGGAAATCCGCTCCGGAAGTATCAGCCTCGTGATTCTGTGCGGAAATGCGGGTGACGGCAAAACGGCGCTGTTGCAGCATCTGGCCAGTGAACTGGGGCTTGGTAATCCTAAGTCGGCCCATCGGATTGTGGAAGGGATCATTCATGGTGATGATGGCGAGCTGCGGCTGAAGATGAACCTTGACGGATCCGCTGCATGGCAGGACAAGTCGGCTGATCAGATTCTGGACGAATTTCTGGCGCCTTTCATGGCGGGCACATCGCCGGCAGGAATCGTGCACCTGCTGGCCGTAAACGACGGGCGTCTGCTGGAATGGATTGATAACGCCGAGTCCCGCCATGGCCGGCAGCCACTGACAGCTCTGCTGTACAGTTTGCTCCAGCAGGATCAGGGAAAGGAAGAGTCTGCCCACGTTCGCTTCATTAATCTGAATCATCGATCTCTGGTTGGCGGTGTCAGCTCTGCAGGTAGCGAAATCGAGCATCGTTTTCTGGAATCTCTGATCGATCAGCTGTATGGTGGCACGCAGGCAGCCGAAATCTGGGCTCCATGCAGACAGTGTTCCACCAGGTCTCATTGTCATGTGTACGGGGCTCAGCAGTTGTTTGCGCCCGACGCCGTTCACTCTGATCGCCTGCAGGAGAAGCGGCGATGGGCGCGATCACGCCTGTTTCAGGCCTTTACGGCTGTCCATCTTCGCGGTGAAAAACACATTACTATTCGTGAGCTGCGAGGAGCCCTCGTATATATCCTGTTTGGGCTTGATTCGTGCCAGGACTACCACAAGGGGACTGCGAACGATTCCTCGGTGGTGCCTTACTGGGACCGTGCGTTTTCGGCAAAAACGCCGGCGCGCCAGGGGGAACTGCTGGAGGATCTGGCACGGTTTGACCCGGCACTCGAATCGCACCCGCAGATCGATCGCAGACTGATGGCAAAGGACCAACAATCCGAAGTGCCCGCTCCTCCCGCTTACCCATTGCTTCAACTGGGATCTGCACGCCGTCGTGCTTTTTTTGAATGGACTGAACAGGACATTCGATTGGGGCTTGGCAAACAGGCTTTCAGTGAAGACGCCCTGAATCTTACCCGGGGACGGCATCTGAATGAGTTTCGGAGACTGTCGGTGGCGGGGGATGACGAGCTGCGGCAGTCGCTCACTCGCAGGCTGTGCGAGGGAATCAGCCGACTTGAGGACCTGCCGTTGCGTGCATTTGACAGGCCGGACGTAGTCCCGCTGCGAATCAGTCAGAGGACGCCGACGGAGACATTTTTCTGGGCAGAAAAGTCGCTTTCAAGGTTTCGGGTTGAGCCTGTGCTGCGACCCCGCCAGCGGGGCATCAGCCAGTTGCATCGACAGGTGCGACTGGTGTACCAACCACATATGGGGCCGGAAGAATCACTCTACCTCGGAGCCGAGCTGTTCCATCTGTTGCTGCAACTGGAAGCGGGATACCAGTTGGGGGATGTCTCGTCAGATGACACGTTTACAAATATTTCGATTTTCACAAAGCGCCTGTTGCGTGAGGATGATGGCAGATTGCTGGCGTGGAGCCCGACTGACGAAGAGACCGTTTACGTGGTTGCAATTGAAAAGACCGGCAGCGACGGCGAATACCGTCAGGTCTTGACTCTTTCCAGATTGACGGAGGAGTGAGTGATGGCCAGGGAAAGCAGCAAGACCGCCAGAGCAATTGTCGAAGAGGTCCTTACCAGGGGATTTACGAATCGGATCTGGTCAGCAAACTGTCCGGAGGTGTTTCCGGTTACATTTAGTTCATTCGATCTGACGGCGGTACTGCCGGCAGTGTTCTACATGTGTCGTTTTGCAATTCGGCGGGGGCGTGGACAGTTTCTGACCGTGTTTGGCGGCGAAGGTACGAAGAAAGAGAAGAAGACGGCCGCGACAATTCAAAGGGTATCTGAAATTCTGGCGAGCGGGCCCCTGTTTTCGGGCTTTGAAACTGAAACAGAGAAGTCGATTCTGGGTGATCTGTTGTTGTCATTTTGCCTCGAAAACAAAAGTCATGCCCTAGGACGTGATCAGCCCCTCACTAGGGTGGCCCCGGCGCATTACCTCAGCGCGTGGGTTGATTTGCCTGAAAAGGTTAGCGACTTGCGACTCGTTCCCGAGATGCTTGTAGCGTTGCTTGCCGGGCAGAATGGAGAATACATACAGCAGACGTCGCAGGAAGACAGTGGCGACTTCGCGGTGGGACGTGGTCTTTCTGCCAATCTGTTGCTGCAAATGTTTGCCGAAGGGGTGGTGCAGCGACCGGGAAAGACGGTGCTTAACGACCTCGCGGCGGACATGGTCGATGAGCAGGCAAATTTGGGGATCGATCAGCTTCTGATGATTCGTATCTCCGAGGCTTTGCAAAAGGCACCTGACAAGATTCGGGGAAAGGAAGAAGAGCGAATTTCGACGCAGTTGCCGATTTCTCAGCGGGTGAGCCAATGGTTCGGAGCAGATCTTCGGGATTTCACAGCGGGCTTCGGGCGGGTGATCCCCCGGCAAACATTCATTGCCACACTGGAGGCGTGCATGTCGCTGGGCCTGTTTTCGATGTTTACCAGCACGGCCGAAATGCTGTTCGCCTGGTTTGAGCACGGTACTCTGCCGTCGTTTGACAAACAGTCTCCAGCCCCGTTTTTCGTCGACGCGTCAAGCGGAGTATCCCGAGAGCTGCGGGATGCTTCCGAGATTTCCATGGGAGATTTTTTCCGCCGACTTGAGTCTCTGCCAGTCGTTCTGATGTGTATCCGACTGCTGGATTTTGAATCGCAGTCTGATGAGCAACTAAAGCAGCACAGAAAGGCCATTCGCCCTTATGCTAACACATGGATTGATCTGCTCGGGGAAATACTGCACAAACGTCATCCGGAGTCTCGTGATCTGCACAGGACTCTTTCACGTCTGGCAAATCAGCTTGCCCCAAGCCTCGAAGCTGAGCACGAGACTGCCGCCGAGCTGCTTATGTCAAGTGAGGTACAGGACAACGTAGTGATCAGGCTGTCGAACTGTCTTGTCTACCTGCAGGGACGATCAAATACATTCAGAAACATGCTGGAATGGATTGACTGTGCTTTGATGGCGAAAACTCCGGCCGCACTTACAAGGAAAAGATCAGTCAGTGGTGTGACTGGCGGGATGGGGACAGCGCGGCGGGATGTGCGATCGTTCGTTATGACAGATGATTTTTTGGACTACATTGTGCACCTGCATGTGGCTCGCTCACGCTCTGACGGAGTTCAAAGGCCTCTGTCTTTTCAGCAACTGCTGCAAACGATGCGTGACCGTTATGGGCTGTACGTTGATCAGGGGCCACCGGGGACTGTGATTTCGGATGAGATTCTGCGTTTGAATCGCAGCGTGCTTGAGCGTCGACTTCGCGATCTTGGGCTGCTGGTCGGTGTGAATGACGCTGAGTCGATGAAGCACCTGCGACCGCGATATGCAGTGGGAGCGGCGTCATGAGTGAGGTACGCGTTACCAGCACGCATTCGAAGTTGATTCGGGATTCTCTGGGGAGGATCCTGCGGAAAAAGTATGACGGGTCTATGGCCTTCCTGCGATGCCTTTCGTCGGAAGTTGTACAGCAGCTGTTTATTGATGATTCGTTCTCCGTCAAAGATTGGCGTGTCTTTCGTGTTGCTGATGAGAGTCCCCTGAATCTCTCACGCGGCACAATAACGGCTGATCAGGCGGTCGAGTACCGGGAAGACAAAGGCAAGCCAATGCTGCTGGTGGTGGACACTGCGCTTGCCGGAGCGGGTATGGATGGGATTTACAGTGCCGCCACAGAAGTCATTGAAGCCGAATTGTTCGACGATTTGCATGGGACCGCTTTGCGGAAGATCTCCCAGTCGCAGGGGCGAGAAGCGAGGGACTTTGCGAGGCAGTCTGTTGTCAAGGCTCGTAGTGCGGGCAACCCCGTTGGTGTCTCTGCGTGGACCGAGTTTGACTTCTACGTGAGTATTCTGGATAGCTCTGACTCGCCCGGCTCCCATCTTTGGAAACTGGGTTTGTGGCCCGTTGCGGCAGGTGAGGAGTCAGTTTCGAACTCTGCGTTTGACGTATCGAAGTTGTTCTTCAATCAGTTGCTCGGTCCGGAAGTGGCCAGTCGGCCCCCTCGCGAGCGAATCGCCGCACTTAGATTACTGGACCCGACTGTTGAGCAGTTGACTGAGCTGACGCAGTATCTGAGTGCTGCTGCGACTCGACCGCTGTCCACATCCCTGCAGATACTTGCCACTAAGCCGCAATTGTGGATCAACTCACTGAAGCTGCAGTCGGGATCTGATCAGGTCAAATCCCTTGCAATGGTGTCCTGGTGGGGGAGGCAGGGTAAACTGGTTGGGTGGAGTGGTCTTGTGGAGGAAGATGAAGATTCTCCGCCAGCGTTCATCCTTGACCCGAAGGCTGCAGAAAACGGCAATTATTCGAAACTGGAAGTTCGCTGGACGGTGGAGCCAACGACGGTGGAAAAAGGCGCGGTGCATTACCGCGTGTGCGTTACGACTGGGCTGAAGGACGAGTTGGCCGTGCGCGAGATTGTGCATACGGGCCGGAAGGAAGAAAAATGTGCCTTTTCAAACGACGATTTTGCGGATTTGAATGAGAATTCGGCCATTGTTGCGAAAGTGACAGTGTCTGTGGTCGGAAGCAACGACGTAGCTGCAATCGAGACTGAAGAATTCTGTATTCAGTTTGGCAATGTTGCTGTGAAAGTGGCTGGTTCCGGGGGTAAGGAAGTTCGCTGTCTGGCCGAAGGACTGATTGAACTTGATGACCGTGTTGACTGGCGAAATGCTTCTGGTGGCAGTATCACGTACAAGGAGGACGCCAGAAGCCACATCGTCCTGCGGGACAGCAGTTGCGGGAAAAGTTTTCGCGTGTTTTATCCGCCACTGATGAAGCAGGTTGAGCAGGATTGGTGTGGCCGTGAGGGGGCAACTGGTCGCTGGGTCGTGAAAGTGCGGAGATCCGGCGCGGTGTCCAGCGGGCCCCACTTTGTTGCCATTGAGGGGGCCGATGAGCGAGTGATGCACGCTGCTCGCAGGTTTGCAGGACGGCTTTCAGAGTGTGTGGGTGGTCCAGGACAGGTCTTTGATCAGGACGCCAAAAGTTTTGATGTGGTGAAGGAGTATCTGCTTTCCTGGTGTAATTTGCTGGAGTCGGCAGCACCGGAGCTGACGCTCGCTCAGACGATCGAGGTGCAGTCGCTGTCCGGTCGTACCCTGGGGCTAATTGTGCTGCCATCACATCCATTGCGCGTAGCCTGGCATGCGGGTTTTGATAATTTGGCTTTCTTTAGCAGATACTCGAGGGAAATGCCGGCTAAGTTGATTCGTGATGAGTTGAAGCAACTGGACGGATCCATGTTTCCGGCTTTCTTGCCTGGACTGCAGGCCGGTCAGACTTTTGTTTACGGGGATTCACTGGGTTTTCATGCTGTGGCGATGGTGCGATATGACGACCGGGAGCCCAAGGCTGCTGTTGCCGTGATGGCTCGGCTGCTTGGCAGTGCTGAGGTCAGTGACGCGACTCCGACAGTTGGGAGTCAGAGTGCCGAAGTCGTTGGGCAGGAAATCATCAAATATGTGGATTGCCATGTGCCGGTTGAACTTTTGCATGTGCATGCATTAAGGCCGGGCGATGGGCTGACGATCGCCAGATCATTGGGGAATGTACTGAGAGAATTGAATGGGCGCACTTCGAAGGGCGAGGACGGTGAGACGAATGAGGAGCAGGGCCCTTCATTTGTGCTGGAGCTGTTTCCTTCGGAGGAGCAGCGGGGGATTGCCGGACGTTTCCTTGCTGAGGCTCGTGAGCGCCGGCGGTCCGGGGCCGGGGTTGTGGCCGATGAAGATCAGTGGATGCTGGAGTCAACATCGCGCCCCGGCGGTGTCAATATTCCGCGACTGCGTTGGGCGCGGAAGCGGGATCTGCAGCCGGAATCAGCAGCCCACGTAGCGGTGGCGTTCGACTTATTTGATTCGCGTGTGGAGGCTTTGCCTTCTGCCCTTGAAAGTAGGCCGATGTTCGGCTGGGGGCTGATTTCATTTCTGGAACGCAGTTATGGCAGTGCGCCATCGCCGAGATGGCGGAGTCAGGCGGCAGTCGGAGAATTGGGGGCCTCCCATCCGGCTGGCAAAACGCACACTGAGCGATTGATTCGCCTGCAGAAACTGATTTCTGCGGCCGTCGTCCGTAATCTCGGAGCGGACGGCATGCAGCCGGTGCTGACGACGGAGGTGTCGCCTGAGCAGCGGTCGGCGCTGCAGAATTTGCATCGATTGTGCGACTGGGTTATTACACTGGACCGCAATGCCGGTATTGAGTTCTTTGACTCGCCGCGCGAGAACCCTGAGATCTATGACGCTTATGTCATCGATTGTGTACCGGAGCGGGAGGATCTGGGGTGCTTGCAGCTTATTACGTCGACCAGCAATCTGGATGAAGTACGCAGTCTGCTTGACAGTGCACTCGATCGGATGGGGCTCAGCCGCAGTCGCCGGAATGCCGAGTATCTGCTGACTCACCTGAAGGCACACAGTGGGCGACTTGCGATTCGCCTGACCGGGCAGCACCCTCCCACTTCGGAGCTGATCGCGCTTGCCATGTCGCACGCTCAGTGCAGCCGAGCGCAGGATGACCACTGCTGGACGCCATTGCAAAGCGGTTTTTTTGTACCGCTGGATGATGTGCAGGATTTGCTGCCTGTCGGCAAGGGCAGCAGCGACAGGGCGGGGCTGGATGAGGAGGATTCATCAGGTCGTGGCAGGGAGGTTCGGAGAGCAGACCTGCTGTATGTCACACTGGCTCCCCGGCGTGGTTTGCTGCTGCGTTTCGTTGAAATCAAGTATCGCAGATATTTGCGGACTGCTCGAAGTCCGGAAACGATGGAAAGCATACGGAAGCAGACCGAGCGGATGCGTGAACAGTGGAGCGACTGCTATTCTGGACAGAACATCTCCCCGGAATTTCGAGCCTTACGCCGTGCCAGATTGGCGCGAGTCCTGAGATTTTATGCCGACAAAGCGAGACGGCATGCGGATGACGAATCAGCGGTCGGCCTGACCTCTCAAGCCTACAAGTCGCTTGTCGAAGAAATTGATCGACTGGTGGTGGCCGGGGCGGATTATGAGTTTGCCGAGGTCGCGAATGCAGATCGTGGGTGGATTTTCTGTCCGGAATTTGCAGGAGCTGAGCCGCTGGATGTGACGCCCCAGGGCTGGCCGACTCAGATTTTTCTGTTCGGACCAGAATCGCAGTTCCAGCAGGAGGTCGAGGCCGGGCAGACGCCAGCCATTCAGGCTCTGTCGTCTGGCAAAGTGAAGCCGGCAGTTGTTAAAGCGGCATTGTTTGATGAATCTGCGGATCGTGGGATTTTGGTTGCTGAGACAGCGGATGCAGGGGTTGTGGCTGAGTGTGAGCAGGTGGCTGCCGCTGTATCGAGTGGGGCGACGAATGCGGTCGTCACTGCCGCCGTGCCTAATGAAGCTGCGACGACTGCATTGTGTGTTGGCAGGGATCTTCAGACCATGAGCGATGTGTTGTGGCCGGTGACTGTGAAGGGCAATCCGCATTTGATGATTGCCGGTCTTCCGGGAATGGGTAAAACGACACTGCTGCTGAATTTGTGTCGTCAGATGCTGCAGCGCGGGATTTGTCCGATTGTGTTTTCGTACCACGAGGATATTGACGCGAAGTTGTCGGAGTCGGTTGGTGCTCTGCGGTTTGTGGATTTTGACGGGCTGGGATTCAACCCGTTGCAGGTGCTGGATCGCACTAACAGGATGGCTTACCTCGATGTGGCAGGTTCGATTCGCGATATCTTCCTCGCCATTTTTCCGGACCTGGGGGACATTCAGGGTGAGCGGATCCGTGCGGCGATCAAGGATAGTTTTGTGGAACTTGGGTGGGGGCCTGCGGCTGATGATGTGACGCATTTGGCCGAGCCACGATTTGACCGCTGGGTGCAGATCCTGCGGGCTGAACCGAAGCCTGACAAGGGGCTCAAGACGCTGCTGGCGAGGCTGCTGGAGTTGGAGGATTATGGCTTTTTCAGGCCTGCTGCAACAGCATTGAGTTTATGGGAGAGTTCTGAGCCGGTGGTAATCCGGATTCATGGAACGCAGAACGAGCATCTGCAAAAGGCGTTCAGTTCACTGATATTTTATGGCCTTTACAAGGACATGTTCCGGCGTGGACTGCAGGACCGGATAACACATGCGGTGGTATTTGACGAGGCTCACCGCGCAGCTCGCCTGCAGTTGATTCCGACGATGGCGAAGGAGTGTCGCAAGTACGGAATTTCTCTTGTACTGGCGTCGCAGGAGGCGAAGGATTTTCATTCATCGCTGTTTTCGGCGGTAGCGAATTACCTGATTCTGAGACTAACGGACGCCGATGCCCGCTCTTTGGCTCGAAATGTCACTTCATCTGATCAGGAAAAGCTGTTTGCGGATCGGATCAAGCAATTGGCCCGCTTCCGCGCCTTTTACTGTTCGGAAAGCCAAAAACGGCCGCTGTCTGTGGAGTTGAGGGAATAGGCGGTGGGAAAGTGCGAATGCCAGCTTCATGAACCAGAGTTGCCTGGAAACAGCAGATTCATTGCTGCCGGAATCAGTAGGTTCGAGGTCAGCAGAGCGGCTGCGTCGCAAGTGTCCGGTTGAGGCAGGTCATAGTCGCCCTCCGCTGCCGTGGCGACTGCAGTTTAGCCGCAATCCCGTGCACGCTGTATTCAGCGGCCCTGCCCCTCCCTGAAGGACACTGCAGGAAAGGAAACAGGCCTCAGCCAGTGGAGGTCGCCTTGCTGCTGAAATTGGTGGCAACGAATGTGCCGTTTCCACCATCAGCGTAATACACACCGAGATGCGTTCAATCGCTATCTCCCAAGAAAAGTTCCGCCACTTAATTGAG
>JBJTPZ010000565.1:0-27311 GCA_046075365.1 Planctomycetaceae bacterium
AATAAAAAAATACCCGGCTCCGGCGAAACAGCGCCGGTCGCAGCGATCTGTTGCCGCAGGACAACACTCGATTTAAGGCATCACGACAGAGCTGCATCCAGCCGCAGCCGTTCAGTCAATCGGACGGCGCACCACTGCCCACTCCCGCTGCAGATGATCACGCAGCTTCGCCACCAGGTCCGGATGCCGGGCCGCCAGATTCACCTTCTCCGCCGGATCCTCCGTCACATGATACAACTGCGGGCTGCGTTCATTCAGGCTGTGCACAAACGCATAACGGTCCTGCGGCGGTTCCCATGTCAGAATCAGCTTCCACTCGCCCTCAATACACCAGCGAGTCACCAGTGACGATTCAGGATCTGCAAGGTCAGCTATGTCATGCGAATAACCTTCACCGCTCACCGAATTCCGGTCAATCCGACCGGCACCGGCCAAAGCCGGCAGCAGGTTCAGCCCCGGCAGGCCGTCCGGAATCGGCAGTTCGGCCGCCGCCAGCACCGTTGGCAGCACATCCAAAGTCGTCGCCAGCTCAGGCCGGTCCGCTGCGACAATCCGCCCCGGCCAGCGGAACATCACCGGCGTACGGACTCCCCCTTCATAAACACTCTGCTTTGATCGTGGAGCAAACCCGTGCGTCCAGCCAGGCCCGAGCTGCATTTGCGAAGTTGCCTGTATCCAGCCATTATCGGTGACGTAGACCACCAGCGTGTCTTCAGTCAGGCCCCGGGAGTCCAGTGCTGACAGCAATTCCCCGCAGGTCTCATCAAACCACTCGCACATGGCATGATACTTTGCCAGTTCAGGAGGCACTCCCGGCTGTTCGTACTTTGTCAACAGTCGAGCCGGAGGGTTGTGCGGCGTATGCGGCAGCATGGGGGCATACCAGACGAAAAACGGCTGCTGTTTCGCCACCGAACGATCCATGAAGTCCAGAATCGGCTGCACACCCTGACGGCCAATCTTCAGACCATCATCGCCATGACGCCCGCCAGGTTCGGGAAACCCGCGAGTCATCCCCTCGGTGAAACCACCACGTCGCCAGTTACCCTCCCACCACTTCCCTGTCTGCAGACAGGCATAACCAGCGGATGACAGCAGCCGCGGCAGCGTTGGGACCTGATCCACCTTTGAGATCAGCTGTTCTCGAAGTGCCGCGTATGCATCGTCGCTGAGTCTTTTGTCCGGCCGCGGATCATTTCCAACCACGCCGTGCTGATGTGCGTACCGACCGGTCAATATCGACATCAGCGACGGGCGACACAGCGGCGTTGGGGTATAGCCACGACGAAACAGCGCGCTCGCTGATGCAAGACGATCCAGATGGGGTGTCCGGATGACCGGATGCCCCATAAAGCCGTAATCCGTCCAGGCCTGATCATCCGACAAAATCAGCAGCACGTTGGGGCGTTTTGCCTGATGCGCAGCAGGATCAGCACCAGCCAGCTCTGCCGATTGCAGAACACAGCCTGAAAGCAGCACCAGAAACAACCGCAAAATCCTGCTTTGCACAAAACACCGCTCTTTCTGATCAGAGGTGCGACAGCACGTGATGAAGCAGTGTAACAGCAGCGCAGCCGACCGCAATCTTCGCGGCGGAATGCAGAACAGCCGGACCCGCAAAGGTCCGGCTGTCAGCCTCGGTCAGATCAGTGCGGGCCCGCGGGCCACAACACTCACATGTGCTTATAGACAGACTCAAAGTCGATGTCGTAGCGTTTCATCTTTTTGTACAGAGTCGTGCGGTTGATTCCCAGGGCTCGAGCAGTCTTCTGGCGATTCCAGCCCGTGCTTTCCAGGGCCTGGATGATCAGCTGCCGTTCCGGCTGAGTCAGCGCCACTTTCAGCGGTGCATTGCCAAGATGGGCCGTGACATTCGCCCGGCTTTCCGCTGATGCAAACAGCTTCTCAGGAAGATCGGCCGCTGTAATCACACCGTTGCGGCACAGCACCACCGCTCGCTCGATCACGTTCACAAGTTCGCGAACGTTGCCTGGCCAGTGGTAATGCTGCAGGACCTGCATCGCTGCTTCTTCGATCTGAGTAATGCGTCGACCGGTCTGTTCGCTGAAGATCTGCAGATAGTGATTCGCCAGCAGCGGAATGTCGCCCAGGCGATCGCGGAGTGCAGGCTGAGTCAGTGTAATCACGTTGATGCGGTAGTACAGGTCTTCCCGGAAGCGGCCTTCACGCACCGCCTGCTCCAGATCCACATTCGTTGCCAGCACCAGACGCACATCAACCTTGTGAGTCACATTGCCGCCAACCGGTTCAAATTCACGATCCTGCAACACTCGCAGCAGCTTCACCTGCAGTGCCGGCGAAGCGGTGGCGATTTCATCAAGAAACAGAGTGCCTCCATCAGCCTGCAGGAAGCGACCGATTTTATCATGAGTTGCTCCGGTGAATGAGCCGGCCATGTGACCGAACAATTCACTCTCCAGCAGTGTTTCCGGCAGTGCTCCGCAAGCCACCTCCACGAAGGCCTTGTCGCGGCGATTGCTGAGGTGATGCAGGGCTCGAGCCGTCATCGTCTTGCCCGTGCCGCTCTCTCCCAGAATCAGCACCGTTGTTTTCGTGTCCGCCACACTTTCCATCAGCTCGAACATGCGGACCATCTTGTAGTCCTTGCCGATTACGCTCGACAGTCCGTATCGTTCGGTCAGCTGAGCCTTCAGCTTGCGATTCTCTTCCATGATCTGTCGCTGGCCAATGGCTCGCTCGATCGAGAACCGCAGTTCTTCGTCGATCACCGGCTTTGTCAGATAATCGAAAGCCCCCATTCGAATGGCTTCCACCGCACTTTCAATCGTGCCGAAACCTGTCAGCAAAATGATGGCGGTCTCAGGAGCATGCTCGCGAGCCCACTGCAGCAGGTGAAAGCCGTCTTTGTCAGGCAGATTCACATCACAAATGACGACTTCAAATGGAAACTCTTCCATCCGCTCCAGTGCTTCCAGACACGACGAAGCCGTTTCCGTGCGATGCCCCAGCCCTCGCAGATAATCGGCCATGGCATTCTGAATGTGGCGGTCATCGTCAACAACAAGCAGCGAACCGGAAGAATTACGAGCCATCTGGACCCCCCCAGAGACGAGCCTTCACGCTCGTCGGCAGACTAAAGAAAGGAAATCAAGCTGTATGAACTGCAATCGCAGTTTCGATGCTGCATCCCGACGGCTGTCGGAACACCACATGCTGTCAAACGACGGCACAGATGATGACTTTTCCGATCAGGCAGTTGCGGCGAATCTGGCAAAACGTTAGGTCGCACTCAGGCACCATGTCGTTGAGTTGGCGCAACAAAATGCCGGAATGCCGTTGTCGGATGGGTGCGAGCCGGTGCAATCGTTACAATCGGGGCTTCAGACTGTGAACTTTCTGCCACACCCCCCTTTTCAGCTCAAGTTGCCGGCGATGCCCCCCTGCTCACGTGAACAACGATCGGCAAAACCGTACACTCCCGGCAGACCAGCCGGGCTCAGCCACGCCTGCTCTGCTGGTCTGTCGCCGCCCACTGCTGCTCGTCGCCTAAACCCTCTGCAACCCAGGTCCGCTACAAATGAATCTCCGCAGCTTTGTTCGTGCTGTCCCGGACTTTCCAAAACCGGGTATCATGTTTCGAGACATCACTCCACTGATCGCTTCACCCGCCGCACTGAAGGAAGTCACTCGACAACTCGCACAGCCATGGCTCAATGCCGGCATTACCAGGGTACTGGCCGCTGAGGCGCGCGGGTTTATCTTCGGGGTTCCTTTGGCGATGGAGCTGAATGCCGGTTTCGTACCGGTACGCAAGCCCGGAAAACTTCCCTGGCAGACTCGCCAGTTCAGCTATGACCTCGAGTACGGTTCCGATGCTCTGGAAATCCATACGGACGCCGTGCAGCCAGGCGATCGAGTCCTGCTGGTGGATGACCTGCTGGCTACCGGAGGAACGGTCGAAGCCTGTCGCAAGCTGGCGGATGAACTGGGGGCCACCGTCGTCGGGGCCGCCTGTGTGATCGAACTGACGTTCCTGCAGGCACGTCAGCGTCTGCAGCCGCTGCAGATCACCAGCCTGCTGGCCTACCACACTGAGGACCCGGACGAATAAGTCGTACTGCGAACCCGTCCCGGTTATCTTCTGCTTTGTTCCGTCTGGACCACACTTATGTTACGTCTGTTCGCCCTGCTGATTTGTTTCGCGACGCTGTCTTCTGGTGCCTGCGGCGGGTCGGAAGTCCCGGCTGCCGATGGCTCAGACCATCTGCGACACTCTTACATCGTATTCGGCAATCGCACGGCAATTATCGATGAAGCCGGACAGGTGATCTGGGAATACCGGGGACGTTCACGAGACGGTTTCGTTCTGCCGAACGGCAACGTGCTGATTGCCTGGGGCGACGCAGTGCAGGAAGTCACCCGCGAAAAACAGATCGTTTTCGAATGGAAACTGAGCGCCGAAAACAAAGAGATCGGGACCGCCCAGCGACTGTACAACGGCAATACTCTGGTCACTGAGCTCGGACCCCGGCCGCGACTGCTGGAAATCAACTCTGCCGGTCAGCTCGTACTGAACGTGCCACTGCTGCCTGAAACGGATAACGCTCATATGCAGACCCGGATGGCTCGCCAGCTGCGCAACGGCAACTACCTTGTGCCGCACCTGCTGGCCTTCAGCATCAAGGAATACCGCCCCGACGGGACTGTCGTACAAACACTGACGACTGACCTGCCTGAACTGGGTGGCAGGCCCGCAGAAAACTGGCCGTTCACAGCGATTCGACTGGACAACGGAAACACTCTTGCCTCACTCACACACGGCAACAAAGTGGTCGAACTTAATCCGGCCGGCCACGTCGTCTGGAAGGTTGACAACACCCATGTCGGCAATCAGTTCAAAGACCCGTGCGGCTCTCAGCGACTGGCCAGTGGCAATACCGTCGTCGGCAGCCATGGTGCTGCAACCGGAGTTTCCATGATCGAGGTGACCTCTGATCATCGCATCGTCTGGACCAGCGATCATCCCGCCGCTGCCGCTGTCCATCATTTTCAGATTCTGACGACCAACGGTCGTCCTGAACCCGGCATGCCGCTGAAATAAGACGGTTCGCCGCTCTGCCAGCATGAGCAAACGCAGTACAAGCTGCAAGTTGTTCTGCGGGCCGCAGGAAGCCGTTCAGGGCAATGTCCCGGCATCAGAATTCCAGCTGTTCCACACCGCGCTGATTTGCTCTGAGTCGGGCAGACCGTCAAGCACCAGGAAGCGATAACGCGATTCAAACGGCTTGCCCGCCTCAATTACAAAATCACCGTCAACGGCCGGTGAAAACACAAAATAGGGCTTCGTCGGATGCACTCGCACCGCCTGCGGCGCCCGAAAGTTGTCCGTATGACACAGCATCACAATTGTCACCGGCTGTCCGCCCTGCACGCCCGTCATTGCCACCCAGCGACTGTGCTGATGATTGGCCGCTTCACGAGCTGACCCGGCATCATTCAGTATATTCGCTCCCGTCCCCGACTCCGCATCCAGACTTACCTGATCGGCATCCTTTGGAAGCAGCCACTCCACAGGTCCGCGAACAGCAAAACCGCCGTAGTGGTACTGCAGCAGCTGCAGCGGCAATGTCGTCTGATTCTGCTGCACCGACGCAATTTCGAAATCATGACACGAATCATCCGAGCTTCTCACCAGCACCCGCCAGCGTTCACGCAAAATATCCACCACCGGCTGCTGCTCAGCACGATGCACCAACTCCACCTCAAAACTGACTCCTGCCGCCACTGCTGCTGTACTCAGCACTCGCGAGTGCAGGACTCGTCCAGTCCCAGCTGCCAGATCCCAGAAATTCAGTGATCGCTGATTCCAGCTGGCTTTCGTCCACGCCGCAAAAATCCCGTTCTGATGAGCATGGTCAGCCGGATACGCCGCTGTGACCACTGCCCCCGCAGGACTGACCACCGGGTGCAGAAAACCGCTCCGCTGCAACTTCGTATCCAGCCCCTCAGGCAGTGCCGGAGCAACCATGTTGTAAGCCAGCACCAGCCGCTCACGCTGTCGTACCGAAATCACACGATCATCAGCCTCCAGCAGCAAATCTCCGGACCGCTGCCTTCGCTGCCACTGCTGGGGCTTATGAAACTGAACCAGACGCTCCCCATCAAAACAGTCTGCATACTGCGGCAGCACCGACTGCAACTGCTCCACCACCAGTGCAGCCACGGCACGTCCCCCGGCAGCATTCAGATGCGTGTGATCGGCCCCGGTCAACAGCATCGGCTCAAACGCCCGAAATGCTTCCGCCCCCATCTGCTCACACTGCCTGATGCTGGCAGTATGCAGGTCAATCAGGGGAGCCTGAGTTTCGGCAGCGACCGCCTGTGCCGCCGCCGCATATTCCGCCAGAGTCGGCTCAATCCGCCCGTCCGCCGACCAGCGACGACGCGTCAGAGGTGTTACCAGCACAGGCAATGCCCCCGCTTCACGAGCCTCGGCGACGTACCGCCGCAAATGCTCACGATATGCACCGTCCGCTGCAGACTCCCTCTCCGGCCCCTTCCCTGGCTGATCATTATGCCCGAACTGAATCAATATCACCCGCGGTCGACACTCAATACACCGGTCCCACCAGCCCTCCGTTCGAAAACTGCGCGAGCTGCGGCCGCTGCGAGCCAAATTGGTGCAGCTCGCCTGCGCCGTCAGCAGTTCCCGAAATCCAGCACCCCAGCCGGATTCATCCGTAACGGTCGAATCACCCGCCAGCACAAACAACACTGACGACCGACACCCGACACAATATCCCTCAGCCGGAAAAAATACGCTGCAGGCAAAACATAAAAGCACCACCCAACAGCACAAAATCTGCAAGTTCCTCACACTGTTACCTCAACTAAAACATCCCTTCGTCACCAGAATTGATTTCGCTCAAAAGCGATACCAGCAGCGACGGATTGTGCGTCAGTTCAAGCATCCGTTCCATGGTCCGAGCGGGCAAGTCCGTGTACTGAGTACCCAGCACCTGCCGTTTTAAATACCACAGTGAAAATACGGCCGACTTAAGATCTTGATCGGTTCCGGATTTCATCAGCATCAGAATCTTGGCGGCTGTGCTCCTTGGATCAGCAGCGAAGTCAACCATGTAGCTTGCGGATTCGGCAAACTGCCGCTTCGACTCCAGTTCATCGTTCTGTGCCTGTTCCGCAGCCACCTCGTCCGTGCCTGCATCCGCCGTGATTTCGGCATCCTCTTCGTCATGCCACTCGTCTTCACCTGCGAACAAACTTCCGTTCTGAAACGCTTCCAGCGCAAGCAGCGAGAGAGCCACAACTGACAATCGCCAGTTGTCGGGAACCCAGTTCACGTCCTCATCCAGCAGCCGCCGCTGCTCGCGTGTCAGCATCTCAAAAATTGGGCAATCCACGCTCAACAGTCGCGCCAGTCGCCTGCCCACACTGCGTTCTCGCAGTAATGTCAATGGAACCGCCATACTGCGATTCACCTCCAGCTGGTTGGCATAGTTTGCCATGAAAAGCAGACTGAGGTCCCCGGACTGCAGCAATTGCCTTGCCAGCACCAGATCTGCCATTGGTTCCGTCAGGTCGCCGGGATCGAATAAGTCAGGCTGAATCCGCACCACCTTAAAAACACCCCCCGGTCCGCTCTCATCCGGAATCCAGTCGTACAGACGACGCCCCTTGCGAGGATTGTATTGCTCAAAGGCCGCCGGCGGAGCCTGGCTGAGTCGAACCCAGTAGTGACGATCACCATTGCTGCGCTCTGAAAAACCGGCATCCAGCCCCTGACGCAGCATCGCGAGAATATCACCCGGCTGTTTCAGCTTCGTCTCTTCAAGGTGCAAAAACAAAATTTCATCTGTGACTTTCGCATCAGGACAGTGAGTTTGCAGGAATGCCCGTTCCCCTCGCGTCAAATCACGGTCAACAGCCTGAAAAATTGCCGTCAAAGTATGAGCCATAAATCACTCCCCATCACTGTTCAATTGAATTTCACCAGCTCAAAACAAACGGATTGATCGCAGGCAACACTGCACAACCATGGCGCCTGCCTGGCTGCAGGAACCATTCGACAATCCAAAACAGTCACTTGCGAATCTGGTCCTGCGGAATCAGACCTGAGTCTGGCCTGAATGTCCCAACCGGCAACCCACTTGCCAAAAACAGCCTGTATTTGCCACGCTGACTACATACATACCACACAGCCTGCGGCTGCGACACCGACACCGCAGCCCCGGCAGCAGCCTGCCCACAGATACGCACCGGTACCTGTCGCTGCAGCACCATGTGATCCGAAAATACACCCCCGCCAGCCGCAGTTCGCCCCCCTGCATTACAGAGAAACATGCGGCCCACAACAAAGTCAGCAGACAGGCGGCGATCTCACACCACCGATCATCGCACATCAGCAGCAGGATTTCATCTGTCGACATGCGTTTTTTTAGGACCAGGTCAGCTTCAATTCGGCAGCCCTCGCCCACCACGGCGTTTGTCCCTGAAAAACTCCCACACCCGCTCCGCACCCGAAAAGGCACTGATCGGAGCATTCTCAGCGCGGCGGGCACGCGATCCGGGCCAGCCATGACCGCCCTCCGAATCCACCACCACCTCCGTCACCGCCCCACCCTCCGTCGCCGCATACACCGTCGTCGTTACTGAGCCCGCCTGCGTCACACGCCCCTCAGTCTCCGATCGGTTCACTCGTACCCAAAACGGCACCGTCTCTGCATGAGGTCTGAATGGTGTCTGCTGTGCTCGACTCACCAGCACATTGCGACTCATGCCGCCCTCCAGCGGAACCTCCCCGTCACGCCCGCCATTGATCAGCAGTATCGGCAGCGGTACCGCCGGCTCTGTGTCAAACGTGAACATCGCAGCCACCACCGGAGCAATCGCGGCCAGCCGCTCCGCTCGAGCCACACCGTACACAAACGTCATCATCCCGCCATTTGAACCGCCCGTCATGTAAATCCGCTCGGCATCCGCTCCATGCGACTGAGTCAGCCTGTCAATCAACGCATCAAAATACGCGATGTCGTCACTGTCACGCACCTGACGACGCAACAGATGCCCGGTATTCCAGGCACACCGCTCGTCGCCCGCAAAGGCCGTCCCCTCTGCGTACACCACCATGAAACCCTCCGCTCGAGCCACTCGATCGAACCCTGAATTGGCGCGCATCACCGCTGCATTGCCCACTCCGCCATGCAGCACCAGTACCGCCGGTCGCCGGCTGCCATCCATCGCCGCATTGACCACCACCGCCCGCCGCTGCCGCTGACCCACCTGCAGTGTCAGCTCAAAATCCGCCTCGGCAGTCGCCACATTCGCCGTCGAGCTCTCAAAGACTTCCCTGTAAAAGGGCCAGTTGCTGTCTCCCAGTTTTTCAATCGTCGCCAGTGGATTGTGTTCGACACCCGACAGCACCTGCCACGTATGAGGTATCCCAAGGCCCTCCAGATGTTCATGAAACTGGCGGTTCACGCCGAATGTCTCGTCACGGTCTCCACAGACCTGTCGAATCACCAGCCCGCTCTTCAGCTGCTCGGCATTCCGCTCCGCAATTCGCCGCGGACTCACCGAACGAAAATACTCCTGATCACCGCCGTAGACTCGCTGCAGCAATTCTGCGGCACGCTGACGGCCGGCCCGCGGAGCCTGTATCAGTTCCGCCTGCAAAGGCCCGCCACCCATGATCGATACGCCCCGAAACAACTGCGGATAACTGAAGCCCAGCCGCGCCGCGCCGTAGCCGCCCATACTATATCCGTCCAGCGCCCGCCCCTCACGTTGCGGCACCGTTCGGTATGTCTTGTCAATGTGCGGCAGCAGCTCCCGGATAATGACCGATTCCAAAGGAACCGATCCGTCCTTCCAGTCCACATACATCCCCTCCACCAGTCCGTTCACAAACACGACCAGGCACGCTGGAGTTTTGCCCGACTCGATCGCGGCGTCGAAGCTGCGAGCCACCTGAGCAATTCCGGCCAGCCCGCCTCCCGATCCATGCAGCCAGTACACCACCGGGAATCGCCGCTCGGGCTCACGCTCATACGCTGCCGGCAAATACAGGTGATAACTCACCTTCGACTTCGCCGCGGCACTGTCGAAGGTATGAAAGGAAACACGCGGTGCACGCACCTCGCGAGTCACCCAGGCAACGTCACCCGGCGCCTCATCGGCAGACACCGGATGCACACCCGGAATCATCAGAAACGCCAGCACAGAAATCTGCAGGAAATTCATCGCTTCGCTTTCTGCTTGTCCCGAAAAGTACCCGAACGCGGATGACGCTGGAAAAATTCCCACATCATGTCATTCGCGGAAATGTCCCGCGTGGATTCCCCGAGCTGCGGAACGACAGGACGCTGCCCCGGCCACGTGTGACCGCCGCCCTCGATCTCAATCAGTACAACTTCACTACCCGAACGACCGCCTGACCACGTTTTCTGAGTTACTCGCATGCCATCGTCCGCACGGTCCGGCAATGCCCGCACGTCCGGCTGCTGCTGACACGCGTTAGCCCGCACCCAGCTGTCCATCGTATATGTCACAGAACGAAAGGATGTAATCCCGTTCCGACCGAGAAAACCCTTGCCGGATCCGCCCGCAAAAGGTGCATACTCGTCCTTCGTACCATGGAAATGCATCACCGACACAGCTCGCTGGTTCTGCAGTGTTTCCAGCATCAGCGGGCCGCCCACCGGAGCAATCGCTGCAATTCTGTCCGATAACTCTGCTGCCAGACGATGTGACATAATGCCGCCGTTGGAGAGCCCCGTGGCAAACACTCGATCCTCATCTGCCTTTACCACCTTAGCCAGATCATCCAGCAGTGCCCTCGTGAAGCCCACGTCGTCAATTTCCATGTCCTTTGCATAACCGCAGCATTCACCCCCGTTGAATGTCAGCAGGCTGTCTGCCAGCCTGCCCGTTCCATAGGGATACACCACAATAAACCGGGCCTGATCGGCTTTGGCATTCATGCCGCAGAGCTGGACCATCCCTGCAGGGTTGCCTCCGCCACCGTGAAACACCAGAACCACAGGTGTTTTCTGCTTTCCATCATAACCTGGCGGAATGTGCACCAGGTACCGCCTGTCAATTGAGCCCACCCGCACACGGCGAGTGTGATCGCCAGGACCCAGGGCTGTCGCAGCTGTCGCCTGGTCCTCGCGAGCCGCAGCGGCACGTCGCTCATGAATCCGCGTCAGCAACAGCCCCGCCACCACGACCACGATCAGCAGTCGCAGCCGTCTCCATGTCACAAGCCTGCTGTCGTTCGTTGTGTTCAAGGTGCTGCAGCTCCTGAGATCGGCCTGACAACGCTGGCACAAAACTGGCCCCACCCGCAAGGTCCCAGCGGTTTCCTGCCACCGCGATATTCCGCAGCGATCAGCCGCCCCACAGCCTGCCAGGCCTCGACAGTCTGCGTCTCCCGCAGAAAATTCGCGTCTCCCGCAAAGACTTGCCGTGCCAGCAGCAATGCTTCGACCAGGTGGTCCTTGTTCATCACACCTGCACGAAGAATCTCGCTGTTGCGAACTCGCAAACCCAGCTGCAGGGCACCCACGACTTCCGCGCGATGCGGATGATCCGCAGGCATCACTGCCGCCAGCTGCGTCAGGCCGCGCATCATGATAAAATGATAGACTGCTCGAGCATTGTGCGGATCAACCCACCGACCGGCATGCGGACCCTCCGTCAGCTGCCCCGGAATCACCCCCAGACGGGCCTTCTGCACTGCTGCCTCCAGATATCGTGGTTCCCCTGTGGCTGCAAAGGCCTTTGACAGCAGCCAGACACTAAAACTGTTGTAATTCCAGTTGATGCACAATGGCTGCGATGCAGCCCAGTCAGCCGCACGACAGCCTGACGCACGGTAACGCTCAGCCCCGGTCAGTTCGAACAGCTCAAACATCGCCACACCACATTCACCATTGTCAAACTGCAGCCCCCCATCGCCCAGATCATTCACAGCCCAGCCGCTGCGAACGACTTCAGCCAGCCGCCCTTCACTCCTGGCCCGCTGCAGAAACCGCGAGGCCACCTGCATGGCTCGATCCTTCGAAGTACCGATCGCTGCAGGAAACGGAAAACCCCCGCTGCCGGCCTGCTCCTGCGCCCACAGCAGAAACTGAGCCGCATCTTCAGCCACCTGCAGACTGCGTTCCGCTCCGTCCAGCCCCGCCCGCACGGCCGCCACGCTGCCCCGAATCACCGTCGCCGGCTCACGCAGCGGTGCCGTCAGTGCCGTCGGATCCACCGGCACTTTCCACCAACGCAGTTTTTCCAGCGTTCCAAAGTGCGGCACAAAGCCCTGCTGAGCTTCAGCGGAGGTCAGCAGTTCTGCCGACGCAGGCACCTCCCGATACTGCTCAGGCACTTCGGGCTCGCCCGCTTTATCTCCCAGCCGCTGACGTTCGGCTGCCACAGCCTGCCGCACAGCCGGCAGATCTTCCTGCAGCAATGCCACACGCAGCGCCGTCGATGGCCTGGCACCCAGGGCGGCTGTTTCATGCAGCACCACAGCCACCAGCACCGCAGTCACGCAGCAGAGATTCAGCAGCACAACCAGTCGTGGAAAAATTGACATCGCCGGACAGACTCCGCTGCGCCAGACCGTTGAGGCCAGCCGTTACCGATATACAGTGCAACTGCCGCAGAAACGTCCCGGATGTTATCAAAGAAAGGTGAATTTCGCAGTACCGACCGGTTGCTGCGCAAGTCACTGCATCGCTGACGACAAAAACTTTGCAGCATCGGCAACCACCTGCTCAACCACGGTCTCGTCCGCCCCTTTGCCCCAGCGATCTTCGCCGCCTCCGAAGTAGAAGCCGTGGCCATAATCTGCGTACTCCCGATACTCGACCTCAATTTCGGCTTCCTGCATCAGGGGCAGAAACAGCGGCTTGTTCAGTTTGTGCAGATCATGACGGTCCCCGTGCAGGATCAGCACCGGAACGCGGATTGTTTTTAGCTTCGCGAGGGTGCGGGCCCGCAGCTCCGAGGTGAAGTACTTCTCAGGTCTGGCCATCATCTCAAGTCGCGGGGCATACTCACCGGTGGTCAGCATCCCGGTGTAAAGCACAGTTGCCGGTTCTCCCGCAACGATGGCCCGTACCTGCGAATCGCCACCCAGTTCAAGCGCGATGCTGCCACCGCCACTGCCGCCGTAAAGGGCGATTCTGTCACGGTCGATACCGGGCAGCTTTGCTGTCCGTTGCACAATCGCTCGAACATCCTCGATCGGACCTCGCGACTGTACATCCTGGCCATAGTTACGAAACGTAGCCATCACCACTGCATACCCCCGCGCAAGGAATCGAGTGATCACCGGGTTGTCCGTCAGATGCTGCCGCAGGCTGTTCTCGGGAAATTGAGTCAGCCCGCCATGCACAAAAACAATTGCCGGAAATGGACCGGCTCCCTGTGGTTTACGCCACGGCACGCGAATGCTTCTGCCGTCTGAGGCTTTGGCTTCCAGTGTCTCCAGCGGGCAATCAGCCTCAGAGATCCGGATGGCGTCCACGGGCCAGTGAAACACAGGTGTTGCCCCGTCTCCTTCAAGACCCGTGCGGCGACCGGGATCGGGCGCGGGACGCAAACTGGTTTTTTGTGCAAAGGACTGAGCTTCTTCCCGTGTCACAAATCCGTCCCGATCAGCATCGGCAGGCTTGAAAAAGCCAAGTGTTCCCGCCTCGGCGGCACTCAGTTTGCCATCGCCGTCCTGATCGAGCTTTTCAAATCGATCGGAGACCGACTGAGCAAGCACCTGGGTGCAGGGGAACAGTGCAAGGGTCATGATGATTCCAGCGATCGTCGATGCGAGATTAACGTTCATGGTGGTGCTCGTATGAAAGAAGGTGTCAGAGTTTTCGCTTCAGCTGCGCCCGAGAATTGAGCCAGTCGACGGACGCCTCACCATCGAGCCAGGCTCTCGCGTCCGCGTCGTCCCGAAGCCAGGCTTCAAGAAACACCAGGCTTACAACCTTTGTCAAATCGCCCGCATTAACCCTGCCGCGAATATTTCCCAGCCTGCCGCCGAAAGAAACATGCGTGGCACCTTCGATGGTCAGCAGATACTTGCCTCCTGCCGGACTGCGTTCGAACGGCATGACCTTGTTTTTCACATCTCCCATCGGTCCTCCCGGCCGATCGGGCGCTGAACGATCGCGCGTTCCGGTGATGTGCATCGCTGGCGTCAGTGCTTCCATCCAGCTGTCCGCAGTCAGCCCATAGCTTTGGCTCTCGCCCTGCGCCGAAATGGGGACAACGCATTTCACTCGTGAATCGGACAAATCAGCGAGTCTGCCATCGACCAGCGTTTTCACGCCTCCGTGACACTGAGCGACATAGGCTCCCAATGAATGCCCCGCAACGGCGATGGCGTCCACCTTCAGTTTTCCCTTGAGTGGAGAAATCTGTGCTTCGAGCTGGTCCAGAGCATCAAGGATGTGGGTGACATCCCTGATGCGTTCAATGCGGCCTTGACCAGAATTCGCACCACCAAAGGCTCCCAGGCCAACTCCGCCACCGCGACGGATCAGCGGTTTCCTTGATGTTGTGGAAACCGCGGACTGGCCACCATCGAAGCCCCGGGAACGGTCGCTTTCTCGTGCGTCTGCATGTTTGGGATGGATTACAATGTAACCATGGCTCGCCCAGTGCTCGCTGGCCGCACCGAAGGCCTGCTCGTTTGACAACGCCCCGTGGCTGAAGATAACCAGTGGGTACGGTCCTGGCCCTTTGGGGTATCGCACCAGCACTTCCATTGTCCTGCCAGAGTTCATATTCTGGAGCTGAATGCCGGTAATCGTCCCAACATCGTGCGGACCAGCGACAGACCAGGGCAAGTCATCCGAGAACGCTGAGCAGCAGCATGCAATACAGAGAATCCACGCCGCGAGCATTCGGTTAAAACGAATGAAGTCATTCATCTGAAGGCCTGCATGCAACATTGTGTCAAGAATTCCGATTCAATTCCCGGAGCCTCTGTGCAGGAGACTTGAATATATCATGTGACTGAAGATCGGAGTACTCGCAGAAGTGCTCATGATCGTAGCTGGACTTTCCAGCGATGTTTGCCGACGTCTGCAACTTGTGATGCATGAGAGATCCCGCTGCTTGAATCCCTGGACGACTGTCTCATGCATCCTGCAACGATGGGAGTCGCAGCAAACGCATTTCAGCAACCGGACAGCACATGATTTTCCTCGCCTGCCAGCGCACCTTCTTACCTCCCCAGCAATGCCGACAGCTGCCGCAGCTCCTGCAGATTCAGACTGTCACTGCCATCACTGTCCAGCCGATCAAAAATTGTTGTCGCTGCCGCCGGGTTATTCGGATATCCCGTTCGCACTTCGTCACGTGTCACAATCCCGTCGCTGTTCGCATCCAGTCGACGAAACATCGCGTCCCCGATGCCAGCCCCCTCGGTCGCCCGACCCACAATCGCATTCCGCAGCGCACCACGCAGGCGTGCCCGCGGCGACAGCGGACTGGGTTCCCCAGGTGTCGCTCCGGGCACCACATATTCCACATAACCGAGATGCATTTCATCAAATGTCTGAGGCCCCCAGCGAACTTCCCTCTCAGGATCCGGATTGGCCGGATTGCCGCTGCTGTTATCGTACCATGCGGTGAACTGCAGCGTCTCGCCTGCCCGCACCGTTAATGGCTCTGCATACCGATACAGCAGCTGCCAGTTGAAATCATACCGCGGAATATCCAGCAGCGTGCGAGATTCACCGGCTGAGACCAGTTCGTATCTGGCAGCCTTGCCCCGCAGGTGCATATGCGGCAGAAACGCCAGCACCTGCACATCGGTCGGCAGATTCTTAATGCTGCCCACAACCGGATGATTGTCAGCGCCTGCCGGAATGCGAAATCCCCGATTCACTATCCCCGCCACGCGTACCTCATGCTGCGGCTCCTGTTTCGCAAACACCAGTCCGATCCGCGTACTGTCCTGTGTCGCCGTGCCGTTGGGCGTGTAGTGCATCTGGAAACGCAGTCTGGCGCCCCTCGGGATGCGTTTTGCATAGCCGTCCGGATAAACCAGAGTACTGTTGCCGGGGACGTAGATGCCCCAGTATCCGCCACGTTCGTCCGCAGCATCGTCCCGCGGGCCGTCTGATTCGTCCGCACCCTGAACGAACACCAGCACATGGTGCACCACACCCGGATTGCCCGGACGCACTTCAATGGCCTGCACCCAGTGATCCTGATCCAGATTCGTCTCGACAAGAATGTTCTGATACGGCATCGTGCCGCTGGCCTTAACCTGCACCGGCTGAGCAAACTCGAATACCGCATCGGGCTTGCCGATCAGCCAGCCGTCCGCGAAAACTTTCGGGATCGGTGCCTCCGCCGGATCCCCGGCCACAGTGCCTTTGTCGATCCAGTCCGCCAGCAGTCGCTTTTCCGAATCGGACAAGGATCTGTCATTGACCCACGGAGATTTCCCGCCTGCCGCCTTTGGCTCAGCCGCAAACCACGGTGGCATGATGCCTCGCTCAACCACCTGGCGAATCATCGGTGCATGAGCCACGGCAGCTTCGTACGTATCCAGCCGGAAAGGGCCCACACCACCCTCGCGATGGCATTCCACACAATGCCGCTGCAGCAGCCGGGAAATCTGATCAGACCAGGTCACTGCAGAGTCAATGGACTTCCTCGAGTTTTGTTCCAGGACACATCCGGGAGCTGCTGTGGCCGATACCAAAATTGACCGCTGCTGCAACGCAGCGTCCAGGGCATCCCGCAGATATGTTCGACGAGGCTGGTCAGTCGCATAGCCAAAACCATACTGATCGTCGATCGCCCCGTGATACAGCACAGTGTGCGACCGATCCAGCAAAAATACATCGGTCGTGGTGGTGGCCCCCAGATGGGCGGCAAGGCTGGAATCTTTGTCGAATACGTATTCAACCGGCGACCCGAAACGTGCGGCAGCAGTTCGCATTTCAGCCGGCTGATCGGCTGCCACACTGTTTACCAGAATGAACCTGACCTTCCGAGCAGCATAGTCATTGTGCAGCTGCACCAGTGTCGGCAGGTACTTCTGACTAAGCGGACAACTGGTGCTGGTCCAGGCAATTAAAGTCAGTTCGGCGGGTGTACCGTCTGAGCCGTTGTGCAGCTGACCTGAAACACCTGCCAAATCCGTAAATTGACAATTGCCCACATAGCGACCAATGCCATGCTCGCCAGGTACCAGCAGCACTGGCCCCTGCCGAACTGCCACAGCTGGCGACTGCCCCGCATTGCCCTCCTGCTGCGCACGGCTGCGACCGGCAACCACGAAACCCAGACACAACGCCAGACATACGCCGCTGCCGATGGCCACAATGCCGCTGCGATTCATTGTGATTCCCTTGTCGTAGTCTCGAAATCACGAGCCATTACCAGCCACAGTCTACTGCATCTTCGGCACTGCCGGAATTCCCATCCAGTGCCAAAACCAGTCTTTGCAGATGACCGAACACCAGCAGACAAACAGCCAATCGGCCCCTAACGCGCCACGATTGACGAATTCCCGAACACCATCGTCCGCGGAGCTGCGGACGTATAAACCGGCCATTCAGGCAGATCTTTCCCGGCAGGCCTGCCATCCCGCATAAAGGTTACCCAGTACTCCAGCATTGCGGCACTGATTCGTCGCCCCTGCTCGGAATCCTCTGTAGCCACACCATCATCGTCAAGTCCTCCGCCACGCCCGCTGGCCCCCGCACGACTCACCGCCGGCGTGCTGCGAAAACCGTACTGCGCAGCCAGGGACTGCCCAAAAGTTCCGAAAGCATACGCCACTGTCTCACCATGCTGGGCGGTCTGTCGACTGGCTCTTGCCTGCGGCGGTACGCAGGTCAGCTGAAACATCCACACCGGCTGCCCCGCTCGCTGCATGTGATCTGCAAGCTGACGCTGAAAACCAAAAGCTCCGCCAGTCGCCACTTCGTCACTCAACTGACGCGCGCCCGATTCGCCATTCGCCGCCCCGATGAGTACCGGTATTCGCAGCTGACGCCCCTCCGCAAACACGTCGGCAGGGACTGCTTGTACCAGACGTCCGTCAATCAGCGGCTTAACCGGCAGATTCAGCTGCCGAATTTTCCCGACACTGGCTGCCAGATCCTCGGGTGGTATGCTGCGGAGCCGAGACACTGCTGGATTGCCCCCCAGACCAAGTTGCTCTGCCAGACGCACACCCGCAGCCTCGGCCTGAGCCAGACTTTGAATATTCCGAATCCCGCCACTGCTGTGAATAATGGCTTTGTGGAACAATCCCTCCGCCTCGGCAATGCCCATCAGGAACAGGCAGCTTGTGCCGCCCGCAGACGATCCGGAAATTGTCACATTCCCGGGATCACCGCCAAACACCGCGATGTTCTGCTGCGTCCACCGCAGTGCCGCCAGCATATCCAGCAGACAATAGTTCCCCAGCGGTTCATTTGCTTTGCTGGCAGCGGTCAATGCCGGATGCGCAAACAAGCCCAGCGGGCCAAGCCGATAATTGATCGTCACCACAACAGCGCCCCGTTTCGCCAGCTCGGTGCCGTCATAGCGAGGCTGTGCGCCAGATCCCTGAATAAAGGCACCCCCGTGAATCCAAAACAGCACCGGTAACTTTGACTGAGCTGCGGCATCTGTCGGCTTCCAGATGTTTAAACTCAGACAGTCTTCGCTCTGCAGACTCCGCGGCGTAAACGTCTCACCCTGCAGTGCAGGAGCGCCGAACTGAGTGGCTTCATGCACTCCCGCCCACGGCTGTACCGGTCGCGGTGCCTGCCAGCGAAGTTCGCCCGTGGGGGCTTCCGCATAGCGAATTCCGCGAAAGATCTGTACCGCTCCGGCCTGCTCACCCACAACAATCCCCGCAGCAGTCCGGACCGGCGCCGTGACCGCGGAAATCGGCTTCACGGAAGACTTCGGTACCTGCCGTGGCGGGGACGAAACAGGTGCGCCAGACCTGCTGCGCGATATCCCCCGACGACTGCCGCCGCGCGACAATTGCCCCTGCAACGCATCCGACTCGTCAGCTTCAGCACTGCTGGCCTGACCATTCACATCCTTGCGAGCAAACTGTTTCGAGAAAAACTCAATCATGACCCGCCGCGCCGTCAGTTCCTCCTCCGCTTCCACCTGCGTTTTTTCACCACGCAGGTCCCGAGCCGCACTGACCGTGCGAGCCCAGTAGAAACCATGCGGACTGCGCTCTGCCGTGAAGACCTGCACATCCTGCTTCGCCTGCTGCATCCGGCGAATCATCGGCTCGATCAGCACGTGCGGCGCCTGATCATCGCCCCGACTGGTGAGGAACAACGTGGGAATGGCGATCCGATCTGAATTCGCCTCTATCGAATGCTCCCGAATAAACTCCCGCAATTGCTGCTCCGTCATCCCTCGCCCACGCTGCATTCCATTCAGAATTCTGCGCCCGTTCTGCACCAGATCTGCTCGCGCCGCCTCAGGCACCAGCGACAGCGGTGGCTGCGCGGGATCACCCAGCATGTAGACCACCGGATCCGTCATCCACGGCGAACCGGCTGCCACACACAAAAATTCTCGTCCCATCTTCTCGGCGGCCACCAGAGCCAAATGCCCGCCGTGACTGCCACCCACCACTCCCACGCGACTGGCATCCACGCGGGGCAATGTCTTCGCGAAACGAATGCCGGCAATCACGTCATCCTGCTCCATCCCAAACAGAGCCCCGTTGCCCGCTCGATAACTAATCGCCAGAATGGCCCAGGGCTGCTGATTGAACGCCGAAATGGTCGGAGACAATTCATTCGGAGCCGCCATTGTACGAATGTAACCAAAGTCGCGATTGCCCTGCCCGCCATGAATCGTCACCAGCACGGGAAACGGTCCGTTACCCTGCGGCATGGACAGTACACAGGGAATCTTCTGCCCGTCGCTGGATGCATACTGCAGCTCAGTGATCAGCCGATCGCCGATCTGCTTCGTTCCCTGAGCAGGTACCATCGCTCCGGGTTTGCTCTGCATCTGCTTCAGCTTCCCGCGCACAGCCCGTCGCTCAGCGTCGTCAATCTGACCATCGCCGTTACTGTCAAATCGCTGAATCAGTGATTTTTGAGATATACCATCTCCCGTCGGTCGCTGTTGAGCCCAACCGGGCACAACACAGAACCACATCAACAGAAAAAACCACGCCAGACACCGCATCTCACCTCTCTCCTCTGATTGCGTCATACACCAGCGATGCCAGCGACACCAGCCCGCAGCACCGATCAGCGAACTTGTCCCTGCCCGTTTTCCGCCGGCACATTCCGCAGCAGCTGCAGAAATTCCCGCAACAAATCTGCTCGAGCACCGGTCCGACTGCCGCGATCCAGGACCAGCGAATCAGTCTGCAAATGAGTCCGCAGCTGATACAGTGCAGCAGACTGCGGTCGCACTTCACGCAGCGAAAAGTTCAGCACCGCCAGCAGACGGCCGTCCGCAATTCGCTCCAGTGACACGTGACGGACCAGCCGCGTTCCCGACTCAATCTGAATCTCGGCCGCACCGTACTTTGCTGACCCGGATTCCGCTGTCCGCTGCGCCAGAATTGTGCTCAGCCCCCCTTCCTGAACCCCATACTCCAGCTCATAGTCACGCAGCAGTGTCTCAAGCAGCGTCGGCAGCTGCAGCGTCCGCAAATCACAGATTTCCTGCAGCACCGGCGGCACTTCGTCTGACCTGAACACCGCCGCAGTACGTCCCCCAATCGTAAACCACACGTCGCCCGCAGCATCACGACCCCACGTCAGACGCTGCTCTGCTGACTGAAACACCTGCACAAAACTCTGCTCCCGAACCCACAATGTCGAATCCGACTGCAACTGACGTCGACGACCGGCAAACCGTCGCAAAGGGCCCTCCGGCTGCACCTGCACTCCGTAACAGCGATCCAGAGCCGGCTGAAAATCGGCCAGCGTCAGACGCACCAGCTCAGCAGGACCCGCCGCCACCGCAGGCAGCCACAGCACCAGACTGATCACCACACAGCACATCACTGCAGACGCTGCCCACAGCCAGCCCTGCAGTCGTCGGCCAGCAAGAACAGCCGCACCCGCACTGTCGCCGATCGAACTCGGTACCGCTGCCACCGCTGCAGTCAGCGATACATTCGACAGCCTGCCGGACAGCATCTGCTCCAGTACCGCCCGGTCTGTGAAATACTCCAGCGCCAGCACGTCTTTACGCAGAGCCGAGGTCACAGCCTCCGCCTCGGCATCGCTCAGGTCACCGTCCAGCCAGCGATCGATCTGCTGTCGCAGCTCTTCCGGAATCATTCGATACCTCCCGCTGCCAGACGCCGCTGAATGCACTGTGCCAAAGCCTCTCGGAGTCGAAACAGGGACACTCGAATGGAAGCCGGAGTCGACCGGAGCAGCTGTGCAATGTGTTCCGCACAGTGTCCGTCCTGATACTTCAGTTGCAGCAACCGGCGAGACCGCTCGGGCAACTGCTCCAGACATTCCTCCAGCGCTTCCTGACGACGCGGATTCAGATCGTGTCGACGCTCCAGTGACTCAGCAAAACTTTGCAGCAGATCATCACTGAGTTCCTGCGGCCGACGTCCCTGAGCCCGATAGAAATCCACGACCCGCGACTTCGCCAGCCACAGTACCCAGCCCAAAAACGGACGGCTTTCGTCGTATTCGTCAAAACGCCGCGCGACCGTCAGAGCCACCTGCTGCAGCAGATCCTCACGATCTGCAAACGATCGCACCGCACCCGCAATAAATGCGCGCACAGATCGCTCGGCCGCCAGCCAGTGGCGAGTCATTCGTTCACGTACCAGTGCTTCCTGTTCGCTGCTCATGTCACTTCTGCCGTACAGCTCGGACTGACGTTAGCAGAAATGCCGGAAGATTTTCGACCGCAGCTGCAACAAACCAGGGCTGACAGTGCTGCCGCAAAGGTCAGGGAAACGCAAATCCGACATTCAGGCCCCCGGCAACACGTCGCAGCTCGGGCTTGCCCAGCCCGAGCACACTCTCTGAAAAACACGGCGTTTTTGCATTCCTCACGTGCCGTCTCACGACTTAGAAGGATCTTCGTGTTTAGCGGCAGGCTGCCGTCACAGTGGTTGAAAGACCTGCCCCACCGCCTCCTCCCCAGGCCGGCACAAATGGCTGTGTCACCACGTCGACTTTAAGGGATCGACCGCACGGTAACTACCAGCACACTGCCGGGATTGCCGTCAAAGCTGCTGACAATCGCCGGCTTGCCGGGGTCCAGCAGCAGTGCTGTGCTGATTCTGGTCTGGCTGACATCCGCCGGAGCATCGTCGGCTGTCGCCGGCAGTGGTCGCGACGATTCAAAACTTAAAGACAGCAGGATTTGCTGCTGCTGCTGCGGCACAGCAGTCAGCTTAACCAGCGTACCATATTCCACCGACTGCAGATTCTTCAGCACTTCACCGCGGCCGGTGACCGCTCGCCCCACTGTCACACTCGAACGACGACCAAACTGCACCATGCTCTCGGTACCACCCAGACTGGACAGCCTGATCGTTTCATGCAGTTCTGCTGGTGGTTCAGCATCCGGCTTCAGAACCAGTGCCAGCAGCTCTTCAGGACCCAGCCCGGCAGGCAATCGCTGCTTCCACTGATACTCATTCAGTTCAACCAGACAGCGAGTCGCGGCGGGGGCGTTCTGCAAGGCCGCAGCGGCTGTCCGCAAATCAGACTCATCAGCGACAATCCACCGCCCCGCACAAACCACGGCGACCACACACAGGCACGCAGCACACAACCGGTTCATCGCAGCAATCCCCCGGGAAATACGAGCAGACGCAACCAATGTCAGCTAAACATGGGCAAAATCTTTGACCAGAAAATCAGTACACTCAATCCCGCGTAAAACACTCCGCAACTGGCGATACCCACTCGTGAATACCAGCGCGGACGCAGCGGCGGCGGCAACAGGCGACAATTGATCCACAAAATATGAAAAGCAGTGACCGCCAGCGAAACATTGTTGACATTTGCAATCACTGTCACCATGGTTTTGGGAGCATCCGGGAACCGCAGAAACAAGGCCGCCACAATGATGGTCCACAGCACATACAGCACAAGAATTGAATAATACACCTGGCGTGCCTGACTGCCCTGCAGACGACTGCGTATCCGCCGACTGCCGCTCCACAAAATATCAGTCCAGCGCCGCGCGAAATCATCCACAATCGCCATCTGACTGGGCAGGAATACCATCAGCCCAGTGAACATGCACAGCCCCCACGCCACGGCTGCCCACTGGCCAAATGCCGGCGTATGCAGAATGCCGTCCGCTGCCAGCAACGGCTGCGAATACAGCACCTCTTTGCCAAACATCGGCGAATTGGCCGCGAAACCAATGGACAACAGTGCCGGCAGAGCCATCCCCATAAAACAGCCCGGCACCCAGACCATCAGCTGGTCCGACAAAATGTACTTCCACCAGCCACGCCAGCGCCGCAGGTTGTCCTCAGTCATCGGAAACACTGCTCCAATATGACTGAGCGTGATGCTGTGACCCCCGACAGCACTGGGAATTGCTCCCACCTGACTGCCCATGCCCCAGCCCTTGTCACGGACAAAATTGCCATACGCCGAATTCGCCAGCCCGCCGCCACCCGCGTAGCCAGCGAACGCTCCCAGCGTGGCGATGTGTGTCAGCGAAATCGCCGGCCAGACACCCTGCTCCCAGCGCCAGCCAAACAGATTCACAATCGATTCACCACCACCCTCCAGCGCTACCGGCACATTACCGAATCGCAGAAATCCGCTGAACACGTCCCACCAGCCCTGCGGACTGACAAAACACAGACCCATCACCAGGCAAAACCCCAGCACAACAAAAACCTTGGCCGTCATGATCCACTGCAGCATGTTGTACACCTTGCCACCCACCAGCACTGGCAGCACCACCGCACCCAGAGTCACAAAAACCAGTGTATTCACCAGCAGCGTATCGGCCGCCGTCGGAATCCGATCCAGCCACAGCGTCGCCAGCAGCACAGCCGCATTCGTGGACAGTCCCGGGATCAGAAACGTCAGACACAGCACCGCCGTGACCGCCATCCAGAACCGCGGACCGGGAAACGTTCGCATGAATCCCGTAAATACCGGCTCGCCACAGTACAGCGCGTAACGACCAACCTCGATGTTGTAGAACGCCTGAGTCAAAATGGCGATGGTCGCCACCCACATCAGGTTACCGCCGTACCGCGCAGTGACATCAGGCCCCATCAGCCACTCGCCACCACCAATCTGGATCCCGCACATCACGATCCCCGGACCAATCAGCCCGGCCAGATTCCGCAGACCCAGCGGCTGTGGTTCCGGCAGCTCACCCACAGTCCACGGCGGGATCGCATTGCCCGCTCCGGGCAGACCGGTGGACTGAGACGCCTGATGAGAATCCGCGTTTTGCATGGTGGTAACCCTGAATGATGTGGGGAATCGCTCTCTACCATAGCCAAAGCCGCGACAGGAAAACAGCGGCCACGGGCGGGGAACACCTGAGAATCTGCGGAGGTGGTTGCCAGTCGCTCGACCGCAGCCCGTGCTCTGCCTAGGATTTCCCGCGGCTTAAAGGCTGCAGGTTCTGCACCCTCCGCCGCGCAGCACCGTCGGTATCACGCTCACTTTTCTCCGGGTCTTCACTCCCATGCTCAACTGGAACAGCAACCAACTGACTCACGGATGGCAGAAAGGCATTACCGCCTTCTATTATGCTCTGGGGATGACAGCCGAAGATTTCCAAAAGCCGCAGATTGGAATTGGTGTCCCGCTGCTGGACGGCAACACCTGCAATATCCATGCGTACCAGCTGGCTCAGGAAATCGCCGCCGGCTGTCGGGAAGCCGGACTGCTTGGATTTCCCTTCGGAACCCCCGGCGTCAGCGACAACATCTCACAGGGCCACGAAGGCGGCAATGCCAGTCTGCCGTCACGCAACCTGATTGCCAACAGTGCTGAGTGCGTGGTGACTGCTCACTGCTACGATGGCCTGATTGGTCTGCACAACTGTGACAAAAATGGCCCGGGCTTCGCCATGGCACTGGCTCGCACCAATTTCCCCGGCCTGATTGTCAGTGGCGGCAGCATTCTGCCAGGCTGCCACAACGGCAAAGACATTACGATTCTTGACGTCTACGATTCCCAGGCCAAAGCCGCCGTAGGCGCGATGACTCATGCCGAATCCGAAGAGATTATCCGCAAGGCCTGCCCAGGTCCCGGTGGCTGCGGTATCGCAGCCTCCTTCAACACCTGGGGTCTGGCGATGGAAGCCATCGGACTGATGCTGCCCGCCAGCAGCTCGATCCCCGCTGTCGATCCCGAAAAGAAAGCAGAATGCCGCCGCGTCGGAACAGCGATGGTCAATCTGCTGCAGCAAAATATTCGACCGCGCGACATCCTGACACCGGCAGCCTTCCGCAATGCCGCTGTGACCATCGCTGCTGCCGGCGGCTCGACCAACGGCGTTTTGCACATTCTGGCCCTGGCCAGGGAAGCGGGAGTCGACTTTACGCTGCACGACCTGCAGCAGATCTTCCGCAACACTCCTGTACTGGCATCCTTTGCACCGCGCGGACCGCGGACCATGGTGGACCTGCACCACATTGGTGGTACACCTGTACTGCTGAAACATTTCCTCGACAATGGACTGCTCGACGGGTCATGCCTGACCGTCACCGGGCAGACTTTGGCTGAAAATCTGCGAGATGTGCCGCCGCCGCCCGCCGGTCAGGACCTGCTGGTCAGCCGCGAAAACTGCTACAAACCATTTGCCGACATGCAGGTGTGTTTCGGCAATTTGGCTCCGGGAGGCATTGTCTTTAAGGTCTCCAGCATGAAGGATCCGCGGTTCACCGGCAAAGCGGTCTGCTTTGATGATCCGCGAGACATTGTGAAGGCGGTGGAACAACGCAGAATTACGCCTGGCAGCGTGATCATTCTGCGGTATCTGGGCCCTGTGGCCAGCGGCATGCCTGAGGTCCTGATCGCGACGGCAGCCCTTGCAGTACCCGAGCTGGACGGAAAGATTGCGTTTCTGTCGGACGCGCGAGTCTCAGGGGTGTCACACGGGGCAATCGGCGTCCACTGTGCTCCGGAAGCCGCCGTTGGCGGGCCGATCGCCTGTGTGGAGGACGGTGACGAAATCTCATTCGACCTGCTGCAGGGGCTGATTCACGTGCATGTCAGCGACGACACCCTGGCCGCTCGCAAAGCGAAACTGCCAGGCTGGAGCGGATTGCGGACGGTCCGCGGCTACCTCGCCGACTGGTCCGCCACAGTTGCTCAGGCCAGTCACGGCTGTGTTTCACTGGCGCTGCATCCCGGCTGTAGGTGATCAGGCAACCAGGGAAGAATGCAAGCCAGCTGCAGGCGTTCCGGATGCCAGGCACAGCGGCAGAACGCTGCAGAGAATTCGAATTCGAGCACGAGCACGGGCGCGAATTCGAGCACGAGCACGAGCACGACGGGCGACGGGCGACGGGCGACGGGCGACGGGCGACGGGCGACGGGCGACGAGCGACGAGCGACTCGAACCGGGCTCCACCTCATTTGCATTCATCAGCGTTCATTAGCGGTGTAGAAAAAACGCTGGCCAATGCATGCACTGCGCAGAGATTTACGAATCCCTGTGCGGTTTCCCTTCGCGTCTTTGCGTCTTCGCGTGAGACCCGCCAACCTGCAACTCACGGATCACTGACCACTCTTCCTCCCCTCGCCCCCGTGAAACGGGGGAGAGGGGTCGGGGGTGAGGGGGCCAACCACCCTGGAAAACGACCACCGAGGCAATCAAAAACGCACAGTGATGTGCTCGGGCTGGAAAGCCCGAGCTACGAAAATCGCCACCCCGCCACACCGGCGACCGAGTGGGCAAAATTCGAGCACGAGCACGAGCACGAGCACGAAAAACGCAAAAACATCATCCCCCCAAAACCGCACCTCGTACTCGTACTCAGTCCGCCCTGGCGGACGGTACTCGTACTCGTACTCGAAAAACGCCACTAACAACTGCCCTTCGCGGCTTCCTTCGCGGCTTCGCGGCTTCGCGTGAGACCAACCGCCCACCGACCACCATTCCTCCCCTCGCCCCCGTGAAACGGGGGAGAGGGGTCGGGGGTGAGGGGGCCAGCCACCCTGGAGTTCTGCCGTTCAGACCGTCAAAACCAGCAGGGCTTTTACACCACAGTGCTCGGGCTGGAAAGCCCGAGCTACGGAAAATGCCACGCTTCCTTCGCGGCTTCGCGTGAGCCAAACCGCCCGACCACTGTCCACTGACCGCCACAACGATGGCCGCCAGCC
>JBJTPZ010000566.1:0-25034 GCA_046075365.1 Planctomycetaceae bacterium
TGTCGCATCATGCGGCGCGAGCGAAGAGTGTGATTTTTTTGTTCATGGAGGGCGGCCCGAGCCACATGGATTTATTTGATCCGAAGCCATTGCTGAATGAGCTGGCGGGTCAGCAGTTGCCGGCCAGTTTTGGGGACGTGATTACTCCGATGGGCGAGTCTCGTTCCCCGCTGCTGGCCAGTCGTCGGCGCTGGCGACAGCACGGTCAGTGTGGTGCGTGGGTTTCGGACTGGCTGCCGGAGACGGCTGGTTGTGTGGACGATCTGGCGATTTTGCGTGGCTGCTGGGCTGATGGGATCAATCATTCGTCTGGTGTCTGTCAGATGAATACGTGTTCGCTGATTGGCGGTCGTCCGTCGCTGGGCAGCTGGGTTTCGTGGGGCCTGGGTTCGGCGAATCGGAATTTGCCATCATTTGTGGTGATGCAGGACAACAAGTCGAGCGTGGTGAATGGTCCGCGGAACTGGAGTGCGGGCTTTATGCCGGCGATGTATCAGGGTGTGCGTTTGCAGGAGGGATCTGAGCCATTTCCCAACCTGGCGGCTCCAGAGGGATCTTCGGCGGGTCGGCAACTTAGCAAGCTGCAGTATCTGAATGAGCTGAACGGGCGTTTTGCGGCTGAGAATCCGCAGCAGTCTGAGCTGGAGGCTCGGCTGGCATCCTATGAACTGGCGTTTCGCATGCAGGCTCATGCTCCGGAGGCGGTGGCCATTGAGACTGAGTCTGCTGCGACGCAGCGGCTTTACGGAATGGACGACAAGGAGACTCAGGTGTTTGGCCGGATGTGTCTGCTGGCGCGGCGGCTGGTGGAGCGGGGTGTGCGGTTTGTGCAGCTTTATCATGGGGCTGGCAGCAAGTGGGACGCTCATTCGGGGATTGAGGCCAACCATACGGGATTGTGTCGAGCGAGTGATCGTCCGGTGGCGGGTTTGCTGCGGGATTTGAAGCAGCGTGGTCTGCTGGAAGAGACGCTGGTGGTGTGGGGCGGAGAATTCGGACGGACTCCGATGTCCGAAAAGGGCAATGGTCGGGACCATAACCCGACGGGTTTTACGATGTGGATGGCGGGTGGAGGCGTGCGGGGCGGTCAGACGATTGGTCGCACTGACGAGCTGGGTTTGCGAGCAGTGGAGGATCGCCTGCATGTGCATGATCTGCATGCATCGATACTGCATCTGCTGGGTTTGAATCACCGCGAGCTGACGTGGATTTACAAGGGGCGTCCTGAGCGTCCGACGGTGAATGAAGGGGATTTTTTCGAGCGACTGACCACTGGCTGATACAAAAAAGGGGGGCTCCCTGCTGGCAGGGAGCCCCTGAGATTCTTCCGGGTGCTGTGGTTCGATTATTTCTTTTCGAACTCTGCATCGATGACGTCGTCACCGCCAGCGGGACCACCCTGACCGCCGGCTGCATCCGGTCCGCCCTGCGCACCGCCTTTATCGGCGTACATGTGCTGGGCCAGTGCATGAGCAGCCTGGGTAAGTTCGGACACTGCTGAGCGGATAGCGGCGGCATCGCTGCCTTCTGAGACTGAGCGAACTTTGGCGATGCTGGCTTCGATGGCAGACTTTGAGCCGGCATCGAGCTTGCTGCCGTGTTCTTTCAGGGTCTTTTCGGTCTGGTAGATCAGCGAAGACGCTTCGTTCTTTGCTGACGCCAGTTCCTGTTTTCGTTTGTCGTCATCAGCGTGAGCTTCGGCATCCTTCCGCATGCGGTCAATTTCGTCCTGAGACAGTCCGCTGGACTGTTTGATCTGGACGGTTTGCTGCTTGCTGGTGGCCTTGTCGCGGGCCGCAACGCTGAGGATCCCGTTGACGTCGATATCGAATTTTACTTCGATCTGGGGAACTCCGCGAGGAGCCGGGGTGATGCCGTCCAGTGTGAATTCGTCAAGCAGGCGGTTATCACCGGCCATGCGCCGTTCACCCTGAAAGACGCGGATTGTCACGGCTGGCTGGTTGTCAGCTGCGGTTGAGAAGGTTTCGGTCTTCGTGGTTGGGATGGTGGTATTGCGCTCGACGAGGGTGGTCATGATGCCGCCTTCGGTTTCGATGCCGAGCGACAGCGGGGTCACATCGAGGAGCACCACGTCCTTCACATCGCCGGCGATGATGCCGCCCTGAATTGCTGCCCCCAGTGAGACAACTTCATCGGGATTTACGCCCTGATGCGGGTCTTTGCCGAACATATCGCGAACGAGGCGCTGCACTCGGGGGACTCGAGTGGAACCACCGACGAGCACCACTTCGTGGATGTCGGAAGGTTTCAGGCGAGCATCCTTGAGGGCATTGAGTACTGGCTGGCGACAGCGTTCGACGAGCGGGTCGATCAGTTCTTCGAACTTTGCTCGCGAGATGCTGAGTTGCAGGTGTTTGGCACCGGAGGCATCTGCCGTGATGAACGGGAGATTGATGTCGGTGGTCTGCTGGGTGGAAAGTTCCTTCTTGGCTTTCTCAGAAGCTTCGCGAAGTCGCTGCAGTGCCATGGGATCTTTGCGCAGGTCAATGCTGTGCTCGCGTTTGAATTCCCCGGCAATGTAGTCGATGACGGCTTCGTCGAAGTCGTCTCCCCCGAGATGTGTATCACCGTTGGTGCTGAGCACTTCGATGAGTTCATTTTCGACTTCGAGGATGGACACGTCGAAGGTCCCGCCACCGAGGTCGAAGACGCAGATTTTCTCTTCTCGTTTTTTTTCCAGCCCGTAGGCAAGTGCTGCAGCAGTGGGCTCGTTGATGATGCGAGCCACTTCGAGGCCGGCGATCTGACCGGCGTCTTTGGTGGCCTGTCGCTGAGCGTCGTTGAAGTAGGCCGGTACGGTAATCACGGCCTTATTCACCTTGTGGCCAAGGTGGTTTTCAGCTGCCTCCTTCAGCTTGCGCAGTACGAGGGCAGAGATTTCAGGAGGGGTGTATTCCTTGCCGTGGACATTGACTTTGACGTAGTCGGCAGAGCCGCCGACGACCTTGTAGGGCACCAGTTTTTCTTCAGATTCCACTTCGCGATGCCGTCGGCCCATGAAGCGCTTGATGGAGTAAAGCGTGTTTTGGGGGTTGGTGACGGACTGGCGTTTAGCCGGTTCGCCGACGAGTGTTTCGCCTTTGGTGGTGAAGGCAATGATGCTGGGGGTGGTCCGGCTGCCTTCCTGGTTGGCGATAACTCGAGCTTCGCCGCCTTCCATGACGGACACGACGGAGTTGGTCGTGCCGAGGTCGATGCCGATGATTTTTTCTCCGGAGACAGCCATGGTCGAGTTCCTTGTCAGCAGAAAGAAGAGGAGCTGGGTGACGTGATTGTGACCCGTTGTTGGTAAGTGCCCTGGTGAGCGTTTGTGGGCGGACCTGCTGTTTGGGCGGGTGCCAGAAACGCCGTCGTTTTAGGTGGTTGCACGTCTTGTACCAGTCGAGGAAATTTGAGTTCGGCAGGGTTTTGTGGTGGTTTGCGGGGGTATTAGGGGTGGCCCGGCGAGCATGAACTTGTGCTCAGCAGTGCGGTGAAAAGCGGGGGAAAACTGGTTTTTTCGGTGGTTTTTCGGGTATGTGTCGAGTGGTTTTGTGTGCTGGTGGCAGTGGGTGGTGGCGGTGGTGCGGAATTGGCAGTGCAGCGGGAGTGAGCTGGGCTGAAAGTGCCATTTTGGCAACGGCCGAGATTTCTGTTTGCCGTGCTCGCGGCTGCCTCTTTGGCACTTTGCGGGTCAGTCCGGGTATCTGAGTTGGGGAAAAGTGATCGACTTTGTCAGGAATCTGGCTGAGCGGGGGCCCCCGCTTGACACCTAAAACGTGCATGGCTAAAAGTTTGGGTGTGAAGTTGTGCGACAATTTGCGAGTAGTTTGTGTGTGCGGTGTGGTAGTTATCAGGTGGCAGGCCTGTGCAGGGTTTTGCCACAACCTGGGAAGGCTGGTTGTAGGGATGGCCAGGAAAGCAGCGGCGAAGGTACCTGTGAAGAAGGTGGTTAAGAAGGCCCCTGCGGCAGCCTCGAAGGCTCGCCCTGCGGCGACCCGGCCTGCCCCTGCGTCTGTTCGGTTACCGGTCCGTCCGAATCCCGGTGAGGCTCAATTGCCGCCTGAGATTGAGATGAGTCGTCTGGACGAGCAGCTGGTGGGGATTTTGAATCGGCGGGTATCGTTGTTTTTAGAGAAGATGCGGGGTGTTCAGCAGCCATCCCGAACGATGTTCAACGATCTGGACCAGCAGCTGGTCTGGAGCATGATAGACCGTGTGAATCAGGGACCGCTGACGTCTGCCGAGCTGAAGACGATTTTTCGACCGATGCTGAGTGCTGGTCGTCAGCGAATCAAGCATTTGCGAGTGGCCTATCTGGGTCCGCAGTTCAGTTTTACTCATCAGGCCGCGATTACTCGATTTGGTGAATCGGCTGATCTGGTACCGGTAAGTACGATCGCGACGGTATTTGAAGAGGTGAATCGGGGCCACGTGGACTTTGGGATTGTTCCGATTGAGAACAGTACAGACGGCCGCATCGTGGATACTCTGGACATGTTTACTCGTTTGCCGCTGCGAATTTGCGGTGAAGTGCTGGTGCATGTGCACCACAATCTGCTGGCGCGGTGTGATCGCAGCGAAGTGTCAGAGATTTACAGTAAGCCGCAGGCATTGTCGCAGTGTCGGGACTGGTTATCGCGGAATATGCCGCAGGCTCGTCTGATTGAGGTGACCAGCACATCGACGGCGGCTCAGCTGGCCCGTGACAAGCCGAATGTGGCTGCGGTGGCCAGTCGTCAGGCGGCAATTCAGTATGATGTGCCGATTATTGCTGAGTGCATTGAGGACAACCAGAACAATGTGACTCGTTTTGCGGTTATTGGCGATGCTGTTGCTGAGCCGACGGGCAGTGATCGGACGGCGATTCTGCTGCAGATTCCGCACCGTCCGGGATCTTTGAGTGAGGCATTGGAGCCATTCCGCCGGAACAAGGTGAATTTGACGTGGATTGAGTCATTTCCGTTGCGGCAGCCTGAGGTGGGCTATCTGTTTTTCCTCGATTTTGAGGGTCATGTTTCAGAGAATCGGGTGAAGAAAACGCTGAAGGATCTGGAATCGATACCTCCTGATCGTCTGGAGATTCTTGGTTCGTATCCTCGTGGCCAGGCGGACGGCTGAGCTGCATTTGTCGTTCTGCGGCAGAAATTTTGGTTTGGATTTTGGTGTTTTGTGTCTGGATTGGGGATTGGGTGATGCGTCGATATCTGGTGGCTGGCAACTGGAAGATGAACACGCTGCGTCAGTCGGCGGCAGCTTTATCGGCAGAGCTGGCAACTGTGGCTGCTGTGGAAGAGCCGGGTGTTGAGGTACTGGTTTGTCCTCCGTACCCTTATTTGCTGCCGGTGGGAGACGTTTTGGGTGGCAGTGCTGTCCGCCTGGGGGCTCAGGATGTCTATTTTGAGTCGCCGGGGGCCTTTACGGGCGAGGTGGCTGTGGAGATGCTGCGTGACGTGGGTTGCCGGTATGTGCTGATTGGGCACAGTGAGCGTCGTGCGATACTGGGTGAGACGGATGCTGTGATCAACCGCAAGTTGCGGGCGGCGATTGCGGGTGGCCTGACGGTGGTATTATGTGTAGGCGAGCAGTTATCGGAGCGTCAGTCGGGTCAGACGGAGACTGTTCTGGACCGTCAGATGGAGGGTGCCTTTGCCGGTATTTCCGATTCTGAGGCTGCGGGGACGGTGATTGCTTACGAACCGGTATGGGCGATCGGCACAGGTGTCACGGCATCACCGGAACAGGCCGAATCTGCCCACGAACATCTTCGCAAATGGCTGGCTCGACGCTATAATCCCGACTTTTCCGAAAAAACTCGAATCCTTTACGGTGGCAGTGTGAAGCCTGATAATGCTTTGGCGCTGCTTGGTCAGCCCAACGTTGACGGTGCTTTGGTGGGTGGTGCCAGCCTGAAGTCTTCGACCTTTGTGCCGATCATCGAGGCAGCTCGCAAGTTGTCTGGCTGACTGGAAATCGAACACGCCAGTGAATAACGGGGGTGCTCGTTTTCGGAGAGACGGACATCGTGCCGTCTTTTCGTGTTTACCGTGAAGTTGTTTTTTGCTGGTGTGGTGGGGAGTTATTTTTCAGATGACATTCCTGATTTACCTGCTGACAATCCTGCTGACGGCGGTCAGTTTTTTCATGATTTTGCTGGTGCTGATTCAGCGCGGGCGTGGCGGCGGTCTGGCTGGTGCCTTTGGTGGCATGGGCGGTCAGAGCGCATTTGGGACTCGAGCCGGCGACGTGTTCACTAAGATCACGATAGGTCTGGCGGTCTCGTGGATTCTGATGGCTGGGTTTCTGGGCATGATCATGCGTGGTCAGGCGAAGCAGGAGGCCACAACTTCGACTCGGTTTTCGGAAGGCGAGAACGTGACGAAGGCTGAGGAGGAGGCAGCGAAGGCGAAGGCTGACGCTGAGAAGGCGAAGGCTGATGCTGAAAAGGCGTCTGCTGAGCCGGCGAAAACCGAAGCTGCACCTGCGGAACCAGCGAAGTCGGAACCAGCACCACCAGCAGGGCCAGCGGCAGCCGATCCGGCGAAAACTGAGGCTGCTCCGGCGGCAGCGGAACCGGCAAAAACCGAACCGGCTCCGGCTGAGCCTGCGAAGACCGAGGCTGCTCCTGCAGAGCCAGCCGCAACAGAAGCTCCGGCGGCCCCTGCTGCGGAAGCCCCTGCTGCTCCTAAGTGACATCGTTTCCGTTTCGGAGCAACTGCTGTGCTGTTGAGTATGACGGGGTTTGGATATGCGTCGCTGCAGACGGACAGCGTGCATCTCAGTGCTGAGATCAAGTCTGTCAACAATCGCTATCTGAAACTGTCGGTGCGGATGCCGGATGCGGTATCGCGGTTTGAGTCTGAGATTGAGAAGCTGGTACGTTCCCGGATTGCTCGCGGAACACTCAATGTGTCATTGCGGGTGCGTTTTTTATCGGGGCAGGGTGAGTATCGGATTGATGCTGACGTTCTGCGGGCGTATCGGGATCAGTTGTGTGGTTTGGGCAGTGACAGTTCGGCCGAGGTTTCACTGACGCAGTTGCTGGCGTTGCCGGGAGTTGTTCGTGAGACGGAGTTTTCTGACGAGGAGTTGAGTGGTCTGTGGCCTGCGATTGAGCGGGTGTTGTGTGGGGCGCTGGATCATCTGGAGGAGTTTCGCCGGACTGAAGGCGAATCGATGCAGCGGGATCTGGAGCGTCAGTGTGAAGTGATTTCGACCGAGGTGGATCGGGTCGTCCTGCTGGCTCCGGCGGTCGTTACGGATTTTCGGGATCGGATTTTAGAGCGGGTGCGGAAGCTGCTGCATGAAAGTGCAGTTAATGTGAATGAATCGGACGTGATACGTGAGGTGGCATTGTTTGCGGACCGCAGCGATGTCAACGAAGAGATTACTCGACTGCGCAGTCACACTGAGCAGTTTTTGAAGTTGTGTCGGGGCACTGGTTCGCAGGGTCGGAAGCTGGAGTTCATCGGTCAGGAGATGTTCCGAGAGATCAATACTCTGGGATCAAAATCCAGTCATGTGCCGATTTCACTGGCTGTGGTGGAGATGAAGGCGGCGATTGAGCGGATGCGCGAGGTGCTGCAGAACGTTGAGTGAGACTTTGTGGTGACGGGTTGGTGTGGGGTGATGGAACAGCAGTCGGCGAAGCGGATTGTGGTCCTGTCGGGGCCCAGTGGCAGTGGCAAGACGACGGTTGTGCGTCGTCTGGTCGAGTCTGCTCCGGTGCGCCTTGTGAAATCTGTCTCCGCAACGACTCGACCACCCCGACCGGGTGAGCAGGAAGGCGACGACTACTGGTTTTTGACTCGTGATCAGTTTCTGCAGCGTTTGCAGGCTGACGAATTCATAGAGCATGCGGAGGTATTCAGTTCGGGATTTTTGTATGGCACGCTGTGGTCGGAGCTGGGCCGTGCGTGGGCTCAGGGGGGCTGGGCATTCCTGGAAATTGATGTTCAGGGAGCACTGCGTGTGGTGCAGCAGTACCCGGATGCTGTTACGATTTTCCTGAGGGCTCCTTCGGCGGCCGAATTTGAGCGTCGTCTGCGGAGTCGTGGAACTGAATCGGAAGAGGTCATACAGCGCAGGCTGGCAACTGCGGCTCAGGAGTTAAGTCAGTCTGATCGTTATCGATATACTGTGGTGAATGACCGGCTGGAAGACGCGGTCAGCGAGATCTGTGAGATACTGAAAGCGGAGGAGAAGGCTCGCAATGCTTGACGAATTTCGTGAAGATGACATTGTCCGCAAGGTAGGCGGTCGATTCCGTCTGTCGTCCCTGATTCAGAAGCGGATGGTGGCTTTGAATCGCGGGGCTCGACCGCTGGTCGACCTGCAGACTCGGAACCTGATGGAAATCGTGGTTGCTGAGATTATGCAGGACAAGATTTATCTGGACACATCGGGCAATGTGAAGGCAGTGGACGACACGTCTTCCTTTGTGGACAAGATGGACCAGTTGACTCCTGACGACGGTGGTCCTGGGGCTGACATCCTGTAGAGTTAGCGGACCTGCGGAGCTGTCGGAGGAAACCGAGCCATGTCGGACGTGCTGGTGGATCGAGAGATTCTGCTGGGTGTCAGCGGCGGGGTTGCGGCGTGGAAGTCTGCGGATCTTTGCAGTCGTCTGGTGAAGCGCGGGGCGAAAGTCAGTGTGATTCTGACCGAGTCTGCTCGCGAATTCATCGGACCGGCGACATTTGAAGCGCTGACGGGTCGTCCGGTTCACAGCCAGCAGTTTCGTGCGCAGGAACATTTCCAGGGTGAGCACATTGGTTTGGCGTATCGAGCGCAGCTGGCTGTGGTGGCTCCTGCCACAGCCCGCACGCTGGCTCGTATGGCGCTTGGTCTTTCTGACGATTTATTGAGTACGACTTTGCTGGTCTGTACCTGTCCCGTGCTGGTTGCTCCGGCGATGAACTGTGACATGTGGGACAAGCCGGCGGTGCAGCGGAATGTGCAGCAGCTGCAGCAGGACGGCGTGCATCTGGTGGGCCCGTGTGCGGGCTGGCTGAGTTGTGGTCGTACTGGCATGGGGCGGATGGCGGAGCCCGGCGATATTGTGGCGGCGATGGAGCGGATTCTGGCAGGACCAGCGGGGTGTGGTGCATGAGGATATTGATCACCGCCGGTCCGACTCGCGAATACATCGACGACGTGCGATTTCTGTCGAATGCCAGCAGTGGTCGGATGGGTTACGCGCTGGCTGAGGCGGCATTGCGTGCGGGGCATGAAGTGGAGCTGGTGACGGGCCCCGTCGAGCTGATTCCGCCGTCGGGCTGTCGGGTGCATCGCATTGAGACAACCGATCAGCTGCGTGAACTGTGTGTGCGTTTGTTTCCTCAGTGTGACGGGGTCATTGCGACGGCGGCTGTGTGTGATTATCGGCCGAAGCAGCGGGTCGCGGGCAAGATTACGAAGACAGGCCAGCCGATTGTGCTGGAGCTGACTGAAACGTCGGACGTACTTGCGGAGCTGGGTGCACAGCGGGGGCATCGCTGGGTGGTTGGATTTGCATTGGAGTCGCAGGATCCTCGCAACAACGCGATGCGCAAGCTGCGGATGAAGAACTGCAGCTGTATTGTGCTGAACGACACATCAGCGATTGGTTCACTGACGAATGCGGTGGAGGTGTTGTCACCGGAGGCAGAGACGATTGCTGAGATTCGTGGTACGAAGGACGAGGTTGCTGTTGGGCTGATGGAGTTGATTGAGACGTCGATTGCGGTTGTTGTGCACTGAGTCAGGAGAGTCGGGATGTTGAGGATCGTTCAGCTTTCGCTGCTGGCAGCGATGTTGTCGCTGGTTCCCTCCGTAATGGCTCAGACGGCACTGATCCGTCCTGGTGAGAATCTGGTGGCTGAGGGGATTCCGGAGATTCCGGCTGCGCTGGCTGAGCGAGTGCAGCGATATACGGAGTCGCGATCGGCATCGTTTGTATCGTGGCATCCGCAGCGTCGCGAGATGCTGATATCGACTCGTTTCGGAAATACTCCGCAAATTCACGAGGTGCGGTTACCGGGTGGTGCGCGGCGTCAGCTGACGTTTTATGCCGAGCCTGTCGGAGGTGCTTCCTGGGAGCCTCGCGAGGGTCGCTATTTTGTGTTCAGTCGGGATGCTGGTGGCAACGAGTTTTCTCAGCTGTACCGACGGGATGTGGCGAGTGGTGAGACGGTATTGCTGACGGATGGCGGTCGCAGTCAGAACAGTGGGCCGCTGTGGAATCGTGCGGGCACTCATTTTGCCTGGGCAACGACTCGCCGCAACGGCACTGACCGTGACCTGTGGCTGATGGATCCGCTGCAGCCGGGTGGGGCGCGAGTAATTGCGGAGCTGCAGGGAGGTGGCTGGTCGGCGGTGGACTGGTCTCCTGACGACCGGCACCTGGTGGCGCGGCAGTATCTCTCAGTAAATCAGTCGGTGCTGTGGCTGGTGGATGTGGCGACGGGTCAGAAGCAGCCGCTGACGGATGCAGCTGAGCAGGTGGCGTGGGGTGGGGTGGAGTATGTGCCGGATGGTAAGGCGTTGTATTTGACGGGAGATCAGGGCAGTGAGTTTAGGCGGCTGGGTCGTATGCAGCTTGAGACTCGTGAAATTCAGTGGCTGACGACATCAATTCCGTGGGATGTGGAGTCTTTTGATTTGTCTCCTGACGGTCGTCAGTTGTTGTTTGAGACGAACGAGGCGGGGGTTTCGAAGCTGCGTCTGCTGCTGACGGAGACGGGCGAGATTCGTGAGCCTGCGGGGGTTCCGGCGGGAGTGATTGGTGGTGTGGAGTGGCACCGGGATGGTGCTGTGGCTGCATTTTCGGTTAGTTCAGCGAAGTCCACATCGGATGTGTATGTGTTGCAGTCGGATGGGCGGGTTGAGCGTTGGACGGAGAGTGAGCTGGGCGGTTTGAATCCGGAAGTGCTGGTGGAGCCTGAGCTGGTGCGCTGGAAGAGTTTTGATGGTTTGGAAATCAGTGGTTTTCTGTATCGAGCGGGAGCGGGTTTCAGTGGTCGGCGTCCGGTGATCATCAACATTCATGGCGGGCCGGAGGGTCAGTCGCGGCCGATTTTCCAGGCACGGAACAACTATTATATGAACGAGCTGGGAGTGGCGATGATTTACCCGAATGTGCGGGGATCAACCGGCTATGGAAAGACGTTTGTAGCGCTGGACAATGGTCTGCGGCGTGAGGATTCGGTGCGGGATATTGGTGCACTGCTGGACTGGATTGGGACTCAGCCGGATCTGGATCCTCAGCGGGTGATGGTGACTGGGGGCAGTTATGGCGGTTATATGACTCTGGCCTGTGCCTTCCACTACAACGATCGGATTCGCTGTGCGCTGGATGTGGTGGGGATATCGCATTTTGGGACGTTTTTAAAGAACACCGAGTCGTATCGGCGGGACCTGCGGCGTGTGGAGTATGGTGATGAGCGTGACCCGCGGCTGGCGTCATTTTTCGAAGAGATGGCTCCTTTGAACAATGCCGGTCGGATTCAGAAACCGTTGTTTGTGGTGCAGGGTGCGAATGATCCGCGGGTGCCGCTGTCAGAGGCGGAGCAGATCGTGGCTCGTGTCCGCCAAAACGGGACTCCGGTCTGGTATCTGATGGCGAAGGACGAGGGTCACGGTTTCCGCAAGAAGAACAATGCGGACTTTCAGTTTTACGCGACGATTCAGTTTGTGCAGCAGCACCTGCTGGGCGGGGATGTGAAGTAGGGAACGGGTGGCTGTTGTTTTTGGATCAGGGCTGCTGGCAGTGTTCAGCCAGCAGCCGGCGGGTCTGTCGTGTCAGTTCTTCGATCAGCAGTTCGTGGCAGCCTGGCGCAGTGGCAGCGATAACTTCCTGGTAGATGCCATAACCGTAGCTGCTGGCTGGCGGGATGTAGCCTGGCTGCCAGTCTCCTGTGAGTGTGGTGACGAATACGGGGTGTGGTGCGAACCGTTGACGCAGCTGGATCTGCAGGTCCTGGTAAAGTTCGCCCGGGACAAAGAACCAGAGGCAGTCGCCGGTGATACCGATGGTGACATTGAGCGGGCAGACGGGTCCGGGTGCGAGTGCTTCGAGGCGGGTGATCTGGCGTGTCATTTGTTCGGCCTGTGCACGGCAATTGCGGATCGCAGCGTCATCGTTTTGTGAGCGAGCTTCGATTTCCTGTGCCAGCCAGTAGTCGCGGCTGCTGCGGGTTTCATCGAGGCGTGGCAGGTCGTGTCTCCATGGCAGGCTGACGGTGAGTCGGTGCCAGGTCCAGCGGCTGAATGTCTGGCTGATTTCCGAGGGTACGGGTTCGTGGGCCCAGCGTCCGATCCAGGTACCGGAGAGCACGGGTTCCTGCCATGCGTAGCGCGTACCGGGGCAGGGGAGTGACTGGAGTGTGGAGAGTACGGCGAAGGCCAGTTCGCGGCCGTTGCGGTCGGCGATGCCTGTATCACCGGTGAAGCCTTCGCGGGGGCCGAGGTCCCCGGAGGCTCCCTGAAGAAACACGCAGATTCCCGGTGCGTGCTGTTCGACGGTTTCGCGGAGCGCCCCAACGTAGTCGGGGCTGATCAGAGTGTTATCCCATGCGAGTGTTGTGGGGTGGCAGGCGTAATTGACGAGAGTTGCGAGGGGTGTTCCGTTTTCTGTGGAAATGCGGGCGACGAGGACGGTCGAGTCTGAGAAGCCTGCCGGGTTGAGTCCGCAGACGGCATGTCCGCGGAGGGGATCGAAGAAGTTGCGGTGTCTGGCAAGGCTGCAGGTGCCTGTGCCGATGACTGCGGCAGCCGGTTGTCTGCGGCTGGCGGTTTCGATAGCCAGCTGGCGGACTTTTTGTCGCACATCCTGCAGGTAGGGCGCGATGAGGTTTCCGCCGGGAAATTCGCTGCGGCTGAGTGCCATCCAGCCACTGCCATGTGTGTGTGTCAGTGTGACGAGGACGCAGTCGGGATCGAGGCCTGTGGCGGCGGCGACGTCTGCGGCGAGATCCTGCTGCAGGCTGGTTTCGAGGATGCAGTGATCGAGTGAGAGAATGACGCGGGCTGCGGAGTCCGGGCCGTCGACAGGTTCGAGCCACAGCAGGCTGGCGGTGAGTGGTCGATGGACTCCGGTGGCCTGATCGTGCAGCGCGGCGCCCCACATGCGGTGGTAGATGCCGACGGGTGGCGTGATATCGCAGCGACCGGCTGCTGCGCGACAGCGAAACTGTGGTAACTGGAGGGAGGTCATTTGCGAGATTCCGGGGGAGGGTCAGGAAACAGCGGGGCACGAGGGTTTAGCAGGGCCCAGCAGACGGCATCGACGGCCATGATGCCGCAGAACAGCAGAATCATGAGATTCCAGTTGCTGAATCGATCAGCCAGCCAGCCGGCGGTCCATGGAAACAGCATGGCTCCGAAGTTGCCAAACATGTTCATGATGCTGAAGACCGTGGCGGTTTGTCGTCCGCCGAATTCAATGGCGACGGTGTATCCGCTGACTCCGCCGAACGTCGCACAGAAGACTCCGGCGGTAATCAGTCCGATGCATGTTGTGGTGCTTGAGACTGTGAGGGAGGCCAGTATCAGCAGGCTGCAGAGTGACATGCCGAGGACGGCCACACCCTGACGTGACAGGCGGGGATTTCCGGTGCGTTTCAGCAGGAGATCTGACGCCCAGCCACCGGTGAGGCTGCCGATGACACCGCCGATACCGGCGATGGAGGCGAGGTCAGCCGAGGCTTTGAGGTCGAGTCCGCGGGTTTTCTGCAGGAAAGTGGGGAACCAGCTGAGGAAGAAGACCATTCCGGCGGCGCGGAAGAATTGTTGTGCGCAGAGCAGTGCGAGTGATTTGCTGGTCAGCATTTTGCGAAAGACGATTTGCAGAGGGATGGTGTTTGCGGTGTCTGGTCTGGCGGGCAGATGTCGATCGCGGACGGTTACTGCAAACAGCAGGCTCCACAGAATTCCGGGGATACCCAGCAGGAACAGCAGCAGTTGCCATGTGAACAGACTGCTGCTGCGAGCTGCGGACTCGAGTGTGATGAGCAGTCGGCCGACAACAGCGGGTGCAGCCGCACCGCCAATCAGCATGCCGGCGGCCAGTATTCCTGAAGCTCGAGCGCGTTCATTGAGGGGGAAGATCTGTCCGATGGCCTGAGCGGCGCAGGGGAAGGCTCCGGCCTGGAGTGCGCCCATCAGGAACCACCAGACGGTCAGTGTCCAGAACCCACTGGAAAAGCCGGTCATGGTTGTTGTGACAGACCAGAGGATGCAGTAGAGGATGATGGCCCTGCGGCTGCCCCAGCGGTCAGCCAGTCTTCCGGCCGGGATTTGCAGCAGGGCGTAACCGCAGTACCAGGTGGACTGTACGAATCCCATGGATTCGGCGAAGTTGCTGATGGCAAGATCTTTCGCAATCTGTTCGGCGGGCACACTGACGGCAGCTCGCTGAACGTATGCGATGCCGGCCATCAGGAAGAACAGAGCGAGGATCTGATATCGCATGGGCGGGATTCCGGCGAACTGCAAGACCAGTGACAGCGTGTTGCTGTTTATAGCGTGTGCGGGGGTGTCTGCGGAAACGAGCGGACTTCCGGATTAACCACATTTCGCGGCTGTCCCTGCAGAAAGGCGGCGATGTTGTCGATGCAGCCCTGCGTCAGCAGGTCGACTCCGGCCTGGGTCATATCTGCGGAGTGTGGTGTGAGCACGACTTGTTCGCAGGCCAGCAGTGGGTGAGTGGCGGGCAGAGGTTCGTGTTCGTAGACGTCAAGTCCGGCTGCAAACAGGCGACGGTTTTGCAGGGCGTCTGCCAGTGCGAGGGTATCCACGACGGCTCCGCGAGCGGTGTTGACGAGGACAGCAGCAGGTTTCATCAGTGCCAGTCGGTCGGCATTGAGCAGATGTCGAGTTTGATCGGACAGTCGGGTGTGCAGGCTGACGGCATCGGAGGTCCGGAGCAGTTCTTCGAGGCTTAGGTATTCAAACCCGAGTTGTGCGGCTTTTGCCGGGTCCGGATGCAGTGACCAGGCCACCGTCTGCATGCCGATGGCTTTTCCCAGTCGCAGCATTTCGCAGCCGATATGTCCTGTCCCGATGACACCGAGCCGTCGACCGGCGAGTGACAGGCTGAGGTCTCCGGGCCAGCGTCCGCTGCGCAGTTCGGCAGTCATCCATGAGGTACGGCGTGAAGCGGCGAGGAGCAGAGCGAGCGCATGTTCGGCGACGATGGGGGCGGTGCGACCGGGAATGTTGCAGACGACGATTCCCTGTCTGGTTGCTGTGGGCAGGTGAATTGAGTCATAGCCAATGCCGCAGACGGCGATCATTTTGAGGCGTGGCAGGGCCTGCAGGACGTGTTCGGGGAAGCTGAGGCTGCCGCGGGAATTCAGCAGGATATCGGCATCCTGCATTCGCTGGATCTGTGCGGCAGGCGACTGTGGCCGATCGAGGTGCAGGCGGACTTCTGCGAATTGTTCGAGTTGTGGCAGCAGCGGGGAGCGGGACACAAGCGGTGGAAAGTCAGCGGGGATGACGACAACGGGGCGTGTCATGGAAGCTGGGTCTCGGTCAGGCGTTGTGTGTGGGTGAAAGCGGGGCAGGCAGACTGGCGCGAGCGGCATTCTACTGAGGTATTTGGTTTTCCGGAACGGACTGTTTTTTTCCGCACTTATCTGCGATAGACTGGGCGTTGGGAATTTATCTGCGAGGGAGTCACTGCGATGTCGGCAATTGCTGTTCCGTGTCCTGCCTGCAAGTCGCTGCTGAAGCTGCCGGATGCTCGTCTGGTGGGCAAAACGGCGCGATGTCCGAAGTGCAGCCACAAGTTTGTGATTCAGCTGCCTGCGTCGCCGACGCCGGTACCTGAGGTGCCTGCGGCGGTGGAAGCGGATGAATTGCCGGTGCTGCCATTGGCACCGCGTGCGGGTCGAGCGGCGCGGTGGGTGCCTGACCACGAGGTGTCGAGTGCACCGGATGCTGCGGAGGTCATTTCGCAGAATCCAGTGACTGTTTCCGCAGCGACGGGGGGTGTTGGAGAGTTGCCGGATTTCAGTGGTTTTGGGGTGGCTGTGGTCGCTGAGTCAGCGGGCGGTGCGGGTGGTGCTGCCGGGGTGGGTCAGGGGGCATCAGCACTGGCCGGTGTGCGTGGTCGTCGTCGTCGCAGCGGGGGTATGGCGCAATGGATTTCGCTGGCTGCTGCTGGTTTGCTGGCTGCCGGCATTACCGTATATGCGGTGATGGCAAATCGTGGTGCGGCGCCGGCTGAGAAGCCGGTTGTGAAGCAGAACAAGGGCTGGGAGCAGGAGCAGCAGGCACGAGAGGCGTCGAATGCAGCGGCTGAGGAGCTGAGTCCAACGAAGGGAGCGGCGATACCGCTGGATCATATTCCGTTTACACCGCATGTGATTGTCCATCTGCGTCCCGCCCAGTTATGGCAGAAGAACCAGCGGATGGGTGAGTTTCAGGCGTTGCTGGGCAATCTGGGGATCTGGCTGACTGAGCAGATACGACAGGTTTCGCGATTTGAGCCGGCAGAGATCGAGGAGTTGACGATTGCGCTGAATTTTGGTGCAAGGATGGCGCTGCCGGATCTGGCGATGGTGGTGCGATTGAAGGAGCGTCAGACGGCATCGGATCTGCTGAAGCGTTTTGCGGGTCGGCTGCGACCGGACGCGAATTCGAAGGCTGAGGTGTACGAAGCGTCAGACTTTGCTTTTTTGCTGGTGGATCAGCAGACCTTTGTGGCAGCTCCGCTGACGATGTCTGAAGAGCTGGCGGACTATAAAGAGGGTGGTGCGCTGCCGCTGCCTGATATGGAACCGCTGTTGCTGAAATCGGATCGACAGCGTCACATGACGTTGCTGTTTGACCTGACACTGCTGGATTCGCATCGTGAGGACGCATTTTTCCCGCAGCTTCAGCCGGCTGCGGACAAGGTACTGTTTTGGTTTGGTGATCAGGTTGAGAGTGTGCTGTGGAGTCTGCATCTGGAGCCAGACTTCTATATGGAGACTCTGCTTAGCAACAGCCGCGACAGTACTCCTGTGCGTCTGCAGCGGCAGATGCAGGTGCAGCTGGACAATCTGCCGCGTGAAATTCTGGAGCTGGTGCGTCAGATGCAGCCATCGACTGAAGGCAGTCGCCAGATCATCGGGCGATTTCCGGCGATGCTGCAGGCCTTCAATATTGGGACGACTGTGCACGCCGGTGCAGGTTTTGCGAGGCTGGTGACTGTGTTGCCTGGGCAGGCAGCGGGAAATCTGGCTGCCGGGACTCTGCTGACGTGGAATCAGTCGCTGGTGACAGAATTTCGTGATGAGACAAAGCAGACGAAGGCTGCGGACGATGTGAAGGTACCGGACAAAGTGGCTGATCGTTTGCAGCTGAAGGTGCTGGTTGACTTCCGGAGGACTCCTTTGCAGGAGGCGTTTGGGTACATTGGTGAATCGATCAGGACTGACGTGGTGATTGACGGTGATGCGCTGAAGGGTGCCGGGTTTACTCAGAACATGCCGCAGACGATGGATCTTGGTTCGGTGACGGCTCTGCAGGCGATTGACCGGATACTGCAGAATTATGCGAAGGAGCGTGATCCGCTGGTGCTGGTGGTGGACGAGGGCGGCAAGCGGCTGATGCTCAGTACGAAGACGAAGGCCGAGGCTGACGGGCTGAAGATTTTCGACACGAAGGCGAAGTGAGACGGGTTGGTCGGGAGCTGTTGAAAGCTGGTCTGGACACAAAATTGAAGGTTCGGCAGAATCTGCTGATCGGCTGGTCCCGCAGGGGCCTGTCGTCCTTCAATCCCGGCGGTAAATCTGTGTGATTTCCCGTCGCCTGTCTGTGTTTCTCACCTGTCCTTTCCGGCCGCATCCTGCAGCAGCCAAAATCACCGTCCCAGGGTCTTCTCATGACGCGACTGGCAATTGCCGTCTGCTGTTATGCCGCGATATTTGCGGTGTCATTCTGCTGTGCTTTGGCATTGCGGTTTGACATTGATCCGCTGCAGTTTTTGTATTTTGCGGCGGGGAATCCGGTACCGATTCCTGCGGGAGCAGCGGGTCGGGCGTTGTTTGAGCTTGAGCAGCAGCAGTTTGCGGTGGATACGTTTCGCGGAGGTCTGGGGGCGCTGGTGCTGCTGAAGGTGGCGGTGGTGTTGTTTTCCCGCGACTGGCGTCGTCATTTGCGGTATTCGACGATGCGTGATCTGGCGTGGTCGGGTGGTGTGTGTCTGATTTGCGGAGTGCTGCTGGCGGCTTCGCAGCTGGCTCATGAAACGATGCCTCAGGTGCCGCGCGGCGTGATTGTGCTGGATACGATTCTTTCGGCGGCGCTGCTTTCGGCGGCCCGCATTCTGGCTCAGATGCTGCGGACGCTCAAGAACATGCGTCGCAATAAGCATTCGCGACGCGCCCTGATTTATGCTCGTGGTTCGGATGCTGCGGGGCTGTTGTCATCGATTCAGTCGGGGGCGTCAGCGCTGCGGGTGGTGGGAATTGTGGTCCCGTCAAAGCATATTCCGCTGGGTCTGCTGGGGGGTGTGGAGACTTTTGATGGCTCGGGTGATCTGCAGGCGATTATTGCTCAGACGCGGGCCGAGATGGTGCTGCTGGGTTCGAAGCTGTCGGGTCGCACGATTCGGGAGGTGAGTGAAGTTTGCCGGCAGTCAGGTATTGAGGCGCATGTGGTGCCGTCGGTGGAAGAGATTCCGGCGGGGCGATTTCAGCTGCGGCTGCGTGAGATCACGATTGACGACCTGCTGCGGCGTGAGCCGAATCAGCTGGATCTGGAGGGGATTCGGGAATCGCTGGCTGGCCGAGTGGTGCTGGTGACGGGTGCAGCCGGCAGCATTGGTTCGGAAGTCTGCCGACAGCTGCTGAATTTTGCTCCGACCCGCATTGTGATGCTGGACCAGTCGGAGTTTGGGATTTTTCAGCTTGAGCAGGAGTTTCAGGACCTGCGTCGTGTGGTGTCGACGGTCTTGCCGTCACTGGAGTTTTTGATTGAGGACATTACGGATGAAGCAGCGCTGCAGCGAGTTTTCATGGCACATCGCCCGGCCGTCGTGTTTCATGCGGCGGCGTACAAGCATGTACCGCTGATGGAGTCCAATCCGCAGGCTGCGGTTCGCAATAATGTGCTGGGGACGAAGGTTCTGGTGGATCTGGCGGATCGATTTCAGGTGCAGCGGTTTGTGATGATTTCCACTGACAAGGCGGTGCGACCCACGAATGTGATGGGTGCGACGAAGCTGATTGCGGAGGAATACCTGTTTGCGGTCGCCAGTCGCTCGAAGACTCGTTTCATCACTGTCCGATTTGGCAATGTACTGAATTCGGCCGGCAGCGTGGTGCCGACATTTCGACGACAGATCGAGCAGGGTGGTCCGGTAACCGTGACGGATCCTGAGATGCAGCGTTATTTCATGACCATTCCGGAGGCAGTGCAGCTGGTGCTGCAGTCGGGAGCGATTGGTGCCGGCGGGGACGTGCTGATTCTGGATATGGGGGAACCGGTGCGAATCGTGGACCTCGCGAAGGACATGATTCGGCTGTCCGGGCAGCGTTATCCTGAGGATGTTGAAATCGTATTCACGGGTTTGCGTCCGGGCGAGAAGCTGTACGAGGAGTTGTTTTACGAGACTGAGCAGAATGCGGTGCGTGTGCACGAGAAGATTTTCCGGGCACCGCGTGAACGCCGCAATTCTGAGGACGTAGTGCAGCGTGAGCTGCAGCTGCTGGAGCGGCATCTGGGCAGTGGTCGTGAAGAGCTGCGGGAAGTGCTTTGGCAGGTGGCAGGGCGAGTTGTGCAGCACAGTTCCGGGCTGCCGACAGATGAGACCGGTCGGACTGCAGCGTAAGTGGCCTGCAGCGTGAGTGGTTCGGTATGATTGACCTGCGAGTCAGCCGGCGTCTGTGAGGCTGGCGTCACCGGCGGGTTCGCGAACGAACCGATAGCCGGTGCCGCGGACGGAAAGCAGGTGTCTGGGGCTGGAGGGATCATCTTCGATCATGCGGCGCAGCCGCATGACAAAGTTGTCGATGGAGCGGCTGGAGATATCGGCGGAGTCTTTCCAGACTTCGGACTGCAGTCGGGCTCGAGACAGGACGACCCCGTCATTTTCGAGGAAGTATCTGAGCAGTTCCTGTTCGCGAGTGGTGAGTGGGTGAACTTCTTCGCGATGTCGCAGTTCGAAGCGACCGAAGTCCACGGCGACATCGCTGAAACGCACCACGTCCTCAGTCGGTCGGATGGTGCGTCGATCGAGTTGCCGGCGGCGTTTGTCCAGCAGATTGCGGACTCGGCTGAGCAGTTCGGGCAGTGAGAACGGCTTGGTCATGTACTGGTCCACGCCGCAATCGAAGGCCTGGATTTTATCTTCCGAGAGTGTGCGGGCTGTGAGTGCCAGCACGGGGATGTCGAGATCGAGTCGGCGGAGCGCGCGACAGATCTCGTAACCGCTCATTTCCGGCAGCATCAGATCGAGCACGACAAGATCGACCGGGGGCTGAGCAGATTCGTAGAGTTCGAGTGCGGTCGGTCCGCTGGACGCGAGATCAACCTGGTAGCCTTCCCGTTCGAAATTGAAACGCAGTCCGCGGGCGATGGCTTCTTCATCTTCCACCACGAGGATTCTCATCGGGGTTTTTCCTGTGCTGAAAGAGCCAGTTCTGAGACGCGATCGCCGGTGCTGCGAGTAGTGGCGGGTGGCGACATGATCTGACGGCCAGGCAGGATGACTTCGAAGGTACTGCCGACGCCGTTGGCTCCTTCGCTGACCTGAATGCGGCCTTTTAGCAGGCTGACGAGAGTGCGGACGATGTAGAGTCCGAGTCCGGTGCCGGTTTTGGTGCGCTGGAGTTCATCACTGCCGCGAAAGAACATCTGGAAGATGCGGCGTCGATTTTCCGGGGGGACACCCTGCCCGTTGTCATGAATCCGCACAACGACTCGGGACAGCCCGTGTGCGGTCGCCTGCACTCTGACTCGCGGCGGATTACCGCCGTATTTGACGGCATTGTCGAGGAGATTGCCGAAGATCATTTCCAGCAGCAGGCGGCGGGAGTCGAGCGCAATGGGCGTGATGTCAAATTCAAAGACATCGGAAACTTCTTGTTTGTGATGCAGGCAGGCGGCACGGGCGCATTGTCGCAGCAGATCTTCGACGGCGACAGTTTCGGTTTCGGTGCTTTGGCCGATTGCGTCGAGGCGACCGACTTCGAGCAGCTGATTGATGAGTCGATCGAGCCGCGTCAGTTCGGTGTTCATGGTCTCGTAGAATTCGCGGCGATCATGAGCTTCCGGTTCGTGCAGCAGCAGTGTGTCGAGGTACAGGCGAAGCGCGGCGATAGGCGTTTTGAGCTCGTGAGTCACACTGTCAACGAAGTTGGACTGGCGTCGATTGAGCTGGATTTCCTTGATGGTCAGGAAGGAGTAGAAGGAGATGCCGAAGAGGCTGATGGCGAGTGCGGCGGAGCTGAGGATGAGACTGCCCCATGAGCTTTGGCGGGCCAGTTGCACGATCAGAATGGCCATCAGGGCGATGTTGACGGTCATCAGCAGTACGCTGCTCCAGATGGGCAGACCGAGATGACGGCGTTTTCTGCGAAAATCGGCCATGGGAAGGGCTGAGTCAGTGAGAGTGGGGACGGGAAACGGGGAGCCAGCGGTGCGGAAATTATGTCAGATTTTGGGAGCGGGGCAAAACGGGGGTAGGGTGTATAGCGGGAATTCGGGATCCGGTCGACCGGCTCCGATTCCGCAGCATTTCCCGAAATTTGCCATCTTCCGGGTGCATTTTGAGAGCGGTTTTCCAGAAAAACAGACTAAAATTGTCCGTCTGCCGCTCTTTATGACGAATTCCAGGGCAGGCCACAGCAAGGGTACCTCGTATGTCACAGCAATCTCCGGCAATTCAACTGTTGCAGCATGTGGGTCGTCGTTTGCTGCTTGCCCGTGCTGCTCGTGCGCTGCACGTTTGGTCACTGGCAGCAATGACACTGGCAGCGGCAGCGGTGCTGGTGGTGCGTTTGGCGGGTTTGCTGCCGCCCGAGCAGCAGTCGGCGTGGTGGTTGCTGGCGATACCAGCAGCGGCCGGACTGGGGGCCGGTATGTTTTTTCGTCGGGTTGACCGCACCGCAGCGGCTCGCGCCGTCGACCAGTTTGCACGTACTGACGACCTCTTTTTGACTTTGGTCACGCTGCAGAATTCTGCGGGTCAGTATCAGCCTTTGGTTGAGCAGTCCGCGGTCGGCGTGGCTCCACGGATCGTGCCACGGCAGGTTGTTCCTTTCAGGGCGCGGCGGTCACTGGGTATTCAGGCGGTGGCCGTTTCTGCTCTGGCACTGCTGCTGGTGCTGCTTCCGACGCTGGATCCGTTTGGCCGTGTCGAGGCGGCTGTGAAGGTGCAGCAGCAGAAGAAGCAGGTCGAGCAGTTGCTGAAGTCCGTGCGGACTCGTGACGAGCAGGTCAGTCGTGAAGTGAAGGCGGCCGAAGAGCGGCAGCAGAAGATTGATGCGCAGACGAAGGAACTGATGGCGGCGCTCAGAAAGATGAAGCCAGTTGAGCAGCAGCCGAATTCGCAGGTTCTGGACAGTCAGCGACAGAACCTGAATCAGCTGTGGAAGCAGGCCAGTTCTGAGCAGGTCCGTGAGATGCTGAGCCAGAATTCAGAGAGTATGACTGGCAGCCAGCGTGGTCAGAAAATGAACGACTGGCTGAAGGAATTGCAGGACGGGCGGACTGATTCCCTGCAGCAGGAGCTCGAAAAAGCTCAGGAAACACTGAAATCCATGCTGAATGCGGATTCTGCAGCAGAGCGTCAGAAGCTGGCATCTGAGTTGAAGAAGCAGTTGCAGGATCTGAAGAAATTTTCGTCGCAGAAGGCCGGTTCGAAGGAGCTTGAGAAGTCGCTGGATTCTGCACTGAAGGCTCTTGAGGCGATGCAGCAGAGCAAATCTGGTCAGCAGGGTGAAAAAGGCGAGTCCGGTGAGCAGGGAGAGAAAAGCGAGTCCGGTGAGCAGGGTGAGCAGGGTGAGCAGGGTGAAGACGGTGAGCCGCAGTCTGGCGAAGGCCAGTTATCTGAGCAGGCGCGGCAGGCGCTGGAAGAATCACTGAAGCTGTCACAGAAGGAGTTGCAGGAGCTGGCTCGTGCTGCCGGTGACATGAAACAGCTTGAAGAGGCGCTGAAGACACTGCAGCAGGCTGAGAAACTGAATCAGCAGGGGCAGATGGATGGTGAGGAGTGTGAAGGGTGTCAGAGTCTGGCGGATTACGCGGAGAAATTCCGGAAGAAGATGGGTGGAATGGGGCAGAACGGTCAGGCTGAGCGGAGTGAGCCTGGAGCGATGATGTCTGAGGATGACAGTGATCCGGAGGGTTACAAGGACGAAAAGTCGCGTGCTCAGATTCAGGCCGGCAAGGTGCTGATGTCCATCAAGACGAAGGAGGCAGCCACGCAGAAGGACTTTGATCCGGAGGACCTGCGGAAGTACGACAATACTGTGCAGCAGCTGAAGGCTGGTGTGGATGCCGCGATTGAGGCGGAAGAGATACCGCCTGGGTATGTGGACAGCATTCGCCAGTATTTTGACAGGATTGAGGGCGGGGCAGAGCCTGCTGGGGCTGTTCCGGCAAAACCCTGAAACTGGTGTTTAGCGGCTGTCGCGGAACTGCTGTATGCTGACGGCCTTACCGGCAGCCACGACGATGTGGTCGATCAGTGTGATGCCGATAATTTCGCCGGAATCTTCCAGGCGTGTTGTGACGTGCAGATCCATATCGCTGGGGGTCGGATCACCTGACGGGTGATTGTGGACGACGATGAAGGCGTTGGCGGCATCGCGAATAGCGTGTCGGAAGACTTCGCGGGGGTGCACCAGGTTATTCCGCAGTGTGCCGATCGTGACCAGGTGTGACGCGATGGGGTGGCTTTTTGAGTCGAGTGTGATCATGTGCACTTCTTCCTGTCGAGCTTCCCAGGACAGTCGATTGAAGTGTGTCAGGCAGTATTTGATGGCATCTTCGGGGCCTGTGAGTCGTGGTCGATCCTGCAGATTGAGAGTGGCGGCCGCCTGAACTCGCCGTCCCAGTTCGATCCCGGCCATGATCTGGCACCATGCGGGTTCACTGACTGCGGTGCTGATTTTCTTGAGTTCCGGAAGTCCCAGTTCCGGCAGCTGTTCGAGGCGATTGTGGACTTGCCCGGCAATTTTTTCGCCGGCCTGCAGTGCCGATTCGCCGGGGCGTCCGGAGCGGATCAGGATGGCGAGCAGTTCACTGAGTTTTAGTCGGGTGGGGCCCAGGGTAGTGAGGCGTTCGCGGGGCCGATCCTGAGGCGGGGCGGCGGGGATCTGGCAGTGTGAGACAAGACCGGAGACCCAGTGGTTCACGTCGACCTGGCGGGGATCTTTTTGCCACTGGAAACGTGGGGCAGCGGATTGATCGGGGAGCTGTCGGATGAGTCCCTGCTGCAGCAGCTGGTCGATGATGCGACGGGTGATGAGCGGGTGTTTGGGTGTTTCGTCGAGTTCAGCGATGGAGAAGTCCTGTTTATTGAGCAGAGTGGCGAGGATGTTTTCGTAGAGGGAAAGGCGATCGGAGGCGGGTTGTGTTTTCATGGGGCTGGCGTTGCTGATGTGAACATGTGGCTGGCGAACCGGGCGAGAACTCAGAGGCGAGGTTATCAGTTACTTACCGAGGGGGACAATAGATAACGCCTGTGGCCTGAAAATTGGTGTCGACTGGCTGTCACTGGAGTCGGGTTTTGCGGTTTTTGCCGGTATGATCCGGGTCTGTCTGTGCGGGTTTTGGTGTTGTAGTGGAGGGGCGGGTATGGCGACGGTGGGTGAGATTTGTGGGGTATTGCGCGAAATTGCTCCGCTGGAGCTCGCGGAATCCTGGGACAATGTGGGGTTGTTGCTGGGCGATGAGAGGGCGGAAGTGCGGCGCCTGATGACGTGTCTGACATTGACGGAGGACGTTGCTGCGGAGGCGGCTGAGGGGGGAGTTGGGCTTGTGGTGAGTCATCATCCGATTTTCTTTCGACCGGTGAAGCGATTGACGTCGGGTGATGCGGAGGGCAGGACGGT
>JBJTPZ010000567.1:0-4448 GCA_046075365.1 Planctomycetaceae bacterium
CGAAGTCACGTCAAGCTGAGCCGCATAACGCACAATCCGCAGCCTCAAAAGTGGCTGCAGAGTAACGCCCTGACGCACAACCAGATCCACACAGCCATCAATTGATGAATCCTGAGCCAGCAGCACACGCATGCGCTGCTCGATCAGTGCCATGGGCAGCTCAAACACAGAACTTCCGGAATCACCTAAAGGGCGAAATTTCAACAGCTCCAGATTGTCAGACTCCCGCATCAGCTGCGGCACCCGCGGACTGGCGGAAACCACCCGCAATCGCAGTGACGCCAAGCGGTCAACCGGGATTCCCATATTCACCGGCAACGCATTCCCCAACAAGTCAATCACTTCTGCAGCAGCCGTCGGACACCCCACCAGCAGCGGCAGCTCGCCATCAAGAAAGCTCAGCAGCAATTGCAGTACCGACGGACGCTCGGCCGGCGCATGCTGCACACGCACACGGAATTGCGAGCCCTCCTGCACAACACTGACTCCCCGCTGCTCTCCCGCCACATCCACTCGCTGCAGTCCGCTGCTCTTCAGCACCACTTCGCCACTGTTCGCAGCCGTACACCGCAGCTTCAGCTCGGTGTCCTCAGGAAGAATCAGAGCTCGCTTCTGAAACAGCGTTTCGCCGTCCCGCTCCACTCGAATTGTCACCTGGCCATGCACGAGGCCTGACCACAACTGCCAGTCCGTCTGCGGACCTCGCACACGATACCGCAATGCCGCAGCGGGAATCTCTGTTCGTCTTCCATCCGGCTTACACTCCATGATCGACGGCCGGCCCCGAAATGCCACTTCGCTCACAGCCCCGGTCGACACCACCCGCCCCGCCAAAGCGTAACGAGCACCAGACTCGGCGGACTGACCCACACGAATCCGAAAAACGGCGTCCTGACATCGGATCCGCACTTCGCCCGCAACCCGCAGCAGAGTTCTGCCGCAAACACCTGCCGCCGTTTGCAGCACCGTACCTGCTTCCTCAGCCTGCCATTCGCTGTCCGCCGGGACCGCCACCAGCAGCTCACTCCGCGATGATCGGACGGTACCCACACCCAGCATCCGATGGGGCTCAGCAGCATCAAACACCCACGGCACGTCCTCAAGAACTTCTCCGACCTCAACACCGGTATCGGAAAGTGGATGTGGCCCATTCATCGCTGTGAGACGTGCCTCCAGGGCTGCAGAACCTCCCTCAAGGCGACCCCGCAGCGACGAAATACGATACACATCACCGCCAGCGATCCGAGTCGCATGCGCAACAGCCACCTGAGTCTCAACAGTCCGCAGCACCAGCAGCAGTCGCGTCGGCAGATGAACTGCCGGCAAGTCCAGCAAACCCGCCAGCGCTGACTCAGACAGCTCCGATGGCAATTCAAGTCGCCTCAGCAGGCGAAATCCTCGCTCCGCCGGTGACAGTTCAGTGATCAGCACCGCAGCCACGCTCTCAGACACCTGCGAACTCGGCAAAGTCAACAGGCCCCGCAACAGCCGTTCAGCCTGCTCGTCATCCAGCTCCAGCGGAATCTGCAATCGCCAGTTCGGCTGCAATCGATCCAGGTCATCGATCGGCTGCGCGGAAATCGGCCCTTCACGAAGCAAAACCCGGCGACACTCCGCGACGGCCGCCACCAGATCGGTGGCGAGCTGGTGCACCACCTCGTGATCGAGCGACCGAGGCAGATCAAGACCTCGCTGTCGCACGATCTCAGCAAGACTTCTGCCGGGCCAGCGTTCATGTTCATGCAGTGTGCTGCGCAAAAACTGGCTGAGCCTGGACGTATGCCGATGAATCGTCTTCAGCGGCAAACCACCCTGACAGGCCAGTGACACCAGATAACGCACAGCCTCCGGCGTCTCAACCAGTGGCACGCGCCACCACTGAAAACCCTTGCGAGTCGCCTGAGACCGCCACTGAAACTGACTGGCCCGCTCCAGAAACTCACCTCTGAGCGACAAACCGTCGCGAAAAATCGGCTCCCACTGCCACAAACCCTCCGCATGATTGCGACAGAACCACACCGAGGCGAACAGACAAAATGCCGCACCGTGATGGACTGCATCTGATGCATCCAAAAGATTACCGGAATTCAGCGCGACACCCAGAGCCTGCAATTCTTCCGGCGTGGTGCGATACGCATACAGCGGACGACCATCCGGCCGCTGTAGTCCGCAGCGGGAAAGAATGCACTGCAGGAGATCCTGAAGCTGCACCACTGGAAACACCCCCAATACTCAGCCCTGCAAGGCCAGCCACAGCTGCGCCACGGCCGGCAACAGTTCACCCGTTGACAGAACGCGGTGCCACGAGCCTTTGCGAATTCTTCGCCAGTCGCTTTAACTGCTGAGCCTGCAGTTTTAGCGAATGCTGCCACGGGACAACGCTGAACTGATGATCACGACGCGTCGTTCTGCCGTCCAAAACTTCCAGCCCCAGATCGAGCTGTACGACCTGGTGATCGAAACGAATCCAGCGTCCGTGAGCTCCATTGGGATATTCAGGTGAGCGTCCTGCGAAGTGTTCATCTGACACAACAAACAGGTCAAGCTCTGTGATGCCGCCTCGCGCCAGACGGAAATCCGCAAGGTGCTGCAGCACCACGGTCGGGTCCTGGTCCTTGAACCCCACAATCATCTCAACATGCAGTCGACCTCCGCCACTGTCCAGCCGATTCAGAAATGCCCGTGCGGCACTGCTGCCGTGCTGCACGAGATTCAGACCGAGGTATCGGTCGACCACCGTAACGCGGCTGGAGTACCGTGCCAGCCCGGCAAGCCGCTCGCGCCAGAAGCTGTCAGTATCAGTCCCGCGGGGCACAGTTTTTGTGCGAAGATCCCGGCAGCGGCGGACCGAGTGGCAGGTGTCAACAGAACCGAGACGAGTAACTTCCAGACTGTCATCTGCAAAATGGCAGGAAACCTGATCATCCTGAAGACCAATGACGGCCGCCCGTGTTTCCTCAACACAGGCGAGGTCTGCCACTCCCAGAAAGACGCGCAGGTCAGCGGGCTTGTGAACTGCGCTGATGGCGATCCTGACGCCCGGAGCGGTATCCAGACGCAGCACCTTCTGCTTCAGTGCTTCCTGGTATCTTTTCCTGACGGCCACCGGGGCATTCTGCAGGCGGGTACACAGCTCGCTGTCTTCCCAGGACCGGCCCTCCAGCACAAGCACTCCGGACTCCTGCCACATTTGCAGCAGTCGTTCATGCTGTTCCAGCTGTTGCCATGGCGGAGCAGTGGCAACGGGATCCCCCAATGCGGGAACAGCGTTCGGATCCAGTACAAAGCGAGTCAGCATCACGACCTCCTCGGCGGATAAACTTCGAGATAACCATCATCGAAGAAGCCATCCGGCCATTCATCGATGAATTCGCCCCGTTCGTCCAGACGCAGCCGGCTCACGCGAGCCCCGCCATCCACGTGATCCACATACAGGACACACACATCCTGCGGGTTTAAAATTCCTTCGCGAATACGTCGCTGAATCCGCAAAATCAGCAGTTCACTGTGAGTTTCCACAATCCACTGCACTTTTCCGGAAGCCAGCCCGCGCTTTGCCCACGAGGCTGATTCCAGAGCGGGAAAATTCGAATGGGCTGTCGACTCTGCATCCGACACATGGACTCCTGCAGTAGCGATGAAAAAGTCGGCCATCTGCGCCTGTAAACGCGGATGCAGATGCAGTTCCGGCTGCTCACAGCACAGTATTCCGCCGCCGGACGTCAATCCTTTGACGAAAATCGGCAGCATCTGACTAATGCCAAACCCAACATCTTTCAAGGTTATGTTCGCATCACTGCGTGTATCCCTCAGCGACAAACGAACAGAAGTCCCTAAAAATCTGTCGTTACGCGACTCAATGCTAACTTCATACGGAATCGAGAATTGCTTCAGCCACCAGTTCAACGGTTCAATCAGATCTGGTTGTTTGTGCAACATCCACACGGCATACTGATTACCCGCCGAACCATGCTTTTCACTCAAATCTCGCTGAGAATATGCCCGTTCGGGCAATTCCCTCAACGGCCCGATATACTGGATGCGACTGAGCAGTGACCGCAGCCGATCGCCTAACACATTAAATATCCCGTCCTTCCAGCCAAGCCCTACAACTTCTCCTGGCTTATCTTCATTCGGACATAGTTGGGCTAGCTTAGGGAAGTACCCCACAAGTCGCTCCCACGCCTCCGCTCTCTCTTCACCCTCCTGGTGCTTCATAAAAAACGACGGCATCCCGACCCGCCGACCCGGAAGTGCCCCGTTAGCCTTAATCTGCGAGCACAGATCACACGCTGTCCAGAAACGATCGAACGCTGCTACCTCATCCGGTGTCAGTTCAGCGTGAGTCTTGCCGATCAACTCCAGCCATCGCTGCTCGATCTGATCTTCAAACCAGGCACTGTAACTGCGCAGGCCGATTTGCGCAGAATTGCGCCCGAAAATCGGAT
>JBJTPZ010000568.1:0-21164 GCA_046075365.1 Planctomycetaceae bacterium
TTGCTGACGTTTGCTCAGGAGCAAACGCTGTTTCGGGCCATGAATCTGCTGCGTTATCGGGCCAATTGTTTACGGAGTCGACTGGATCCTGAGTTGCCTTCTGCGGAGGTGATTTCGCAGATTCGGACGATGCTGGAGCAATCCGAGCAGATTCGCGGGCAACTGGTGCGGTCCAATCTTCGTCTGGTGGCGTCCATTGCTCGGAAATTTTCGACGTCGGTGCATGACGTTGAAGAATTCAGCAGCGACGGCAGCATGATTCTGCTGGGGGCCATTGACCGTTTTGATTACTCAAGAAGATTCCGTTTCAGCACCTATGCGACTCACTCAATACAGCGGCACTTTTTCCGTGCCTGGAAGGTTCGTCAGCGTCGGCGACAGCGTTTTCCGGTAACTTCGGCAGAGATTCTGGCGGAAGTCTCTGAGGAATACACGGAACAGCCTATTTGTGCGGATCCGCAGGCTGTTGTGAAAGATCTGCTGTTGCAGGCTCCGGAAGTGCTGGATTCACGAGAGCATCAGATTCTGCTGCATCGTTTTGGTCTCGGGGGAGCGGCTTCTGAGGCTCGCACACTGCGGGAAATCGCTGCAGACCTGGGTGTATCGAAGGAGCGTGTGCGACAGCTGCAACTGAAGGCGCTTGAGAAACTGCGTCCGTTTTTGAATCCAGCACAGTTCAATCTTGAAGCGGTTGGCGTGTGACTGGTGCAGCAGAGAATTGTTGTTTCAGCAGCAGTTGCGCCCATGTAGGCCAGGATGCGGGCGGGCTGGTTGAAAATGTGAACAGTTCCTGGAGGACAGGGTGCTGCAACTGCAGGCTGAGCGCGTGCAGGGCAATTCCCTCGGGGAAACTGCAGTCGCTGTTGTATTTGTGGTCACCCAGAATGGGTGAGCCGATTTGTTTTAGTTGAGCGCGGATCTGGTGTTTTCTGCCGGTGTGCGGAGTGATTTGCAGCAGGCAATGTCCACTGCCCTGCCCCAGCACCTGATAGTCTAGGCTGCATTTTTGTGCATTTTCTTCCTGTGGCCTCGCAGGGACTGTGATTTGTCTCTGGTCGTTGCGTTTCATCCAGCATTCCAGCTGGTCCGCCTGTTTCTGCGGCGGGCGTGACGTGATCGCGACGTAGGTCTTTTTTGCCGTGCGGTCGCGGAACTGTGCACTCAGGCGGGCTGCGGCCTTGGACGTGCGAGCGAAAACAAGCACGCCACTGACAGCGGAATCCAGACGACTGACTACGCCGAGGTAGACGGCTCCGGGTTTGTTGTAACGGCGAGCGATATCTGTTTTGGCAAGTTCGAGAGCGGTAGAGATCCCCGGGAGTGCTCCCATGGTCGCCAGCCCCGCCGGCTTACTGACCACGCAGAGGTGGTTATCTTCGTAGATGACCTGCATGCAGTGAGGCTTAGCGGTTGGTCCCGGGAGCAGCGGCGGGATCCTCATCCGGCAATCCGGCCGCGCGTCGCAGTTTCAGCAGCTCGTCGGCTTCGGCCACTCGTTTCTCGGGGGCGAAGTATTTGGTCAGAGAATCTGACATTTTTCCGATCAGCGACTCAATACGTCGCTTCGCGGCGGAGTTTTTTGCCTTTTCAGCACGGTCTACTGCCGGAGCTCTGATTTCGTTAAGTTTAAGCCCAAAAGCATCCTTTCCCGGCAGGCTGTTCATGGCTGTCACTGCTTCCACGAAGCCGTTTCCGTTCTTCGCAGCCGATGCCTTTTTTGCGAGGCTCATGTGAACGGCCTTTTCGGCAACCATATCCACAAGTTCGTCTCGCAGCAGATACAGATCTCCTTCGACACCAAGGCGAATGGAGTCATCCGGCAGTTTCACAGTATCAACGGGAATGAGTCCTGGAGCGTATGGAACGCGAGCCAGCAGTGTGCTGCCACTATAGGCATACAACCAAAACGTTGGGTTTTTGGGGTCTGTCTGCAGAGTCAGTTCGCCCCTGCGATCGGTCAGTATTCGCACCGGCGGCGATGAGCTGACATCTGTTTGTCGCAGCTTGGCAACCTGATCCACTCGCAGGCAGATCAGCGGCCGATCTGGTCGATTTTGCAGGACGAGGCGAACCTGACTGGAGGCGGCGATGGGTCGCTGACGGACTCCGATCTGCTGCAGGTTCCGGCCTTTCGTTCCAAACGGCACAAGTCCATGTGAGAGCAGGACTCCGCGAGCTCTGCCCGTATCCACCCACGCTTCGGAAGGCGGAGTTTCCACTCCTTCGACACGGACTGCCTGCTCGTCGGTTGCTGCTTCAGCACTGCCCAGCACCTGGTTGAATCCCGTGATCCGTACATAACAAAGATCAAGTCGCTGCAGCAGTTTCACCTTGCCGGGGTTTTTACGGTCCATCTGTCTGAGGAATGTGCGGAGCACGTCACCTTCCTGCAGCTGAGCGGCACTGGGGTCCGGAGGCAGGATCAGACCGGCCTGCACGACAAACTCCAGTTCGGTCTTATCGATGGTTTGAGCGGTGTACATCAGGATGGGGCGAAAGCTGTCCCGTCCGAGTTCACAGGCTGTGTTTGCGACAGCGGCTGCAGTGAACACCGAACGCGAAATCACAGGAGTCAGCTCCTGTATGCGGACGTCGTGCTCACGACAACTGACCGTAAATCCATCGCGACCACATTCAACAGCAAACAGCAGTACTTTTTCTGCTTCACTTTCGACATACCGTGTTTCAAGCTGTGGCACTTCAAGGCGTTCGAGGGCCGCTTTGGTGCCCGGGACAAACCAGTCGGATTGCTTGATCCGAGTGATCCACATTGCCCCATACATCCGTTCAAATCCATCGCGGATCTGTCGCACAAGATCGTCTCGCAGCGCTGGGTCAGCTGCGCCGGTGCCACTGAATCCGACTTCAACCGTTACCCGATATGGACGCTGCTGGAACGGTGTGCGGTCAGCAGCCGCAGCTGCAGTGGCGGGCGCAGTGGCAGCGGGCGCTTTGGCCTGTGGCGGAGCGGCAGTCGCAGCAGGCGCAGTGGGCTCCTGCTGAGCCGACCGGGCAAGCGGCAATGCACTGAAAAACGACAGGGAAAGCAGCAGGCAGGTTAGAGCTGTTCTCATGGCTTGATCATCCAGCGCTCTGCATTGTGGTAGACCGACATCAGCTGATTTGGTGCACCGGTCACATTCTTTCGCATGACCGCATACTCATCAACTTCCCAAAGCGGGATGAGAAATGCCTGAGCAGCAATATGTCGATGAATTGTGAACAGTTTTTCCTGGGCATCGAGGAAACTTGAGGCATAGTCGAGTCCGACCAGTTCCTGACGCATCCAGTCCGGATACAGCCCCAGTCGGGACATGTCGAAAGTGTTATCATTAGCCAGTACGGGCCACAGCTCAAGCAGAGGCTCTTCCATTCGCACCTGGCGATAGCAGAAGTCCCAGTCAGCGTCGGCAAGTGACTGGCCGGGCTTGTCACCCTGGATGAGATCAATTTCAAAGCCGATTTTGCCCCAGTAGGTCATCATTCGTTCGGCAGCTGCCTTTGGAATTTCACCGGGTTCCACGACAAATCGAAGTCGCGGCAGTTTCACATAGTCAACCTTTGTGTTCTTGCGGAACTGTTCCGAATCGAAGTTGATTTTCTCGATTCGCGCCTTTTCCCTTGCCGCGTCGGTGAGTTTCATGAGTTCAGCAATTCTGAGCTGCTGTTCGGCGGCGAACCGCAGTGCATAGGCAAGTCGCAGGTTGAATCGTGGAGCCGGCTCACGAGGTTCCGTGGCGTAACTTCGCAGATTCCAGGCCGCACTGGTTGGCCGGCCATGCTTCATCGATTCATCCCTGAGCACAGTGGAGCGCAGAATGCCTTCACGGTTGATTGCGAAAGACAAAGCTCGTCGTGTCTGTGCATTCGTAATGCGTTCCGAGCGCGGGTTGAAGATCAGCACGTGCGTCATTGGCAGAGAATATTTTTTTACCTGAAAGTCAGAGGCCAGGAATGCATCGACTTCCCAGGGCAGCAGCTTTGGAATGTAGTCCAGGTCTCCGCGATTGAACGCCTGAATCATGCGGTTACGATCGTCAAAACGCTGCTCCTGAATTTCAGCGACATGGTACTTGCCGGCATCCAGTCCGTCGGGCTCCGGCGTACCTCTGAGCCATGACGTGGTGTTTCCGGTTGTCTCGCGCTGCTGAAATCTGGTTGCAATAACCGTTGTGCTGCTGGGACTGGCCTGTTGAGTGTTTTCATCGCTGCCCGGCGGAATGCTGCGAGTGGCCGGGAAGCGGAGCAGCGACTCAATACTGAGGGGAACTCTGGAGAAGCGGAGTCGCAGCTGAGAGGGTGATCTTACGGAAATCTCGGAGACAAATGAGGCCAGTCTGGAACTGTAAAGGGGATTGTTTGCGTCGATTCGGTGTGCGATAGACTCTGCCACCTGATTGGCTGTCAGCAGTGGCTGAGTCTGCCATGCTGGTTTTGTCTCGCGCAGAGTGAAGACAACTTCTCGACCCAGATCTGTGGGATTCCAGACCTCAAAAAAGCCAGAACGGAAATAGGTCAGTGCATTTGCGGAAGACGGCTCAAACAAACTTACCTGGGCAAGTTCCTGCAGTCGTTCGTCTGTTTCCAGAGGCGCCGGATGAATGAACGGACCCTGAGGATCATTGATGCCGACTCGCAGAACCTGGTGTCGAGCGAACATCTGGGTGAAAGATGCTCGTCCGTTGCCTTGTGTCGGCCAGACATCTTCTGCGCGGCGTGCCAGTGCAGCGGCTTCGGCATGCTGTTTTTGCTGACTGCTGGCGGTGGCTTTGTCCAGCAGGCTTTGGCTCAGCGTCTGCAGTTCCGTCTGGGCAGCGACGGCAACTTCATGCTGAGGAAACAGCCGGCGGACGCGATCAATCAGGTAACGTGCCTTCCGGAAATCTTCCTTTCCGACGGCATCAGAAATCATGGGCCTGACCAGTTCTCCAAGTCGACCTGGCAGTTCGGTGCTCTGAGGATTCCGCTGAAAGACCTGATCAAGGAGTGCGAGGGCAGCGTAGATTTCTCCGGCAGCAGCACGGGTGGCAGCCTCGCTGAGCAGCAGGCGTTCAAACCGAGGTACTGATTTTTCCCAGCCTGGAAGTTCAGTCTCTACACGCAGCAGGAGTTCGTATGAGGTGCGATAGTCTGCTTTTTCAAGCAACTGATCCACAACGAGCAGCATCAGATCTTCGAAGTACAGAATCTGATCAACCTGTTCCACGGGGACCGCGTATTCGGTCAGATCGCCTGGAAGTGTGAACATAAGCTTTTTCAGGCTTTTCAGCCGCTTCAGTCGAGCCTCGCGCTCTTTCTGATTTTGCGGCCGAGAAGCCTCAAGCTTTTTGTATTCCTGATCCTGTTTTCCGAGGATATCGGGACGTGAGTCGAGGGGGTTCACGACGACGACGCGGCGGTCTTCCGGAGTGCCTGCCTTCAGCACCACCCAGTCAAATTCCTTGTCATCCAGGTCAGCGCGCAGCAGTGCATCTGCCGTTGGCAGCGGCATTTCAGCCAGCTTCGGCAGTTCGGTCCGTCCCACGGACTCGTCGGCACGAACAGCCGAACCCCACAGCATCAGCACGATTGCCAAAACGGCCTTAAGCCAGTGCCGAAGCGAGCTTTTGACGGCTGCAACAGTTAGGAATCTGAGTTTCATGAACACAAGCCCGATTTATCGCCTGAGAGCCGGATCAATTGCGTAAATGCTGCCATCCATACCGGTAATCACGATCTGTTTTCCAAAGCGTGTCAGCCCTGACTGCACTGCCTGGCCGACGGACATCGAGACCCCGGTTGGGACTCCGGCTGCATCAAGCTTCGTCAGCATGCCGTCTGTCCTTGCGACCAGAATACCGTCATCGACCGCCAGTGGATTTCCGGCAAGCGCGAATCCTCCGAGCTGGAGCTCGCCTGCAGCGGCAAGGCCTCCCTGAGTTCGAAAGACTTTTGCTGCCTGGCCGGCAACTTCAACAATGACAATTTGTCCATCCGCTTTGGGGGCAGCGCTGGGAACTCCTCCCAGCTGAGCTTCAGCGATGATTTCGAGACTGGCTCCCTGCATCATCAGGAGGCGACCATCTGTTGTGGCTGCAAACAGGTAGCCATTGGCCGCTGTCGGCGGCACTTCAATATTGTGCGGGAACTTCGTGATGCTCAGTTCTGCCAGCTGTGGTCGCGGTGTGTCGCGGTATTCAACCCGCACAAACTCGTTGGCGGCGGTAACCGCCAGCACCTGCGTTCCTGACAGAGCCACAAGTGCCTTCCACGGCTGCTGTTGATTCTGAGTTTGCGCGGAAAGGTAGTCTTCTGCTGTGCGACCGCCGGAAAGTCCCGTCACATGCAGTCTGCCTGGTACTGCAAATACTGCTCCGGCATTGATCGCGACCGGGGGAACCTGTGGAGGTCCGGGGAGATTCCAGCGCTGTTCCAGCTGGCCAGTCGTTGTGAATGTCCACATGGATGGTTCAGGCAGTCCCGCCCAGGCGGCCGGCCTTCCATCGTTCAGTACCAGGCCGTCAACCGGAGATACCAGTTTATCCGGCAGGCGGAAACGACTGACTGATTCCAGCAGAAAGTTCTGCCGCTGCAGGTCTGCAAACGGTACTCGGTATGACTCGCCGTAATCAGTGACAGCCAGCAGCGATTCTCCGCCGGCCGAAGGAGCAGTGGCGACAATTCGCGAACCGATTGCTGTTCGCCAGATCCCCTGCATTTGTTCGCGGTCAGCACGAGTAAAGAAGGTGCTGTCGGAAACGCTGGTGCGAGTTGTGAGGAAGGCTGAGTCTTCCAGCAGACGAATTGGCTGCGTATGCACACCTTCGGCTGTCATTCCGGAGTCCAGTTCGACACTGTTGGCCTGAGTCCGAAACTTTCGCAGGTCACGTCCTGCCAGCCAGACCTGTCCACCGGGACCAGCCATCAGGAACATGCGAGTCTGCAGGCCTTCTTCCAGCTGATTGGCACCCACTGCAGACAGCGGAGGCTGCCCTGGTTCGTCACTGACTCGGAATGCAGTAATTCGCTGAGGTGCCGAGGGTACAAAAAGCTCGAATCCGCGCAGCAGGAGCGGATCCTGAACCTGACCTTCGACGGGGTTTTCCGCAACCAGTGTGAGCTGCCCGGAGGTTTCGAGCTGCAGGGTTTGAATTCGAGCTTTTGTGGTCGTCAGATTATCGCACATCAGAAAGTATCGCCCGGCCGCTGCGACCGGGACCCGGACACTGCCCGGACCATGCGGTATCTGCGAAGCCGCCAGGCAGCCAAAAGGGTTCAGGCCAATGGTGTAGACCATGATCTGATCACCCGGGATAATCATGAACTGTCCGTCGCTGGAGAACGCTGGCGGGCCGGTTATGGCCTGCGGGAATTTCAGCTTTGCCAGAGCCCGACCAGAGTCAGCAGCGACCTGCCAGAGTTCATTATTGGTTGTGGTGATGAAGATAATCCCGGCGGTGACGGTGGGAGGTGCCGAGGGGCGAGATTCGAGCGACTGACGCCAAAGCACTTCTCCGGTGTCCTCAGCCAGCATTTGCAACTGCTCGAACTGGGTACTGTAGACAAGGATACCATCTCTCGAGCCCTCGACCGGAAGCGGAGCGAAAGGGGCACCGGCCCCGATGACTCGTCGCCAGCGCGGGTCACCGGTGTCTGCATCTACTGACCAGCAGGAATCTCTGCCAAAGGTGACCAGAAAACGGCTTTGCGATGTGAGATCTGACGCAGCCTGGGTGCGAATCGCGAGCGAAAGAGCCGGCAGCTGTTCCTGAGCCGGATCGGCAGGCAGCGGGTCCTTCCCGAGTTCAGTTCGGACAACCAGTTCCTTTTCGCGGTTCAGAATGTCCGTCAGCATTTTGCGGACGTCTTTATCTTCGGCCAGCGTGGGGAATCTTTGGATCAGTTCTTCGCGAGTTTTGATGGCACCGGCTGTGTCCCCGGCCGCGAGCAACGTGCTGATTTTTTCGGTTGTTGCCTGGAACGTCAGTTTGCGTGCAATAGCTGCTTCGGCGATTCGCTGGCGTTCTGTCAGTCTTTGCTGGCGAGATGCCGGAACACCATCGGGAGAATACCTTTGCAGCAGGTCAAGTGCTTCACGGCTGACCAGCAGAGCCTCTTCTGACTGCGTCAGTTCTGCAACTACAGCTCCGGCATAGGCCAGTCGATCGGTGTAACGCCGCAGCGTGTCCTGCAGTTCGCTGAACCCGGGCAGTTCCCGACACTCAGCCTCAAGTTCCTTAAACTCTGCCATCCCCTTGATCACATCCGGCGTGTCAGTCAGGATGTATTTTTCAACTCGAGTTCTGTGCATGCCAATGCGGGCTGCCGCTGTGGATTCTGTTTTCGGGTACTGTGCGATGAACTGCACGAATCGAGCTTCAGCATCCAGATACTTCTGCTGCTCGAGGAACGTCTGCGCATCCTTCAGCATGCGTTCCTCGACATTCCTCTGGTTGATAAACCAGAAGATACCGGCCAGCAGGAAGCAAACCACGGTAACGCCCGTAAGCAGCAGTACTGCCGGTGAGCGCGAGATTTTCTGGTCTTCGTTTCTGACCGGTCCACCGGTGAGGCGATCGGAGAACGCAGTCAGACTACCGCGTTTCAGTTGCTGCTTAGCCTTTTCAGCAAGCTGCTGCCGGTCTGCTTCCGGGTCGACATTTGATTTGTCAGGAGATTTGTCTGCCACAGTCTTATCCCGTCAGTATATTCCCGTAGTTGCTGTCTTGATCCGGAGCGTTGTTTTGCCACGAGGTTTCGCAGCGGGCTGGCCCGCTGCTACCATTCAACAATCCTGTTCCGGACTCGTGTAAAGCCTGCCTGAGTTGCTGCATCGATTACAATTACGCGGGCTTCGTGAGTGGAGTCCGGATGCAGTTCCAGATCCACATCGGTGACGTCCGAACTTGAGCCTTTTTCCTGTTTCAGCAGTTCCAGCAGTTCCCTGAATGTGATGGCTTTTTTTGTCTCTTCGACATACATGGTGTTGTCTGCATCCACCTGCACCTTCACTGCTGTTGTCTCAGACTCCTGAGGCACCACGACGGCAGTTGACACACCATCCGAATTCTTTGCCGGAGGGACATCAAACGCCTTCTGCATGCTGAAGGAGGCTGTTACCATGAAGAAGATGAGCAACTGAAACGTGACGTCGACAGCCGGTGTCAGGTCAATCACTGCGCTGTCTTCTGCACGCGGCCTGCGAGGCGGCGGATCATCGTCGTCGTCAGCGATTGCCGGCAGCGCTGTGGCCTGTTTCACACGTTCCGATTTCGGTTTGGCGGGCTCGGGTGACGCTGGGGTGGCCACGGCCGGAACTTCGAATGGCAAATCTCCGCCATCATCACCGGAATCAGCTGCTGACTGTCCCTGATTCCGCAGGCTGCGCTGACGTTCAAGTTCTGCCAGTCGTTCCAGTTCTTCAAGGCGTGCCAGGCGAACCAGGTCGAGCGATCGGCCCTGCTTTTGAGCTGCGATGAGTGTCTTGATATCTTCAGAGACTTCCTCGGCTGACTGGTATCGCAGGCTGCGCCGCTTGGCCATCATTCGATGCACCAGTCGGCACAGTGTTTTGGGCAGCTGGGGGTTTCGTTCCTGCAGCGGTGGCGGAGTATTCTTCAGGTGCTGCATGGCAATCTGGACTGCCGTTGTTCCTCGAAACGGTGGTTCTCCGCATAAGAGCTGGTAGCAGGTGACTCCGAAGGAATAGATGTCTGAGCGGGGGTCGAGTTCTCGGCCGCTGACCTGTTCGGGGCTCATGTAAAGGGGCGTTCCCATGGTTACGCCCTCTTTACCTTCGGTGTTTTCGCCGAGTTGTGCGAGTCCGAAGTCCGCCACCTTGACCTCGCCCTTTTTCGTGACGAGGATGTTTTCCGGCTTAATGTCGCGGTGCACGATACCGGCTCGGCCGGAAGCCTTCAGGGCGGCAGCGACCTGACGCATGACATGCAGTACCGATGCCAGATCCAGCTTGCCGCGTTCGCGCACCAGTGTGGACAGGTCACTTCCCTGGACAAATTCCTGAGCAATGTAGTGCAGGCCCTGCTCTTCCCCGATTGTATAAACCTGCACGATGTTGGGGTGGTTCAGGCCGGCTGCCATCATGGCTTCCTGCTTGAACCGAGCCAGCATGTCCTGACCGGAATGTGCCATCAGCGATGGCTTCATGACTTTTACGGCCACGTAACGCTGCAGCGACGTCTGCTCGGCAAGGTAGACTTCGGCCATGCCACCGCTGCCCAGCGGTCGCAGCAGGTGGAATTCTCCAAGTTTTTTGTCCGTCAGATCGCTCATGGCACTGAAATTCCAGGTTTCTTACTGGCTGTAGCCTGCTGACTCTGCAAACGACGCGGTAGCGCGAGCCGGGTTATTCCCGGCGGTCCTGAACTGCATAGTGGAAACCGACGTTGGGTATTTCAGAGATCATGGTTTCAATTTCTCCGGTGAATCGGTTGGGCACCGAGCGGTCACCCATGATCATCAGATCGATACCGTTTGGGCGAGCTCCGGCTTCTTCGTTCAGACGCGCCCGCAACTCTTCCATCGTGATGGGTTTCTTGTCAATTTCCATCAGCGGATCGGTGTTCTTCTCGACTGGTGCCTTAATGACAAGCTTGAAGGCAACCTTGGCCATTTCCGTGGATCCGCCTGACATGGATCTGGGCACGATGGCTGGCGGGTTACCCTGCATCGTGGACGTTACCATGAAGAAGATCAGCAGCTGGAAGGTCACGTCGATCATTGGGGTAATGTCAATTTCGGTGTCTTCCGGTGGCCGCGACTTCTTCTGGAACGGTGCGTCATCATCCTCTTCTGCTGCCATGATTCTGCTCTGTCACTGACGGGATACCGGAGAGTCAAAACGACTGGAAAACCAGCGTCGCCAGCCTTCAGCCGGCGGCTTTGGCTTTGGCGTCCGCGAGACTGTCCAGAAACGTGCCCGTACCTTCATCAATGTTTTCCTGCAGTTTCTTGATTCCGTTGGACGCCGAGCCCTGCAGCACGATAAGGGGGATTGAGATCGCCATTCCGGCTGCAGTTGTCCAGAGTGCGAAGCTGATGTCCGCCGACAGTTCCTTGGGGTCCACACCCGTGGCAGCAGCACCGGCAATTTTTGCGAAGGCGTTGATCATCCCCAGAACTGTTCCCAGCAGCCCGAGCTGCGGGGCCGTCTTGATGCTGGTACCGACCCATGCGTTGGTGCGGTCAAGGTTGCCAAGGATGTCACGTTCGAATCGCTCACCCACCATCTGGCGGATTTTCTTCATCGGCAGATCGCGAGCCTGGATGGCGATTGCAGCCAGCTGGGCCAGGGCTTTGTTCCAGACCGCCGGGTTGTCACAGATCTGCTGAGCGCCGTCAAAGTCACGACGCTCAATACATTCTGTGAGCTCTGTGAGAAATGCCTGCTCAGATGCTGCGCCTGGGAACTGCTTCTGCTTGACACGACGCATCAGCAGCAGCCCAGCGTACATCCCGCCCGCCGCACAGGCCCCGATACCAACCCAGATCGAGTTTTCGATGATCTTCATGAACGTGGATGCTCCGGCAGCCGCCGGGGCGGCCGCAGCATCCTGAGCGAGGATCCCGATAAACCTGATCACTTCAGAAACACTTGTCATAGCTGAATCCACTTCGCAACTATTTCAGAACCTGACGATCCACAACAAATTCGTAACCACTGCCCGCCTTGCGAACTCGAAAATACGTACGACGAATCGCAGCCGGCTGCTGATTTCCGTAGGAAACTTCCAGCTGGGCCAGCATCTGTTCGGTGGCGGAAGGGTAAAAGTGCAGGATGATTCCGCTGCTGCCGTCCACGCCGGCGCGCTGGAAGAGTTCCATGTCGGCCTTGATACGATCCTGACTGCCATCCTGCCATTTGAGGAACAGACGCTTTTCAGCGTCACCCGTGCGCACCTCGCGTTTGGTCGGGGTTGGCCGGCTGACATTGCTGAGGTATGTCAGGCGGGCCTCTTCCTTTTGCAGTAAACCAAGTTCAATGCCGAAGAAATCAAGCTGCGCGGCGTAGCTGTCGAGGTCGCCTTTGTCGGCGAATTCCACAATCCAGCCCTGTTCCCGTTTGGCACCACCACGCCCAGGTCCGCCACTGCCCAGCGGGCGACCGCCTGTGCCGTCAGCGCTGCCTGGAACACCGGAAGTGTTGCGATCACGATTTTCGTTGGGAGCCTCGATGACGGCTGCATTTTCAGCAATCTCAACGACCTGCTCAAGCACCTCTTCAAGCTGCGTGACGTCCGTTTCTTCGTTGGCCATCGAAGGGTCAGGCACCGCGTCTTCGGGTGATTCCACGTTCGGTGTGGCATCCGGACTGCCGTCCTCCCAGCCACCATCCCCCGCAGCCATCAGCTCGACTTTTTTGGAAATTGGCGCGGGCAGCAGGTTCGACAGCCAGATCATCAGCATGACCACGAACGTCAGAACGGCGATCATTCCGGAGGTCTGCAGGACAGAGATGGCGACCTCATATCTGGTCAGCTTGATCTGCGGCATTCGCAGACGCGAATTTCCGCTGGATTTCACCGAAGACATGAAAACATCCCCTGTAGTGCTGAAGTCGGAGTGATGAGCTTTGCCATTTTGTACAGTAAGGAGCGAGGAAACTCAAAGACTGTGAGCCGTCTGGTGGTGCGGAAATTGGAAAAGGTTTGTGGAGGCTGCGGGAGCTGGGGGGCAGAAAGGGTGGTTGATTTTGTTGCAAGTGCTTTTGAGATAATGAGATATGGTAAATTCTGCGGGGCTGAGCTGATTGGCTCGGAAATCGGCTGCAGGCTTTGGTTGCTCATTTTATTAGGTGTAAACAGATGTTACCTATCTGGCTGTGGCGGCACGATGTTTTTGTGCTTTTGTGCTTCCCCGGCGGCTGCTCCTGTTTGCTAAGTGTTTTTTTATGTTTGTTTGGGTGGTTTTTTGTGAGTGACAGCTGGAAAAAACAAGATTTGCAAAGTGGTGGTTTTTTCGATTTGCAGTGGTGCATCTGGAGCGGTTATGCAAGAATTCCGGATTAGCAAGTGTGAATAGTCTGCTTTTGTGCCAGTGGATATTCCGAGGAAGTCTGCAGGGTCCGGCGGTCCGGTTGTCGCGCTTGTTACGGATGATTTGAAGAGCTCAGGGATGAGTCTGATGAAACTTTCGGTGGTGATTGCTGCCCACAACGAGGCGGAGAATCTGCCGGGGCTGCTGCAGGAAGTTGCGGTGGCTTTGACGGGGTTCGTGTCGTGGGAGGTGGTTGTCGTGGATGACGGCAGCACAGACATGACGTCTCAGGTGCTGTCCGACCTGCAGCGGACGATGTTGCAGTTGCGTGTGGTTCGGCATCGCAGCAGCTGTGGTCAGAGTCAGGCGGTTGCAACGGGAGTGGACGCTGCCCGTGGCACTGTGATAGCGACTTTGGACGGGGATGGTCAGAACGATCCTGCGGACCTGCCGGCGATGTTCCGATTGCTGACGGAGGATGCGGGGTGTGGATTGTGGATGGTTGCCGGGCATCGTCAGAATCGGCGTGATTCTGCGTGGCGAGTGTTGAGTTCCAGAATTGCAAATTCGGTGCGAAGTCGGATTCTGGGAGACAAGACTCCGGATTCCGGTTGTGGGATCAAGGTGTTTTACCGATCGGTTTTTCTGCAGTTGCCGCGATTCAATCACATGCACCGTTTTTTGCCGGCGCTGGTTGTGCGAGGCGGTGGCAGGGTGATTTCTGCGGCTGTGAATCATCGCCCAAGGCTGCACGGGCGATCTCATTATGACACGCTGCGGCGTCTGCTGGCCGGTCTGATTGACCTGGCGGGTGTCGCGTGGTTGATTCGTCGGAGTACTGTGCCGGTGCTGGAGCAGCCGGAAGGGGCTGAGAATGAGCGAGAAATCCTGGATCATCTTCGGTTCGATCGGCCAGCTGGTGTTCATGGGTCGGTTCGTCGTTCAGTGGCTTAGCAGTGAGCGTGAGGGTCGGAGCGTTATTCCGGTAGCCTTCTGGTATCTGAGCCTGCTGGGGAATGGCATGCTGCTGGTCTATGCAATTCACAGGCAGGACCCGGTGTTCATGCTGGGTCAGGGCATGGGGACATTCATTTATCTGCGGAATTTGCAGTTGATCTCGAAGGAGCGTCGTCGGCTGGCAGCAGCTGTGCGGGCAGTTGACCAGGAGGCTCAGTTGACGACGGGCGAAGCTGCCGAGCCGGCTGTTTCACCGCAGTTGCGTTCTGCCGGCTGAGCAGGCGATACTGCCATGAGGCTTCCGATCACTGCGATGTTTTTGGGCAGCCTGTTGTGTGCGGGCACAATTCTGTCGCGTCCGCTGCTGCCTCCTGATGAGACGCGGTATCTGACAGTGGCGTGGGAGTCACTGCAGCGCGGTGATTTCCTGGTGTCGCACCTGAATGGCGAGACATACGCGCACAAGCCGCCGCTGCTGTTTTGGCTGATAAACGTGTCATGGCTGGTTTTTGGCGAGGGCGACCTGGCGGCTCGTTGTGTGGCGCCCATCGTCAGTCTTGTCAGCGTAATTCTGACGTGGCGTCTGGGGTTGCGGTTGTGGCCGGGTGCCGTCGTGCGTGCCGGCATGGCAGCGATGATCCACGTATCCTGCCTGCTGTGGATGTATTTTTCCCCCGTGACAATGTTTGACACGTTGTTGACGGTCTTTGTTCAGGGCGCTTTATTGGGCGCATTACGGGCAGCAGCGGGCGACGGCCGGGGCTTCTGGCAGGTCGGTGTCTGTATGGGACTGGGGATTCTGTCCAAGGGGCCGGTACTGCTGGTTTTTGTGCTGCCGGTTCTGGCGGCTGGGCGTTTTAGTTTGTCGGTGAGTCGCCTGCGATGGTGGCTGGCCGGGGTAACTGGGAGTGTGCTGCTGGCTGCGGTGGTGGCTCTGGCGTGGGTGATTCCTTCGGCCATGAGCGGTGGAGAGGCATATTCGCAGGAGTTGCTGTTTGGTCAGACGGCCGGTCGGATGGTGAATTCCTTTGCTCATCGCCAGCCGTTTTGGTTTTACGCTGCGGTGCTGCCGCCCAGTCTGCTGCCGTGGCTGTTACTGGGTTCTGTCTGGCGTGGTTTGCGGGGCTGCTGGTCTGATCGGGGCGTGTGTTTTGCGGCTGTCTGGCTGGGGGCCGCCTTTGTGATTCTCAGTGCTGTGAGTGGTAAGCAGCCGTACTATATTCTTCCGGCGATTCCGGGGGCGGCGCTGCTGCTGGCAGCGCTGGCGGATCGTGGAGGCCGGCAGCCGCACTGGGGCGACATGCTTCCGGTTATTGGTGGAACTCTGCTGCTGGGAGCCGTTCCGCTGGCTGTAAATGCTCTGTCAGTTTTCTCGAGGTCCGGGTTGCCAGGGCTGATCAGTTCTGGCGAATCTTTCGTTTTGATGGCTGTGGCGCTGCCTTTGTTTTTTGTGCGTCGCAGCAGTGTGCAGGTGGCGGTCACTGCTGTCGCGACATCGGCCGTGGTATTCCAGGTGATCCTTGTCAATTCTCTGACGGATACACTCTGGGATGGCTTTGATCTGAGACCGATGGCAGCATTCGTGGGGCGTTCGGAGCGGCCGGCTGGCTGGTTTGGCGGGTATCACGGACAGTTGAATTATCTGGGGCGACTGCCATATGTGGCCGAGCTGGCGACTGAGTCGGACGTTGTGCACTGGTGTTCGAAAGAGCCGGGTGGGCTTTTGATTTTGCGACTGCCTCAGTCTGATGCGGAGTCCGGCAAGGCGTTTTACAGTCGCCTTAGAATGTACGATCGTGAGGCTGTGCCGAAATCTGAACAGGCGGTGCTGGCGGCTGGCCTGAAGGCTGCGGCTGAACTGCCGTGGGAGTCAGGTCTGCGTGGTGTACTGTACGTGCAGTGGGTACGTTCCGGGCTGCGAGAGCAGCCGTATGTGATCGTGGAATTCGGCGAGCAGCGGGGCGCAACGGAGTGAACCTGCTGGCGGTTCCGGCTGTTGTGGCGTCGGACGGCGAAAACTGCAGATTTTCGCTGCCTGCCGGCAGCGAACGTGGCGGTCGGCACTGTGAACCCCTGAAAAACGTCAGGAAGGTGGCTGAAGACGGCTGCTGCTGCCTTCGCATATTGACTATGTTTCCCTCGGTCCCGCTGTTGCTTTTGGCGAAATTTCTCTGTTTGAGACGAGCACATGGAAATTCGATTCTTCAATACGCTGTCTGGTACTTCCGAGGTTTTTCAGCCTGTCCACAGCGACTGCGTGAGGATGTACAGCTGCGGTCCCACTGTCTACGACTTTGCTCACATCGGCAACTTCCGTTCGTTTTTGTTCGCGGATCTGATCCGTCGCACGCTTGAGTTTTTCGGTCATCGCGTGCATCACGTGATGAATATTACGGATGTCGGTCATATGACTGACGACGCCAGTGCGGACGGCGGTGGTGAGGACAAGATGCAGGCGGCAGCCCGTCGCATGAAGGAGGACAAGAAGTCGGGGCGGGTACCGGAAGGTGCGGTGCAGAATCCTGACGATCCTTACCAGATTGCAAAGTATTTTACGGACGCATTTTTGGAGGACGCGAGGACTTTGGGTGTGCGTGTGGCATTTGAGTATCCGGAGAATGTTCTGCAGGCGACTCAGCATATCGATGCCATGCTTGAGATGATTGGGCAGCTGATTCAGCGGGGGCATGCCTATGTGGGGCCGGATGGTGTGGTGTATTACAGTGTGGAGAGTTTTCCTGCATATGGTCGACTGAGCGGGAATACTCTGGATCGCCTGATGACCGGAGCGGGTGGCCGAGTCAGCGAAGAAAATCAGGCGAACAAGCGGCATCCGGCCGACTTCATGCTCTGGAAACCCGACTCATCACACATTATGAAGTGGGATTCTCCGTGGGGAGCCGGTTATCCGGGCTGGCATATTGAGTGTTCCTGTATGGCTCGAAAGCGTCTGGGGCGAGACGTTATTGATATTCACACGGGGGGCGAGGATTTGATTTTTCCGCACCATGAATGCGAGATTGCTCAGACCTGTGGCGCGACCGGAGAAAGCACTTTCGCGAGGTTCTGGATGCATGCTCGATTTTTGCTGGTAGAGGGGCAGAAGATGTCCAAGAGTCGTGGCAACTTCTACACGGTTCGAGACGTGCTGCAGGGGCGAGTTCGTGACGAGAAGGGTCAGCCAACGGGGGTTTCTGTGCATCCTGCGGTGCTGCGTCTGGAACTTCTGAAGTCGCATTATCGTGGCAACATGAACTTCACTCACAAGGGGCTGATTGATTCTGCGGGCGTTGTGCGGCGACTGACAGAATTTCGGTCTCGTCTTGAGGCAGCCTGTGGTGGTCGTGCCGAGCCGGTGGATCTTTCGCATCCGGTGCTGCAGGAATTTGCAGCTGCGCTGGCGGATGATCTGAACATAGCCGGGGCGCTGGGGGCAATTTTGCCGTGGGCTGCCACGACGCCAGCGGATCCTGCTGTGGCGCTGGGTGTACTGGAGCGGGTGAATCAGGTGCTGGCGGTTGCTCCGCTGGATGTGGCCCCTGCTGGAGCTCAGGCGTCAGATGAGCAGGCTGAAGTCCGGCAGCTTTGCAGTGACCTCGATGACGCCAGAAAGCGGAAGGACTTTGCGGCGGCTGATCAGATCAGGGGACAGATTCAGAAACGCGGCTATGATGTGAAGACGTCTCCGACCGGAACCGTCGCAGAGAAACGCCTCGCCTGATCTCTGCGGCAACCGGTCGCCTGTGCTGGCTGCTGCGAGGTGGTGGAGTGGCGGAGTGACTGCAGAAGTGATGATGGCGACAGTCGCAGCAGCGGCTGTCTGGGCTTTAACGATCTGGCTGCTGAGTCTGCTGGCGGGGCGTTACTGCATTGTTGACGCCTTCTGGGGGCCCGGTTTTCTGGCGACGTCTGTGACTGCGGCAATGGTTCGCGGCTGGTCTGAGCTTAGCCAGCAGCAGACGCTGCTGCTGTGCCTTGTGGGTATCTGGGCTGTGCGTCTGGCGATTCATCTTGGGCTGCGAATCGTGGGGGATCCGCATGAGGATCGGCGTTATGCCGCGATCCGTGACGGGCATCAGCCGGGATTTTGGTGGAAGAGCCTGTTTTTGGTGTTCCTGCTGCAGGCTGTGATTATGTGGTTTGTCGGGATTCCTGTTGTGGCGGGGCTGGGGCAGACTGGAACTCAGGGCCATCTGGCACTGCTGCTGACGGGAGTGTTGTTGTGGCTGCTGGGGTTGTTTTTTGAGGCTGTGGGCGACTGGCAGCTGGCTCGTTTCCGGTCTTGTCCGGAGAATCGGGGTCAGGTGCTGCAAACGGGCCTGTGGCGATATACTCGTCACCCCAACTACTTTGGTGATTTTTGTGTGTGGTGGGGCCTGTGGCTGGTGGCTGTGTGCTGCGGTGCTCCGTTGTGGTCCGTTTTGTCGCCTCTGGCGATGGCGTTTTTTCTGTTGCGAGTTTCCGGAGTGCCGATGCTGGAGCGGGATATTGGAGCGCGACGTCCGGGGTACGCCGAATATGTACGTCGGACGAATGCGTTTTTTCCTGGACCGCAGCGGAGGAGCGGGGCGGTCTGAGTGTCAGTGTGGGGGCGATTTATGCGACTGTCATTCGATTGCGGCTGCTTTCGCCAGGTCATCATCTTTTCCGGCGACGATGAGGGCGTCTGATTCCTTGAGCACTGTGTCGGGGTCAGAGGCGAACGACATGCGATCGGACAGGACATCGTGGATAGCGACCACTGTGATGCCGAAGTTTTGGCGCAGTCCGAGTGATCGCAGGGTTTTCCCGTTCCAGCTGGCGGGGACTCCCATTTCCTGAATACTGAAGCCAGTGCCGATTGAGACGTAATTCAGCAGGCCTGATCCGGACATGCGTTTGCCGAGACTGATGGCAGACTCACGCTCGGGGAAAATTGTTTCAGAGACGCCCAGTCGCTCCATGACGCGAGCATGGTCCCGGGAGATAACTTTGACATAGACGTCGCGGACACCGAGGTCGTGCAGCACCATCGTGGTGAGGATGCTGGCTGTGATGTCATCTCCGGTACTGACAACGGCGGCGTCAGCCCCACGAACTCCCAGTCGTTCCATGACCTGGATGCTGCGAGCATCACCGACGGCGGCGCGAGTGGACCAGGGGGCAATCCGATCGACGGCATTTTCATTTGTGTCGATGGCGATGACCTCGTGCCGCTGGCTGAACAGTGCTTCCGCCACGCTGGAGCCGAAGTTTCCGAGTCCTATCACAACAAAGCGTTTCATGATTTACCCCACAACAACATCTTCATTTGCATAGCGAAATTCATTGGCGCCTTTTTGCGGAATTGTGAGAGCCGCAGCCACAGTGAGTGGTCCGACGCGTCCGAAGAACATGAGCAGGATGGAGATTCCCTTGCCGACAACGGTCAGGCCTGGGGTGATGCCCATGCTGAGTCCAACCGTATTGAATGCACTGATTGCTTCAAACATACAGACTCGCAGATCACTGCTGCCCTGGGCGATCTGCTGTTCAGAAATCGTCAGCAGCAGAATACCGAAAACTGTGACTGCCATGGTGATTGTGAACAGGCTGACAGCGCGGGTCGTGGTGGCTTCCGGAATGGTTCGGTACCAGACGGTGGTTGATTCGCGTCCGCGGAGTCTTGAGACTGCCATCAGAAACATCAGAGCGACGGTGGTGGTTTTAAGGCCGCCCGCTGTTGAGCCGGGTGAACCGCCGATCATCATCAGCAGCATAGTGACAAAGTTACTGCTGTCCGCTGCCTGATTGTAGTCGATGGAGTTGAAGCCTGCAGTTCGTGCGGTCACGCTCATGAACAGGCCGTTGACCAGTCGGTCGAAGACGGGCAGTTTTGCCAGGGTGTTTTCCCATTCGAGCATGGTCAGCAGAGCGGAGCCGAGGACCAGCAGCAGGGCGGTGGTAACGAGGATAATGCGTGACTGCACAGACATGCGAAAGGCGCGGCGTCTGCGGCGGGAACGTAGTGACTGCAGGATTTCTTCGTGAGTGAGGAAGCCGAGGCCACCGAGGATAATCAGGGCTGAGACAGTGAGCAGTGTTCCGGGGGACTGCTGAAAGTCCATCAGGTTGGTGGTGAAGGTTGAGAAGCCGGCATTACAGAAGGCGCTGATGGAATGGAAGACGGCAGGCCATGCGGCTTGTCGCCAGCCCAGCGAGCCGCACCAGAGGAAGTACAAAACGAGTGCACCAGCGGCTTCGATGACCAGTGTGTATCGAATGATGTTGCGGGTGATTTGGCCTGGTGTCAGGTGCGGGGCAGTTTCTGAAGTGAAAATGCAGAGCGATTCTTCACGGATGGACATTCGTCGCCCGAGTGCCGTGATGATCAGGCTGGTGAAAGTCAGAATTCCCAGTCCGCCGAACTGTACCAGCATCAGCAGCCAAAGCTGCCCGAAAAACGTGAGTTTTGTACCGGGATCGACGACTGCCAGTCCGGTGACGCAGACGGCGCTGGTTGACATGAACAGCGAATCGATCCAGGAAAGCGGGCCGCCAGTGGAAATTCCGGGCAACAGCCACAGGCCGCAGGCACCAAACAGGATCAGTGCCGCAAAAGAAGCCGTGAAAAGCTGCGGGGGAGTCAGTTTCTGCCAAAAACTTTGCCGGGTATGCTGAGACAGTTCCCAGCGAGACCAGGCATTAGGGCGGTACATAAACGATTCACTGAAGGGCTGTTGGAGGCATCTTTGGGATGACTTCTTTCAGCCGGTAACCGCTGAGCAGTCCTGAACAAACCCGGTGTTTGACTGGCCTTTGCGAGAATTTCACAAGGCTGGTACTGGTGCGGATGACAACCTGAGTGCCTGGCCTGCGGGACCGGGCGATGTAAATTTTGGCTTACGGAATATGCAAAAGTAAAGTCTGCTGTATCGGCCTGAGGAAATTTTGGCGGGAGAAGTCGTGACCGGGCTGAATCTGCGGGGTATTTGCGGAATTGTGGCTGGTTGAGCGGGAGTGGCGGATCGTCGCGGCTGACATTTTGCGACATTTGGGGTATCCTTTCGTGATGAAGCAGTGATAGCTGGTGCTGTGTCGTCGCTGGTGCCTGTTTTTTTTCTGTTGTACTTGATTCGGAAGTTTGCATTCATGTCCGTGTGTCCGGTTCAGGAAATTCTTCAGCCACTGCAGTCGCTGCGGCTGATTGATCCGCATACTCACATCAATCCGCATCAGGCCGCTTCGCGGACTCTGGCCGATATTCTTGGCTA
>JBJTPZ010000569.1:0-1866 GCA_046075365.1 Planctomycetaceae bacterium
GGGACGACTGGTGCCTGCCGACGTGCAGAACAGCTGTCCACTGCCGATGTCCTGCTCCTGCTGTCAGATTATGAGGGTTTGCCAATTGCGTTGCTGGAGGCAATGGCGTGCGGACTGGTCCCGATCGTCAGCAAGATGCGCAGTGGCATCCCAGAGCTTATCCAGCACATGGTGAATGGGATCGTCGTGGATGATCGATCGGATTCCGTGCTGAACTCAGTCCGGATGCTGAACGCCGACCCGGAGCTGCGTCAGAGACTGTCCGCCGCTGCCAGAAACACCGTGCTTGAAAGATTCTCGCATCAGCGCTGTGCTGACGGCTGGGAAACCTTGCTGAGGAAACTGCACGCGAAGAGAAGAAGAAAGAACTTAACCCTGCGCATTCCTCGACAATTCGATCTGCCTCCGGTGCATCCGGCCCTGGCAGCCGAAGATCCCAGAGGACGCGAACTGACTGTTGTGCAGAAAGTGCTGGGAACCGGTCGCAGGATCCTGGAAAGGGTCGCTGGAAAAACTCCAGAACTGAACGGGAATGACTGAGCAATCACCTGCCGAGCCGCACCTGTGCATCATCAAAGGACACCTGCCGCTGATCAGCGAAACGTTTATCGATTCGCACATCCAGCGACTGGCTGGCGAAAAAGTTGTCCTGTACAACTATTTCCCCGAGTACGTCCATAACAACAAAACCGTTCGCACATACTACTCGCAGCGTCCGCTGTATCGCCGGATACAGCGGCTGCTGCCGGCTACCCTGTACGACCGCTGGGTCGGACGGTACCACAATCACCCCGACACCATTCGCGATTTTCTTTACGCCTTCTTCAGACAGCACCGCGTCAGCTGTATCCTGGCGGAATACGGAATCAACGGTGCTGATATCTGCCAGACCGCTCGCGAACTGCAGATTCCACTCGTCGTGCACTTTCACGGTCATGACGCTCATCGACTGCCCGATGTGCAGCCGTACCGCGAAAAATACAAGCTCATGTTTCAGTACGCCAGCAGCCTGATCAGCGTCTCAAACCTGATGACTCAGGCCCTGCTGGATCTGGGAGCACCCGCAGAAAAGATTGTTTATAACCCGTATGGTGCCCGCGAGTACTTCTATCAGGTTCAGCCCGATTATCGCCCCACACTGATTGCCGTTGGTCGCTTCGCCGAAATCAAAGCACCCTATCTGACAGTCGCAGCCTTCAGCGAAGCACTCCGCACTGTCCCCGCAGCTCGCATGGTCATGGTCGGAGACGGACACCTGCTGGAATGCTGCCGCAGCCTGGCTCTGGCCCTGGGCATCGCCGACCGCATCAGTTTCCCCGGTGCGATCACTCATGAACACTTCCTCCCCCTCATGTCCCAGGCCTGTGCCTTCGTCCAGCACTCCGTCACTCCCAGCTACGGCGATGCCGAAGGAACACCCAACTCGGTCCTTGAAGCCCAGGCCGCCGGGCTGCCGGTCATCAGCACCACACATGCCGGCATCTGCGAAGCCGTCGTTCACGGCAGCACCGGATTTCTTGTCCCCGAACGCGACATCCACGGAATGGCTCGACACATGGTCCAGCTGCTCACCAGCCCCCAGCTGGCTCGCACCATGGGCACCGCCGCTCGCGAGCATATCCGCAAAAACTACAACATCGACCGCCACATCAGCATCCTGCAGCAGGCGGTCGATACGGCCCACACAGCGAGATAGCCACGGAAGGGGTGTAATTGCACGCCACGGACGGTTTGAATCGCAAGCCACGGATTGACACGGATATCCACGGATAATCGCAAACTGTTGTGCCACAGATATTGATTTCACGGTCGGTGGAGATCCTTCACACTTGTCTTCATCCGTGCAAATCCGTGTTCATCCGTGGC
>JBJTPZ010000570.1:0-13036 GCA_046075365.1 Planctomycetaceae bacterium
ACACCGCCAGCATGATCACCAGTTTTGCTCCTTTGGGATAACCGGCTGCAAAGCGGGACATGTCGCGATGTGTGGTGTACCAGCGATGGCTGAGCTGCTGCAACTGGTGCCATGCCGGCAGCAGCGGAATTGCCAGCCAGAGTGGCAATGGCAGCAGGGCCGCAGCGAGGCTCAGCAACGACGCTGACAACACCGACAGCAGCAATGCACCCATCCGAACATTCCACAGCAGCACCGCCAGCCATGGCACGGACAGTCCAAACAGCATGACGGTCAGTTCCGGCTGAGAAAGCTGCGGGAGCCCCGCGATGACTGCGAATCGCGCGACTGAAAAGATACAGAAATAGACACCATAAACGGCAATCAGGTGCAGCACGTTGATGCCGAACTGACTGTGCCGTCCAAGGTGTCGCTGGTAGACCTCGTCGAAGTTGATGTTCAGAATTCGCAGCGGGCCGGCAGCCGTCTGGTGTTGCGTAAGGTTCTGGGCGGACATCAGTCTGTCTCCGGATTGATTCAAACAGTGGTGGTTTGGGTTACCTGCGTGAGCGCAGCAGGGACTGCAGTCCGCATCCCAGCAGTCGCGTCTGCGACACCGAGAGTGCGTCGGCAATCGATTTGACGGAATCTCTGACCTCATCAGGTGTCACCGTCAGTGGCGGAGTGAACTTCAGAATGTGGGGTTCGTACTGGCAGTACCCCATCAGCAGTGGAAAGTCCCGGTGCTGCATCATTTGCAGCAGATACAGCTGGGCGGGTTTCAGGCCCAGTCGAGCGGTGAGTGTGTGCCGCAGGTTCAGCTCAATCCCGATCAGCAGCCCGAAGACGCGTACCTCACGGACTCGCGGATGCGTTTTCAGCCGCTGCCGCAGTTGTTCGGCATACTGTATGCCGGCCGCTTCCACCTGAGTCTGTACGGGCTGCTGTTCCCAGCGACGCAGTGTATTGAGAACCGCTCGGTATCCGGTTTCGTATCCGTACTGTTCCCGCAGTCGTTCGGGCAGCCGGCTGCCAGGCTGTTGCAGCCTCTCATGGACTCGGCCCGACCAGAGGGTCAGGGCGAACGGAAACAGCATGTCGCTGGTGCCTTTTCCCAGCACCAGGAAGTCTGGTTTGAGTGGTGTCTGGCTGGTGCGAATGAAGGGGCCGGTGCGGTGCATGCCGGTCTGAATTTCATCGACAATGACGCTGATCCCTTCTGTTTCAGCGGCGGAAGCAACGGCCTGCAGGACTTCAGCGGGGATGGCGCGTACACCGCCGACCCCCTGAATCAGTTCAAGCTGAATGGCGGCGACGGGGCAGCTTTGCAGTGCCTGCTGCAACTGCTGGCAGGCATCCGCAGCGAAGGGATCGATGCAGATGCGGTGCGGGTACAATGGTCCCAGTCCCTCGCGGTATTTACCGCGTTCTGTACCTGTTAGTGCCAGCAGAGTTTTCCCGGCGTAGCCACCGCGCATGATGATGACGTGAGTGCGGGGGAACTGCACGGTCAGGGCCATTTTGAGTGCGGCTTCGACAGCACCGGCACCGCTGACAGCCGGGGCGTACTGCGGCAGTCCGGTCAGGGCCAGCAGCCTTCGCGCCAGTTCACTGCGAACCCCGCCCTCCGGCAAAGCTCGCAGTTCTGAGGGCCATGTTTCCGGGTTGTGTCCCCGCAGGCTGCAGGCGACTCCGCCAATGCCGTCAAACAGCCGTCGCGGTCCGGCCTTGACATAATGGCCGTGCACGGTGACATCGTGTTCGGCGAACCCGGCCGCACAGATCACCCGCAGCAGTGACGGACTGAACAGCTCGGCAAATGCTTTTGACAGTGTCTGGTGATCCTTGAGCAGCAGATCCAGTTCCGGCTGCACCCGGCGACTGAGACCTGGCACCAGGTCCGGCAGACAGCGGAGCAGATGGCAGGTTGAGATGGTGTTGGGCTGGAAGGTTGTGCTGTGAAAGGTGCTGAGTTTGGCCTTCATCCAGGGTGCGTACAGCTCGGGACGGGCCGTAAAGGCGCCGAAGGGCACCTGGCGGGCGGTCAGCGAGTCATCGAAGATGAGCACATCTGGAACCAGTCTTTGCGTATCGTCAGCTTCCAGGACCAGATCTTCCGCTCGCAGCCGCACAAGGACCAGCCCGCCGCGCTGCTGGTAGAGCTGCAGCCTGCGTGTGAGCGGACTGTCGGACCAGGTTTCGGGCGCCGACAGCACGACGGCGGCCGGCAGGAACGTGTTTTTTTCGAGCAACTGCACCGCTGTGTGTTCGGTGCAGCAACGCACGTGGGGAATCAGGCCGCTGGTTCCGGAGTCATCGCCCGTGCTGTGGGTTTCCAGTTCCGCGAACCCGACCGGTACGTCATCGCCGATAAACAGGACGGCCGAATCCGGCGTGAGAGTTCGTCCCTGCGGAGTCTGGTGGCGATGAAACCTCGCCAGCTTAATGGCTCCGCTGAGTGCCTCCTCGCCAGAATTGGCAAGGAAAGACGGATATCGGCTGCCCGAAGAGGCGGGGAACTTCCAGCGCACTGCAGCTGCGAGGACAGTACAGGTTTGTACTACCCACGGGTTGAGGTAAAGTCGGAGCAGATTCGGGATTCGCAGGCGAATTAGTTCTTCGCAAGTCTGCAGCACAGCTTCCAGTTCCGCTTCCCGCTCCTCAAAGGCTCTGCTTTCCCGGGTTTGTCCGGACTGTGGGCAGATGCTCAGTGATGAACTCAGTGAAGACATGACGTTTTCCTCGCAGCATGAACAGATCAGCACAGATGCAGTCAAAGTCGCAGCACGCTGAATTCTCAATTCCATCTCGGAGCATGCGGCGCAGCTGAATTTTGGCCAGCGGCAGCCGGGTATGATGTTGCCAAAAGACGCGGAACTCGTCGGGCGACATCAGCAGTTCGACGTGGAAAGCGAACGAGCGTACAAACCAGTGGAACAGCCGGCCGGCCAGCGGAGTTTCTTCGATGCGATCCCAGAGGCTTCCCAGACGATCGCGAGGCAGCTCAGCGGACCCTGTGACGGCAGGCTCAGCATCAAATCGTCGCACGATGACTTCGCGATCGACAGCTCGTGCCTTCCGCACTTCAACGTTGGCGGCCTCGGGATCGGCAAATGCCAGCAGCAGTTGTTCGGCCGCTGGATTCTGCAGTGATTCTTCGCGGACGGAGTATTTCAGCGGCTGCTGAGTTTGCAGCGTCATTCGCAGCAGCAGCAGCGGACGGCTGCGATCATACATCATTCGCCGAAATTCGCTGGTGTCTCGATGCAGCCGCAGCAGTCGATTTTCGGATGCATCATAGACGAGGGCTCGTACCACCGCCTGCCCCAGCGTTGAAATGCGGCAGCCGGAACCATGCACGGGGACGAAAAAAGCTGTGCCCATGCTGATCCACGAGAAGTTTGGCACGACCGGCAGACTGCGTCCGGCCGCCTGCAGGGCCAGCAGCACCTGTTTCAGCGGCAAACCGCCATCGACTGTCACGGTTTCCCTGCCAATCCGGAGGCACCGTCCGCTGGCAGCGGTGGACACGACCGTACGACCGGGAAACTTCCAGCCGAAATGTACGACGCCATTATTCCAGCCGGCAAGCTGCAGGTCCGGCCAGCTCCAGCGATTGTAAATTTCCAGCAGTTCGCGTGCTGATCGGGGCTTTAGAATTTGGGGCAGCAGTCGCGCCCATGACCAGCCGAGCCGGCAGAGTATCAGCAGCAGCAGGTCTGCCAGCAAGCGGGCTCCACAGCGAGCTGCCAGCGTGGTGAGTGCCGCTGCTGTGTTCGACAGCCAGGACGAGGCTTGTTCTCGGTTCAGCAGTTGTTGCAGCGCATAACGCCGACCGGGAATCGTCAGGCGACGCACTTGTCCGGTCGGCTGACGTGGCCCTGCTGGAAGCTCGCCTTGCAGCACCGCCACCAGCCGCTCAGCCGTCAGGCAGGGCAGAGTTGCTGAACGTGGCAACAGCGGGGCCAGCCAGGCTGGCAGTCTGAGCTGTTCCGGTATCTGCGAGTCATCGACCGTCAACAGACCGCAATTCAGCAGCAGTATTTCGCCTGCCCCGGCGGCGGCGAATTCTGCGTGCAGCTGTCTTAATGCTTCGCTGTGCTGGTCGAGCGGCAGAAAGGCCCCGCCGGCCAGAATAATGCAGACTGAAATTCGGCTGCTGCCAGATCTTTGCAGCAGTTCCTGCACCTGCTGCGATCCTGATAATCGCTGGTCATCGGTAATCCAGATGACTTGCAGGGCCGTGGCCGGTGCACGTCGACTGGCACCGGTCGCCGACAGCTGTGTGACGACGATTTCCCCGGATGATTCCAGCAGCTCAGCAATTCGACGTGAGACGAGAGGCAGATGCGTGGTTCCGAGCAGCAGCGTCACGGTGCTGCGGCCGGTGCCGGCGGGCGGATCAAGGCTGAGCAGCTGACTCATGAGAGCGACTCCCCGCTGTGCACCTCAGAAGTCAGTTCGAAGAGTGGCTGGCGGATGCGAGTGCAGGTATCACGAGGGCAAAGCATACTATCGGTGCGTCCGCGTTCAGCCAGCACAATGACAGTTGACCCCAGTTCGAATGTGGCCATCCACTCGCCTCGACGCAGCGTTTTTGCCGGGGTTAAATCGCACACGGAAGTGGAGTTGCGGCGGATCGGGACTGGCAGCGGAAACGGGTGCGTAAGACAGCCAACGCCCCAGCCCGCCACCAGAATTACCAGTACCCGTCCGTGTTCCGTCTGCAGTTCCATGACGAGGCGTTCATTGAGTGAGAAGACGGGATAGCGAGCCGTCTGGTACGGGGGATGCACGAGCAGTCGGCTTCCCGGTACGTGCACGACGCGAGTCAGCAGGCAGTCTGCCGGCGAATACACCCGGTGGCAGTCTCGCGGCGACAGGAACAGGATGGCAAACCGGCCGTTATTGAATGCAGCTGTGTCAGTTTCCGGACAAAGTGAACTGAGCACGTAAGGAATCTGCTTGACCGTAAGCACGGTGTCCTGCTGAATCAGACCTTCATCCTGCACAGTGCCGTCAACCGGGGACAGCAGCACGTCGGTGCGTTCGCTGAGCGGCCGGAGTTCGTCCCGAACGCCGCGAGTGAAGAGGGCGTTCAGGGAGCGATATTCGGTGAGCGGCTGTTCCAGCTCAGATTCGTCGAGAGCTCCGTACTTGCCACCATACATCATGGAAAATACGCGTTTTCTGAGGGCTTTGCCTGGTATTGGCAGTCTGCTGAGATGCACACCTGCGGCGGCTGTCAGCATCCCGGCGAGGCCACCGTGGATCTTGCGAGCCTGTCGAAACTGTTCCAGTCTGACTCCCATCAGTCAAGCTCCTTCTGCCGACGGAATAAGCATGTCAAAGTTCGCTGCACAGAATATCTCCTATACGCAGAGCATTGGCGATGACTGTTAAGGCCGGACCAACTCCAAGTGAAGTTGGCATGAAGGAGGCGTCGGCAATAAACAGCTCGGGATGTGACCAGGAGCGGCACTGCGGATCCAGCACGGCGTGCTGCCGCTGATGGCCGAAACGAGCGGTGCCGCACTGGTGTCCGACATGTTCGGCGGGCGGCATTTTTCCGGCGATTGTGATGGCAGCTCCGGCGGTCTTCAGCAGTCTTTGGATGCTTCTGGTCAGCGACTGAGCGCGTTGAAGGTCGAACTCGGAGAACCGGTGCTGCAGTCGGATCTGGCCACTGGCAGACAGCTGAACTCTGTTTTCCGGACTGGGCAGGTCTTCCACGATGCCGACCATCGGCAGCATGTGGTTTCGCAGTCGTTGTCTTAACGGCGGGGGCAGCAGTCGCAGCCCGTTTTTGGCCAGCAGCAGTGGTCCGGGCGCAGGCAGGGACTGCACGATACCCATTTTTTCGGGGAAATCGGAAGTTCCGCAGTAGAAGTCGGAGAGTCCCAGCTGTTTGATGAAGGTGCGACGTCCGCCGGTGGCTTTGAGAAACAACCCGACAACGACAGGCGAGCAGTGATACATGTAGTTTCTGCCCAGTTGCGGATGCTCGATTCCCGAACCCAGCATCAGTGCGGCTGTGCCGAGGGCTCCGGCTGCGAGGACATAGCGGCGAGCCCGGATGAGATACTGCTGACCGGAATCACGCTGACGGACCTCGAGCCCTTCGATGTGTCCGGCCGCATGTCGCAGGCGAACGGCGTCCGTGCGTGTTTGCAGTTTGAGCTGATGGTTAGCCTGCCAGGCAGACTGGAGTGTGTGCAGGGCTGACCAGCGAGCTCCGGTGGGGCAGGGTATGCCGGCGCACTGATCGCAGCGCAGGCAAGTGGCGGCATCAATTGCCAGTGGCAGTCGCCAGACGCTGTGGCCGCTGTGCTGCAGTTTTGTGAGGACACGCTGATTCACGGGTGCCAGCGGCAGCAGTGCTGGCGGTTTGCTGTGAGCGGTTTGGACGGGCTGGAATCCGCGCCCCAGTGCTCCTGCGACCTGGCAGTGAGCTTCTGCTTTTTCCAGCCATGGTTCAAAGTCATCGAAGCGGATGGGCCAGCGCTGCAGTTCGAGGGGCAGACGTTTTCCGTAGGCTGAGCCGGGTTCGAAGTCAACGGGCTGCGGTCGCAGCAGTGCGGCCCCGTAGATGCCGCTGCTGCCGCCCGCTCGTCCGCCGATGTACAATTGTCGGGGCAGATCATTGCACCAGACCGAGCGATCGTCACAGGGGCGACGTTCGATCAGGCTGAGGTGTTCGCTGTGATCGGCGGCAGCGGCGGGAGTACCTGCGGCTGGTGGCAGTTCACCTCGTTCAACGACGATCACTGACAGACCCCGGGCGGCACATGTGGCGGCGACAGCAGCGCCTGCGGGACCGCTGCCGACCACGAGCACGTCCGATTCCTGAATCTGTTCTGCGTGCACAGTTTCCATCCCTGCCTGTGAATCCGTCGCTCTGTCTGAACGGCGCGGACTGAGGTTTGGCAGTACTGTCCTGTTGCAGTAAAAAGATTTTGTTAACCGTTTGTGAAAGTCTGGAGAAGCGAGTCGCGAACCAGTTTTACTCACTGTTTATTAAGAATTAATTCCACTGTCCTGAATGGTAAGTACGCAGAGCCTTAACGGCGGCTTTGCAGAATTGTCACAGCGTTAATGAGGCGGCGCGTTGTATCGCGTTTGCGTATTTTGGGGCAGAGCAGCGGGAAGGGCAGGAGGCGTCGGATGCAGGCGGCAGTGATTCAGCGACAGTATGACGATGTGATTTCTTCGCAGTATGATCGTGACCCTCAGAATACCACGGGGCGGACACTGGATCGGGCGATTGGTCATCTTCAGGAGGAGGGATTATTTGACGGGATGTTGCCACCGTTGCGGGTGCTGGACGTGGGGATGGGCACGGGGATGTTTCTGCAGAAGCTGCGAGGCCTTTCGGCTCGGTCGCTGGAGCCATCTGGTCTGGACATTTCGGCGCAGATGGCTTCGATTGCGCGTCAGAAACTGCCCGATCTGTCGGTAGCAATTGACGACGGGGCGAACTTGCACAGGCATTTTTGCGGCGAGCAGTTTGATCTGCTGGCGACGCATTTTGTCACGGGCTTTGTGCCTATGAAGGAGCTGGCACCGAAGATCATGGAGAAACTGGTTCCGGGCGGGTGCTGGTCCTTTGTGGGCGGCACTTCGAAGGGGTATCCGGCTTTGCAGCGTCGGGCGCAGCATCCTTTGCTGAAGCTGCTTTACGGCGGTCATGGGCCGTCTTTGGGCGGCATGATTTGTCCGGCGGATCAGGGGGAGGTGGCCGGTGTGCTGACGGATGCGGGGTTTGAGATTTCGCGTCTTGAGACATTTGAACCGCGTCTGGTCTTTCCGGACTTTGATTCATTCATTGAATACGGTTATCACGGAGGCTGGCTGACCCCGTTTATTGAGGAGGCTGGTCTGCACCGTGCGAAGCGCTGGCAGCGTTCTTTGCTGAACCGTCTGGTATTTCCGGTGACGGACCATCACAGCATCGTGCTGGCGGTGGCTCGTCGTCCTCGCTGAACAGGCAACAGGGAAGGGAGTCTGGAGCATGCGAATCGTGCTGATTTGTGAGGTATTTCTGCCGAAGGTGGACGGCGTTGTGGGCCGCACTTTGAATCTGATTCGCGAGCTGCAGGCGGCGGGTGATGAGGTGCTGGTGTGCTGTCCGGCGGTTCCCGAGAGTCGGGAATCGCCGGTTCCGCTGGCGGAGTGTCGTTCGTTTCCGTGTGTCAGTTATCCGGACTATCACATTGGTGTGCCGGGGCCAGACTTATTGCATCGGCTGCGTGAATTTGCACCGGACGTTGTGCATTTCATCAACCCGCTGGCATTTGGATTTGCGGTTTGTCTGCAGCTGAGGCGGGCGGCTTTTAGTGCGCCCGTCGTTTTCTCATTTCACACTCAATATGGTGAGTTTGTTCGCACATATCCGGGTCTGTCGTGGCTGTCGGGGATCCTGTGGCATTTGATGCGGGCATTTCATAACACAGCCGATGTTAATCTGACAGTGTCGCAGACGATGCTGGAAGATTTGCAGTTGCGCGGGTTTCAGCGGCTGCAGCTGTGGCCGCCGGCCGTGGACAGTCAGCGATTTACGCCCGCACTGCGGGAATCAGCGATGCGGCTGAGGTTGTCGGGGCATCGGCCGGCGCAGTCACTGCTGCTGACGGTCAGTCGACTGGCGGCGGAGAAGAACGTTGGATTTCTGACGGAGGTCCTTGATCGAGTGCCGGACGGTCAGCTGGCTGTTGTGGGTGACGGTCCGGAGCGGGAATCACTGGAGCGTCGATTTGCTGGTCGGACGGCGATTTTTCCAGGTTGTCTGACTGGTCTTCAGTTGTCTCAGGCTTACGCTTCGGCTGATGTTTTCGTGTATGCTTCGGAAACTGAGACGATGGGCAACGTGGTGCTGGAGGCGATGGCTGCTGGCCTGCCGGTTGTGGCGGCCGCGGCGGGTGGTGTCTGCAGTCTGGTTCAGCATGGTCGGACGGGCTTCCTGTTTTCGCCGGGGCGTGCCGATGAGGCGGCTGGTTATGTGCGGCAGCTGGTTGAGAATGAGAATTTGCGGGAGCGGATGTCACGAGCTGCTCTCGAGGATGCTCGCAGTCGCAACTGGGCCAGTGCTGTTGCGGCGGTGCGAAGCAGTTATCGGCGGGCCTGTGAGATCCATGCTCAGCAGCCGGCGCAGAGGTCGCTTTCGTGGCTGGCTGCAATGATGTCGCGTCTGCTGATTTTTGGATTTAGCCTGTGCACGCTGCGACGCACGGGGGTGCCGGCAGCGACTGCGGCGCGACAGGCAGAGACCGGGGACAAACGGTCTGCGGGGCGGGCGGTGGTTCGACCGCCTGAGGTGACGCAGGCCGCAGTCGGAGCTGGCGAGCACTGTACTGTGTGAAGTTTTATCAACGGGATTTTCATCGGAAATCCTCGAAAAATACAGTGCACTCTTAACCTTGCCTCACCAGACTTCTTAACGCTTCAGGACGATAGTTCTCGGCAGGGCTGCCGAACCGTCGGAAGCTGATTGATGTATGCGGCAGGGAGCTGGAATTGAAGACCACCTTCAGGCATGAGGTAGTACGCCGGATGCTGTACTGGGATCAGCTGTTGACACTGCAGCTGAACAGGACATTGCAGTGGCGGAGTCTGCACAGATTTTTCAGCATGGTGAGTGTGCTGGGAAACGGAAGACTTTGGTATGGTCTGATGTTGCTGCTGGCACTGCTGCACGGCAGTTATGGTGTGCGAGCGGCCTTGCACATGGGGCTGACTGGTCTGACGACTCTGCTGATTTATCGGCTTGTGAAGGGGGCAGCTCAGAGGCCGCGTCCGGGGGCCGTGCACGAATCGATTCAGCTTGGGTGTGCTGTGCTTGACGAGTACAGCTTTCCGTCTGGCCATACGATGCATGCTGCAGCATTTACGCTGGTGGCAGTTGCCTGGTTTCCGGCCCTGCTGCTGGTACTGGGTGTGTTCACACTGCTGACCGGGCTGGCCCGTGTGGTGCTGGGGCTGCATTATCCGACCGACGTGGCGCTGGGTGCATTATTTGGTTGCCTGCTGGGTCATGGCAGCGTTCTGCTGGCTGGATTCTGATGGACCGCCGGATTTCGCGATTGCTGGCTCCGCTGACTCGTGGCAGACGTCACCGGCAGCTCCGTGTGGCCGTTCGGACGTCGGCTGTCCGTCTGGGATTTGGTTCCGCTGCTCGGCTCGGACTGGCTCCGCTGGGGCGACGGGCAGCGCGATTTCACCTCGGACTGGATACTTTGGAACGGCGGGAGGCCGGTTTGATCCTGATCCTGCCTGGCATCGAAGGCTGCAGCAGCATCAACGACAGTATAGCGCGAGGTTTGGTTGAAGCGGGTTGTCGGGCAGCGATTCGGATTGAGGACTGGCGTCGATTTCGTCCGTGGAATCCGCTGCATCTGGTGACCCTGAAGCACAATCGGAGGCAGGCTATCCGCATAGCCGGGATGATTGGTGAGTACTGCCGTCGGTACCCGGGACGCCCGGTGCATTTAATCGGGCATTCGGCTGGTGCCGGGATGGCTTTGTTTGTTTTGGAATCATTGCCAGAGGACTGTCAGGTGGAATCGGTGCTGTTGCTGGCTGCGGCGGTATCACGGCGTTATTCACTGGCGGCTGCCACGGCTCGAATTCGCGGATCTCTCTGGAACTTTTTTTCGCCGCTGGACTGGCCCACGGTGGGACTGGGAACGGCGGTCTTTGGGACAATGGATCGGCGACATGCTGTGTCTGCCGGTGCCCTGGGGTTTGCGAGTTGCAGTCATGCTCAAGTGCGGCAGGTCTGCTTTCGTCCGGGGATGCTGAGGCAGTGGAATTTCGGCGGTCACTTTGGCTGGACGAATGCGTTGTTTGTGCGTGATCGACTGGCTCCGCTGCTGCTGAATTCTGAGTGACAGAGTTGTGGTCTGTCTGAGTCGTCTGAATTACACCGTGGAAAGGATTCCCGAAGCCATGCTGCGAACTGACCGGACTCCCATTCGTACTCTGTTTCTAAGCGATCTGCATCTGGGTTTTCGCCATTCGAGGCCCGAGCAGATTTTGGACTGTCTGCAGCGTTACCGGCCCGAGCAGCTGTACGTGCTTGGTGACTTCATCGATGGCTGGTGTCTGGGACGCGGCTGGCACTGGTCAGAGGCCTGCAGTCGGGTTGTGACCAGCATCGCTGATCTGGCTGCCAGTGGTACTCGGGTAAGACTGGTGGCCGGCAATCATGACGACTTCCTGCGTTCTCCGCTGCTGCAAATGCTGATGCAGCGTTCTGGTTTCTGCGAGCTGGCGGACGAGTTCCTGCATCATGCCGCAGACGGTCGTCGGTTCCTGGTACTGCATGGCGATCAGTTCGACCCCTGGGAAAAGACAACGAGGCTGACGAGTGGTTCCATCGGACTGCTGTATGATTTGCTGCTGCGAGTCAACTCGACCTGGGGAAAACTGACGCAGTGCGTGCTGCAGGGTGAGAATTCTTTGGTTTGTCGAGTGAAGCGGAGGCTGCGTGCACTGGGCAGTCACCTGAGTCACTTTCGCACGCAGGTTTCTCGACATGCAAGGTGTCGTGGATTTCATGGAGTCATCTGCGGTCACATTCACCAGCCTGAATTGCTGCAGCTTGAGGGGCTGGTGTGGTGCAATACCGGTGACTGGATTGAGAACTGCACGGCGGTTGTTGAGTATCACTGCGGTTCGCTGGAACTGGTGCGCATGGATGAGCTGCGGCAGGTGGAACGGGGTGGCGAGGTGAATGCAAGTAAAAATCGCTCGGATTTGCCTTTGGGGCGGCAGATTGAGGTCAATTTGCCGGTCTGTGGGGGAAAATCAACACAGAATTCCTGCGAAATCGTTCACGAGTTGTGTGCAAATTGATTGTGAATTTTTTGGACAGGCCGGGCTCTTAACTGTTCTTTAATTATCGTCGCCGATTCTTCACCGTGCTGTGGGACCGAAGTGCGTCGGGAAATCCGCGGGCGGTATTCAGGAGCAATTGGCATGCGACGGGAATTCGAAAGACAGCAAAGTCTGCTGGAGACAGCGGCCCTGTCCAGAGCGCAGGTTGTCGCGAACTGGCTGCTGTTACTGGCCTCACGGCTGGCTGATTTTGACGGCGGGCTGTGGGATCCGTGTTTGACGGAGTGTGATGAACTGGATGCAGACAGTCGCGAGTTTGAGACTCAGGGTCTGCAGATGATCATGCGACTGCGACCGGCGGGAACAGAACTTAGAAAAGCTCTGTTGTTGACAAATTCGTGGCCTGTTTTGCGTCAGGCTGTGCGGCTGGCCGAGCGAATTTCGGAAGTGGCCTCAGAGTTCAGTTACGTGCAGGATTTTCCGGTACCGGCACTGCTGCCCGCTGTTGCTCGTGCCACAGGAGACGTTTTGACGGCCGGCATCCGGACTGTCAGGGACTGGGACGAAGACTCCTGTCGCAGTGTGATGCATGCAGCGGCAATAGTCAGGCGTCAGTGCACAACGCTGCAGCAGCAGTTGACAGAGCAGTTGCGGGGGCAAGCAGAGGATCTGCCGTGGGTCTTGCGGCTGCAAATGCAGGCCGAGTGGCTGGCGATGATTGCCGACGGTACTGCGGCGTTTGCTGAGGATGTACGTCGCGCGGTGGCAGCCTGTCCGGCTTCGCAGATTTCGATGGCATTCACCGCTGACGACGATCTGCCTGCTGAGGACTGGGGCATCAGAGAAACACCACGAGTCTGACATTGGGAGTGGCCGAATGCAGTCGAGGATTCTGCTGATTGATGACGACGAGCGGTCGACCGGGCTGGTGCGGGACTGCCTTGAGCAGGCCGGTCATGTGATCTTTCATGCTCGCGATGGTCGTTCGGGGCTGGAATCCGTGCGATCTTTGCTGCCAGATCTGATCGTTTCGGAAGTTGTCCTGCCGGCACTGGATGGTATGGAGCTGTGTCGTCAGGTGAAGGCCGACAGCAGAACAGCCAGTGTGCCGCTGATGTTTCTGACAGTCCGGACTTCGGAGATGGATCAGATTGCGGGTCTGAGTCTGGGTGCTGATGACTATCTCGGCAAGCCGCCGCATGCACAACTGCTGGTGCATCGT
>JBJTPZ010000571.1:0-20616 GCA_046075365.1 Planctomycetaceae bacterium
AGAACTCGACGGACTTGCCGCCGGCGGACAAAACTGCGAATCCCGCCTGCTGGTCAGCGATCGCGCTCACGTCATCTGCCCCTGGCACCTGCTCGAAGAAGCCGCACTTGAAAAATCCCGCGGCGCAGCCGCGATCGGCACTACCATGCGCGGCATCGGGACCTGCTACCGCGAAAAAGTTGGACGCTCCCACGCCATCCGCATCGGCGACCTCATTCGCAAAGATGTGTTCGCCGCCAAAGTCCGCGAAATCGTCCCCTTCAAACAACGCATCCTCAACGCACTCGATCCACAGTGCACCCAAATGGATGCCGACCAGATCATCGCCGAATACTCAGCCGCCGCTGACCGCATCCGACCGCTCGCCGCCGACACCACTTCACTGCTCCTCGATGCACTCGAAGCCAACCAGTGGATCCTCTTCGAAGGCGCTCAGGGCAGCCTGCTCGATGTCGATCACGGCACCTTCCCCTACGTCACCTCCTCCAACAGCTCCGGCTGCGGAATCCACAGCGGCAGCGGGGTTCCGGAACGCGCCATCGTGAAGATGATCGGCGTCGCCAAAGCCTACACCACTCGCGTCGGCGGCGGACCATTCCCCTCAGAACTCAATAACGACATCGGCAATCGCATCCGCATCGCCGGAAACGAATTCGGCACCGTCACCGGTCGACCTCGCCGCTGCGGCTGGTTCGACGCCGTCGCCACTCGCTACAGCGCTCGCATCAGCGGCGTCGACAGCATCACCATCGCTCTCCTCGATGTCCTCAGCGGCTTCCCTGAAGTCAGCATCTGCGAAGCCTACGACATCAACGGACACATCACCAAAAACCTCCCCACCAGCTGCGAAGATCTCGCCGCCGCCAAACCAGTCCTCCGCACTCTGCCCGGCTGGCAGGAAGATATCACAGGCATCACCAGCTTCGCTGCTCTGCCCGCCACTGCACAACAGTACTGCCGCACCATCGAACAAATCATCGGCCGACCCGTCGAATTCATCTCCGTCGGACCCGATCGCGTTCAAACCATCCGCATGAACAACTAACCGCCGCAAACAAAAAAAAGGCTCCTGCAAAGCACCACCGTCGGCATCAGCCGACCGTGAAACCCCGCAGCAGCCCACCACCTGCCAGCCAGGGAACCGCTGCCGGTCCGCTTCCGAACCAGCAGCCGCCCAGACCCAAATACCTCAGACCAGCTCCTCAATCGGACGACCAGTCTCGATCATGTACGTCGGTCGACCAGACTGATTCGTAAACTGAATCCGCTTGTCAAAGCCCAGCACGTCAAACACCGTCGCCATCAGGTCCTGCGGAGTAATCGGGGTGGTCTTCGGTACGTCCACCTTCTCTGCCGATTCACCCACAACCTGACCCATCTTCAGACCGCCACCGGCAAACGCCAGCGTGCTGAGCGGTGCCCAGTGGTCACGACCGGCACTGCCGTTGATCTTCGGAGTCCGCCCGAATTCGCCGCTGATCACCAGCAGCACGTTTTCCAGCATGCCCCGCTGATCCAGATCCTCCACCAGCGCAGACACCGCAGTATCCACCTCAGGACCACGACGATCCATCTCCTGCTTGATGTTCCCGTGCATGTCCCAGCCACCGTAGTTCACTGTGACAAATCCACAGCCCGACTCGCACAGACGACGAGCCAGCAACAGCTGTTCGCCCAGCCCGCGACCATATCGGTCAACCACTCGAGGATCCTCGAACTTCATGTCAAAGGCCTGCTGGGATCGACTGAGTATCAAATTGAAGGCCTGCTGCTCAAAAGAATCCAGACCTTCCATCAGACCCTTGCGGTCAATGTCCCGCCGTACGGTGTCAATTCCGTCCAGCATCGTCCGCCGACTGCTCAGCCGATTCGGGTCAACCGTCAGTGACATGTTCCGCCGCGCTTCACCAGCCGGATCAAACGGACCGAATGCCGTCCCCAAAAATGCCGGACCGTCCGCGTAAATGCCACCCAGACGCACGTAAGTCGGAATACCCGTGTTCGGATGATTGGTGCCCCGAATCCGCGACACAATCGAACCCAGGAACGGACGATTCGGATTGGCACCGTTGTCCGCCAGCCGATGATCATAACCTGTCATCACGTAGTGCGTGCCACCCGAGTGCCCGCTGTTCGTATGAGCAAACGAACGGACAAAGGCCATCCGATCTGCCACCTGAGCCATCTTCTCGAAATTGCCGCCCAAAGTCACCCCGGGCAGCTTCGTCTGCACCTCGCCCGTCACAGAACGGTATTCCGCAGGCGCCGTCATTTTCGGGTCGAAAGTTTCCACATGCGTCGGGCCACCACTGAGCCACAGCCAGATGACCGACTTGTCACTGGTCCGCAGCCCCTGCTCAGCCGCCCGCGATTTTTGCTGCAGCAGCGTGCTCAGGGAAACCGACGACAAACCAAGACCACCAACCCGGAGAAAATCGCGACGCGATGTCCCCTCACAGTTCTTACGAGAACGTCCGAAGACCAGGTCCAGCATTGCAGGAGCTCCTGAGGGAGGACATAACCAGAGGTGGGAAAGCATGACCGAATTCCAGAATACTATCGACCTGTATGGGAATCCGGCAACATCCGCCGACCGGACTTTTTCCAGAATTGTGTTCCCGCTATCATTTTCACTGGATTTCGGTTGACAGCCGAAAAACCACTCAAAACCAGTCTTTTCACACAAAAAACGCAATCAAACTGCCAGTCTGACCGGGGAAAGGTACTACCTCTGCCCCCCGACTCACACCACTCAAGCAAACTGCAGCTGCATCGGAGAATTCCCGCGATGGCGCGTCTGAGCCAGGCCGATCTGGCCGAACTGAACCGAACTTTTGACGATCGCAGCCCGCAGGAACTGTTGCTTTGGGCGAAGGAAACTTTCACAGATCGCATTGCTGCTCTGACCTCCATGCAGGAAGCCGGCAACGTCGTCTGCCACATGCTGAAATCAGTCCCCGTAAACATGCCCGTCGTCTTCGTCGACACCCAGGTGCACTTCCAGGAAACCCTCGATACACGCGATCGACTGGCTCAGGAATACGGCCTGCACATTCACACCCTCACACCCGCCCACACTATGGAACAGCAGACCGCGCAGCTCGGGATTCTCTACCTCACACCCGACGGGCAAAAACAATGCTGCGAACTGCGCAAGAACGAACCGCTGGACAAGGTCCGCGGACAGTATGATGCCCTCATCGGCAGCCTCCGCCGCGCCGACGGAGGCCGCCGCGGTGTCTGCCCGATCCTCGCCGTTGACACCAGACTCAACCTGCTGCGAATTAACGTGCTGGCCAATTTCGACGACGCACAGCTGGACTCCTACATCCATTCAAACGACGTCATCCTGAACCCGCTGCACAAACAAGGATACTCCACCATCGGCTGCAATCGCTGCACAACACCGGTGCTGCCCGGAGAACCCAAACGGGCCGGTCGCTGGAGACATCTTGGACCGTGGAGCGTTTACTGCGGAATTAACCCCACGGACATGGATCCGCAGCGCGCCCCCGCAGTCGACTTTCCCCAGGACCTGATCGATCGGATTCTGGGACGTTCCACCGACTTTATGATCTGAACAGATCGGACCTGCCGTGCCAGCGAGTATCACCGTCGAACAGTTTGCTCCGATCAGCCGCCAGGGTGGCTTCGATCTGATCGATGTCCGCACACCCGACGAATTCTACGAACTGCACGCTGTCGGTGCCCTGATGATGCCGATCGATGGCCTGAATCCCACGGCCATCATGGAATCCCGCGGCGAACGCGCCGCCGAACCGCTGTACATCATCTGCCGCTCCGGCAGCCGCTCCATACTCGCCTGCGGACTGTTCGAAAAAGCCGGCTTCACAAATGTCGTCTCCATCGAAGGTGGCACACAGGCATGGCAGGCTGCCGGACTGCCCGTCAATCGCGGACTGCGACGCCCCATTTCCATCGATCGACAGATCCGACTGACCGCCGGACTGTGCACCTGCCTCGGGTCACTCGCCGCCGCCTGGCAGCCCTGGTGCCTGCTGCTGCCCGGCCTGACCGGCGCCGCAATGGCCTGGGCCGCCTGGAAAAACTCGCGGTTTCTCCTGCGAATCTTCGCAAAACTGCCGTGGAACGCCGGACGCGCCGGACAGCTGCCGGCCGGCTGCGGCGGCTGCGGCCCCGCCAGCTGCCACGAATAACCCGCAACTCACCCGCAAAACGTTTGCGTCCCAGGGGCCACACTCGTCACAATACACCCCAGCCGGGAAATTGCCCGGTGCACTGAATCGACCGGGCCAACGGCCTTCTACTGACTGCAGGCTCCATGATCTTTCTCTGGACTCCCGCCTCACTCATCGTCTCACTGCTGGTGCTGCTGGCCGGGGCCGCCTGCTGCCTGATCAGCTGGCGACGCGGCGGCAAAACTCGCCCCCTCGCTCTCCTTGAACTGCTCCGCTTCACCCTGATTGTCCTCGTTCTCATCACCCTCAATCAGCCCGAAATCCCGCAGCAGATCCTGCCCGTCGAACAGCCGCGACTGGTTGTCCTGCACGATGTCTCCGGCAGCATGCAGACACTCGATTCCTCCAGCGAAGCCGGCATCGTCACCCGACAGCAGACCGCCGATCAGCTGATCCAGCCCGCTGTCTGGCAGCCCGTCGCCCAAAAAATGCAGGTGCTGTTCGAACCGTTCTCCTCTCCGCAGCCCACAGGTGCTCGCGGCACCGACCTCCACTCAGCACTCGCTGCCGCTGCCGCACAGCACAACGGACTCCGCGGACTGGTCGTCATTTCCGACGGTGACTGGAACACCGGTGAAGCGCCGGCTGCTGCCGCATCACAACTTCGCGTTCGCGGAGTGCCCGTCTACAGCATTCCCGTCGGCAGTGAAAAACGACTGCCAGACCTCGTGCTGACCGCCGCCGATGCCCCCACCTTCGCGGTCGCCGGCAAAGCGCTCAGAATCCCCTTCCGCATCACCAGCTGGTTGCCCGCAGAAACCAGCATCGCCGTCACTCTCACCGGAACCCGGCAAGAACCCGTCACCCGACTCGTCAAAGTCCCCGGCATGGGACAGCTCCAGGATGCACTCGAATGGAAACCCACCGTCACCGGTGAATACTCCCTGTCACTCCAAATCCCCGTCAGCGATCTGGAAATTCGACAGGACAACAATCAGCTCACAATCCCCATCGCCGTACGCGAAGAAGAACTCAGGGTGCTGATCATCGAATCGCTGCCACGCTGGGAATATCGCTACCTGCGAAATGCTCTGGAACGCGATCCCGGAGTCAGCGTCAGCTGCCTGCTGCTGCATCCGGATCTGCCGGACAATGGCGGCGGACGCGGGTACCTCGCTGCCTTCCCCGAAGATGCTCAGCTGTTCGAATACGATGTCGTCTTTCTCGGTGACGTCGGTACCGGCCCCCGCGGACTCACCGCTCAGCAGTGCGCCAGCCTCAAACAGCTCGTCCGCAATCAGGCCGGCGGACTCGTCTTTCTCCCCGGCATCCAGGGCAATCAGGCGTCGCTCGCCAGCACCGAACTGGACGAACTGCTGCCGGTCGTCATGAGCACCGCTGTGCCCCGCGGACGCGGCACAGCACGCCCCGGCAGATTCGCCCTCACTGAAGCCGGCAGACGCAGCCTGCTCACACGACTGGAATCCGATGACATCGAAAACGAAAAAATCTGGAACGGACTGCCAGGCTTCTACTGGTACGCAGCGGCAGAACGAGCCCGAGCAGGTGCGCAGGTGCTCGCCACCCACGATTCCGAATCCACGGCCTTCGGTCGAGTCCCGCTGATCGCTGCCCGCACCTCAGGCACCGGCAAAGTCCTGTACATGGGCAGTGACGGCGCCTGGCGCTGGCGCAAAGGCGTCGAAGACCTCTACCACTATCGCTTCTGGGGCCAGGTCGTACGCTGGATGGCCTACCAGCGAAATATGTCCCAGGGAGAATCAATGCGGCTGTTCTTTGCACCCGATCGCCCTGAAGCCGGCAGCGCCGTCACTCTCAATGCCAACGTCATGACAGCCACCGGAGAACCGCTCCGCGAAGGCTCCGTCACTGTCCAGGCAGTCGCCCCCAGCGGAGCCACCGAAAGCATTCGACTGGCTCCCGCCGGACAAGACTCGTGGGGACTGTTCACCGGCGATTTTGTCCCCCGCGAAGGGGGCCAGTACGTCCTGAAAGCTGCCTGTGCCGAAACCGGCGCACGCCTGGAAATGCGCATGTCAGTGCTGGGGCAGGAACGTGAACAAACCGGACAGCCAGCCAAACCTGACGTGCTCCGCGAAATTTCCCGAATGACGCAGGGCGAATCCGCTGACGTCACCGCCGTTCAGCAGCTGGTACAGAAACTGGCCGCACTGCCGGAACCCGAACCAGTGATCGTCCCGCTGCGGATCTGGAGCCACCCTTTGTGGGGCGGGCTGATCATTACACTGCTGGGCATCTTCTGGACGGCTCGCAAATTCGCCGGACTCGCCTGAACACATGCTTACAGGCAGCAAAAGAACAGGCTGCAGGAATAGGAACGAAGCGAGTTTTTCGTTAATTGCTGCTCGTTGTGATGGACATCTGCGCTGCATCCAGCGAGACTCCTCTTTAGCGTCATACTGCTCCTCCTGACTTCCTCCAGGCTCTCTACCATGGAATCACAGCACATTGATCCGGCGACTCCGCACAGCATTCCGGCAGCAAAACTGCGCGGCTTTACTCTGATCGAACTGCTGGTGGTCATTGCCATCATCGCCATTCTGGTTGCTCTGCTGCTGCCAGCCGTCCAGCAGGCTCGCGAAGCGGCCCGACGAACACAATGCAAAAACAATCTAAAACAGATCGGCCTCGCGCTGCACAACTATGAATCGACTTACGGCACCTTTCCGATGGGTGACTGCTCTGTCAACCGTGGTGCGGGCGATATTCCCCAGGCATCAGTCCATGCCTACATCCTGCCATTCCTCGAAGCCGGCAACAACTACGCACTCTTCAACTTCGATTTCCAGGTGAACGGCAACGCCAACAACACCCAGGCTCGCATTCAGTTTATTCCATCTTACCATTGCCCGTCTGATCCCGGACTTAACCGTTACCTGGTGGCCAACGTGATTGATGCGGCCAGTGCCAACTACATGCAGTGTATGGGCTCACACTCAGACCACGCCGGTTACGTCGTTTCCGGTGTCGCTGTGCCATCAACACCGCTGCACGGCATCTTTTCGCGCAACTCCAAAACTCGCATTGCAGATATCACCGACGGTACCAGCAACACGGCGATTTTTGGCGAAATTCGCAAGGGCCCCAACAACACGTCGTCGTTCCTGATTGTCCCTGCCGGAGACCCGAAGGACTTCAACGTGGCCACAAATGCCACCGGCCCGTGGACCGGAGCCGCCCAGCTGTTTCCGCCGGCAGCCTGCGAAAATCGGGCGGTCAATGCCTGGGCCTATCGCGGCCTGCAGTACTACCGCGGACTGACCGTCGCTACCTATTACAACCACACGCTCCCGCCCAATGCCCGCAACCGTGACTGCATCACATCCTCACTCTGGCAGGCTCACCTCGCTGCTCGCAGCTACCACACCGGTGGTGCCCAGATCTGCCTCGCTGACGGATCCGTGCGATTTGTCAGTGAGAATGTGGATCGGGGTGTCTGGAGCCGAGTAGGTTCGATGCAGGGAGGCGAGGTGAACGGTGAATTCTGATGATTTCCCCCCCGGACTTTCCGGATCTGGCCCTGTCTCGGCCCAACAGCAGCGTAACCCTTCTGTCGTGCGGCAGTTGTCACTCTCTCTGCTGTTCTCACTCATTGCAGGCTGTGGCGGCAGCAGCGGACCGGTCGCCGAAACCGTGCCCGTTGTGACTGCAGCCGGAACCCTCACATTCCAGGGAAAACCGCTCGAACACTACCAGGTCATGCTGTTTCCACAGGACGGCCGCCCCGCGGCCGGTATGGTGGATGCCGCCGGAAAATTTGTGCTGGGAACCAATGAACCTGGTGACGGCGCACCCGCAGGCAGTCATCGCCTCGCAGTGACATGGGTCGGACCACCCTCAACTGACCCTGGACAGGGAGTCATGGAGTTCACTCCGCCACCTCCGCCGAAAATCAAAATCCCTGACAAATATACCAATCCCGATACTTCCGGGATCACGGTGGAAGTTCCGGAGTCGGGCTCGGATGCGATCGTTATTGAACTTAAGTAGCAGACGTTCCGTGCTCGCCGCATTGCTCGGCAGCTCACTTGCTGGACCGGCACTGGCGGCCGGGCGGCCGCAGCCGTTTTCGCTGCAGGTGCTGTGCTGGAATATACATCATGGTCGAGGCACCGATGACCGCATCGATCTGCCCCGCCAGGCAGCCGTCATTACTGCGGCAAAAGCCGACATTGTGGCCCTGCAGGAGGTGGACCAGCAGACGGAACGCAGTGGCGGTGTCGACCAGCTTGCAGAACTGGCACGCCTGACCGGCCTGCACGGCTGGTTTGCCCACCAGCTGGACTTTGAAGGTGGCCGATACGGCCAGGCACTCCTGTCCCGCTGGCCGCTGGCCTCCGGCACAGTCCACTGGCTGCCCGGGCGACCTGACAGAGAACGCCGCATCGCCGGTTCAGCAATCGTCCAGCACCCGCTGCTTCCGTTCCGGTTTATCACTACCCACCTGCATCACAATAATGCCGAATTTCGTCTTGAGCAGGCTCGCGAACTGGCAAGGCTCTGCCAGCAGTTCCGCGACAGCAACTCACAGCCGATCTTCGTGGCCGGTGACCTGAACGCGGTCCCCGATTCACCCCCGGTACAGGCACTTGAAACAGCTCTCCAGCGAATCACCGGCAAGGCAGATTCTTTGCTGACATTTCCCGTCAGTCAGCCTGCTCGACAGATCGACTATATCCTTTACGCTGCAGCCGCTGCCGCAGTTGAAGTCCTGGACGTCAAAGTCCTGCCCGAACAGGCAGCCTCCGATCATCGTCCGCTGCTGGCCAGCCTGAATCTGCAGCCCGCCGGTCAGGAATGAAGCGACGGCCTTGCAGCCGCAGCCGCTGCCGCCATCTCGCTGGCAAACTCACCGGCCGCTGCCGCTGCCGCCGCCGGACTGCCCGCAGCACCGATCCGCCCAACCATCGCCGACCCCACGATCACACCGTCAGCCACAGTATCCAGATTCGCCACATGCTCGGGACCACTGATCCCAAATCCTACCGCCAAAGGCAGACTGGACTGAGTTCGCAGGCTGCGCAGCTGATCCAGCAGCTCAGCCGGCAGCTCTCGACGCACACCCGTCGTCCCGGCCACCGAAATACAGTACAGAAAGCCCGTCGATGCTTCCAGAATCTGACTGGTACGTCGAGCTGTCGTTGTCGGTGCAATCAGCTGGATCAGATCCAGACCAGACGACTTCGCCGCAGCCAGAATGTCATCTGCCTCATCCGCCGGCAGGTCCGGGATAATCAGCCCGCTGAAACCTGCCTCAGCCGCCTCACGAATAAATCGCGAATTGCCGTGCCGAAAAATAATCGCAAATGACACCATCGCCAGCACCGGTGGCAACCCCTGCCCCTTCAGCCCCGCCATCATGCCAAAGATTTTTTCGACTGTAATCCCGTTCTGCAGCGCTCGAGTATACGACGCCTGAATCACTGGACCGTCCGCAATCGGGTCACTGTACGGAAACCCCAGCTCCACCAGATCCACTTTGGCGTCACGCAAAGCCAGCAGCACCGCCGCCGTGGTTTCCGTGTCCGGATCACCAGCCGTGACAAACGGCATAAATGCCATGCGGGACTGAGCAACCGTGTGCTGAAAAACGTCAGAAACTGCGGTCATGTGGATGGATCTGGCTGGTGGATGATGGAACTGAGCAGAAGCTGATTGCGGATTTCGTTGTATTGCCACTCCGCACTGCAGTCAAAATAACGATCGCCCGCCGGTTCGCCAACTCAGCCAGTGCCCGCCTGACCACTCAATTTGTTTGCGGGAAAACCGGCCACTTCGGCAGATTTCGCCGCTGCAGCACCTCGCGGCCACGCCGCACACCCGCCGGTTACAGCGGCACAACCGGCGGATCTGTCCGTTTTTCCGCGTTCACTGTATACTGATGCGTCAGAGCAGCCGATTGTCGCCGGCCGCAAAATTCCCCGCGGGGACTCACAGAAACTGGTGTGCGATGAGTTTTTCCAGCCGACTCTATCACGCATTTCGCTCCGGGTTCATCCCCCAGGTCGCCCGCCGATCACGCTGGCGCGCCATGGCCGATGACATCATCCAGCGCAGTGATAAACTCACAACACTCAGTGACGAAGAACTGCTCGCCATGGCCCGCAAAGTCCGCTGGGAAGCTCGCGCCGGCATCCCGCTCGACCAGCTCCTGCCCGAAGCCTATGCACTGGTTCGCGAATCCGCCGCCAGAACCCTGAACATGCGACACTTCCCCGTGCAGATCATGGGAGCCATCGCGATGTTCGAAGGACACATCGCAGAAATGCAGACCGGCGAAGGAAAAACCCTCACCGCCACCATGCCCGCATTCCTCCGCGCACTGCCCGGACAGGGCTGCCACGTCGTTACCGTCAATGACTATCTCGCCGGACGCGACTGCAAAATCATGGGCCCCGTCTACGAACGACTCGGACTGACCGTCGGCAAAATCCTCGAAAAAATGGAAGCCGATGAACGGCGCCAAAACTACGCCGCCGACATCACCTACGGCACCTCCAAAGAAATGGGCTTCGATTTCCTCCGCGACCGACTGCGCAAAGGAGCCACCCAGGAAGACGGAACTCCAGCAGTCAGACGCTTTCTCCGCACACTCCAGGGCTCAGAAGAACCCGTCCAGCGCGGACACCACTTCGCACTGATCGACGAAGCCGACAGTATCCTCATCGATGAAGCTCGCACACCCCTGATCATCGGCCTGACACAACCCAACGACCCGTCAACCGTCAACCTGTTTCGCTGGAGCAACCGCGCGGCTCACCAGCTGCAGCCACGCACCGATTACGTCTACGAACCCGAACGACGCAATGCATGGCTCACCGATGCCGGCTGCCGCAAACTCGTACTCATGTCCAAACCCTCTCTGCTCAGCTCAATCGATACCGAACGCATCTACTCACAGGTCGAAAAAGCACTCACCGCCAAACACGCCTTCGAACGCGATCGCGATTACGTCATCGTCGATAACAAAGTCGTCATCGTCGACGAAGGAACAGGGCGAGTCATGGATGGCAGAAAATGGCAGGATGGTCTCCATCAGGCCATCGAAGCCAAGGAAATGGTTCCCATCACCGCCGCTACCGGCGAAGCAGCACGCATCACCGTGCAAAGCTTCTTCCGCCAGTACACACACCTCGCCGGAATGACCGGCACTGCCATCCAGGCAGCCAGTGAACTGCGCCGCACATACCGCCTGAAAGTTACCCGGATCCCCACCAATCGGCCCTGCATTCGCCACGGTATGCCGCCCCGCTTCTTCACCACCCAGGACGCCAAACGAAACGCAATCGTCGACACCATCCAGGAACTGCGCGCCGCCGGACGCTCAATCCTCGTTGGCACCCCCTCCGTCGAAGCCTCTGAAGCACTCGGACTGCTCCTCAAAGATCGACTCGTCCCACACCTGATCCTCAACGCCCGCTACCACGAACAGGAAGCCGAAATCGTCTCCGATGCCGGACACGCCGGTCACGTCACAATCGCCACAAATATGGCCGGGCGCGGTACCGACATCCTGCTGGAAGACGAAGTCCGACGCGCCGGCGGACTGCACGTCATCGCCACCGAAATGCACAGCTCAAAACGCATCGACCGACAGCTCGTCGGACGCTCCGCTCGTCAGGGTGACCCCGGATCCTACCAGTTCTTCCTCTCACTCGAAGACGAACTGCTCCGCTGCCGCGAACCAAAGGAAGTCGCCCGCAAACGGCGAGTCGCACTGCCGGACCGCTATGGCGAACTCGGACGCACATGGCTCAGATACTTCCGACGCGTCCAGAACTTCCTCGAACGCATGCACCGACGACAGCGCAAACACCTGCTGAAACAGGAACGACATCGCCTCGAACAATACGAAAATATGGGACTCGACCCGTATCTCGAACTCACCGAATCCTGAACACACAACCGCGCAAGCCCCCCTCCTCGGCCCCCTCTCGCCCTGCCCGGGGCGCAACGTGCTGCTGCGATTTTTCAAGATAAGAAAACACCAATCCCCCCCCCTCGCCCCCGTGAAACGGGGGAGAGGGGTCGGGGGTGAGGGGGCCATGGCATCCCTGCCATAGAGGGTAGACGCGAGAAAGTGGAAAGGAGAAAAGCACAGTCCATCACACTGCTCACTTCGCCACACTCTGCCTTTCCCTTCGCGTCTTCGCGTGAGCCGAACCGCATGCCAGGGCGGACTGAATACGAAAAACGCCCCCCCCAAAAAAAAGGCCTCACCTCGTACTCGTACTCAGTGAAACGGTACTCGTACTCGAAAACCGCGTCACGGGCCGCTGCCCTTCGCGCTTTCCCTTCGCGGCTTCGCGGCTTCGCGTGAGACCAAACCGCCCGCAAAGCAAACGCCTGGTCATGAAATCAGCGCGATCAAAGCACGGCGGCAGCCCGCACCGGAGCTTCCCCAGCCCTCACACCCTCACACCCTCACACCCTCACACCCGCGGACTCCCGTCCGCGGCTCGCCAAACCAAGCACGAGCACGAGCACGAAAAACCGAACACCGAACACCGAACACCGAACACCGAACACCGAACACCGAACACCGAACACCGAACACTCCACACCAACACATCCAGTGAGTGCTCGCCCGCCCCTCAAGTTCTCCCCAGCGCCACAAGGCGGTCATGCAGGACACTCCAGTCCTGAGCCCTGTCGCAAATCACCTCCAGACGACTGTCCCGCCGCCACGCACTGCGGCGAAATGCCGCCTCACGCCCCACACGGTTGATGCTCCACCAGTCGTCCTCACAGTGAAATACACCCTTCAAACGCTGCACACCCGAAATCCCCTCCAGCAGATCCAGCAGCTCATGACGCGGAAACCAGTCATGAGCAGAAAACAGCCAGCCACACGCCCACCAGCCCTGCCCCGAATTCTGCAGCTGCACTGGCTTGCCCGGCACAGGCACGGCCGGCAGCACCGGCTCAGCAGACTGCGATGACAAAATCGACAGCGGTGAACTACCCGCCACCGAGCCCCCCGTCAGCCCCGCATGCGCACCCGGAAACTCTGGCCGACGAAACACCGTCGTCTGCAGATCCAGCCACTCCGGCTTCAAATTGCCAAAAGTTGTCTCGGCAATCAGCAGCTTCGGAGGATCCAGGTGCTCCAGATGCTCACGAAAACGCAACGTACTGGCGGGATCACGATGATCCACATGATTGATCACCACCACATCCGCCATCTCCAGCTGATCGTGAAACACCGGATTACCACGCGTTCGCGGGTTCTCAAAGTCCTGCGGATCAGCGATGCAGATCACCGCCCGCAAATCCAGATGCTGCCGAAAAAATGGCCCCTCACGCAGCATGTCCAGCACCGCAGCCGGATGACCCGCTCCACTGGGCTCAATCAACAGACGATGCGGTCGCGCACGCCGCATAAACTGCACCAGCATCGGCTTGAACAAATCAGCCGTCTCACAGCAAAAACAACCGCCCGCCAGCTCCTGCACCTGCACCTCGTCACCCGCAGGCTGGTCCAAAAGCGCCTCGTCCAGAGACACCATGCCGTATTCATTGATAAACACCGCCCACCGCTCGTGCGCAGGGCGATGCTGCAGCAGCGAACGAATGGATGTCGTCTTGCCAGTACCCAGAAATCCGGTAATCAGACTGGTCGGAACTGAAACCATACGACAGCAGCATCCCGCAAAAGTTCACAACGAAACTCACCCCCAAATCTCCACGCCAAACCAGCAACGGTCAACCACACGCCACCTCAAATGCCAAAATTAGACGGGGAATTGTCAACCATTCGAAATTTCCGCTTTTTTGCGAAACAAACGACCGGCAGCACCCGATTCCCGCCACCCGCAAGCTAAATTGTTAAGAAATTGTGAATTCACCACCCGTTTGTTCCTGCCGAGCCACCATCGCCATGTTCTCCATTCAGAAATTCTTCAGCAAGGACGCCCACTTCTGCGAACTGCTGGAACAAAGTGCCGCCGAAGCTCGCGCCTCCGCACAGCTGCTCATTGACCTGCTCCGCGATCGCAAACACGCACACCCGCTCGACCAGTTTCGACTGGCTCGCAGCAAAGACCGCCGCATTACAGAACGCATTCGCGAAGATCTCGTCACAACCTTCGTGACAGGCATGGAACGCGAAGACATCGATGCCCTCGCCTACGCCCTGTACCGCATCCCCAAAACCATCGAAAAATTTGCCGAACGCTTCAATCTGGCCCCGCAGCGCCTCCACGACGTCGATTTCACCCAGCAAATGGAACTCATCGACCGCGCCACCGCCACGCTCTGCGAAATGGTCGGAAACCTCCAGAAAATGCCGTCCCTCGAAACCATGAAAATGCTGTCCGATCGACTGCAGGCCGTCGAAAGCGAAGCAGACGATCTGATCATGCGTCTGCTCGGCGAAGTCTACAACGGCCGCTATGAACCGCTGCAGGCCATGCTGGTACGCGACCTCTATGACCTGCTCGAAAAAATCATCGATCGCTGCCGCGACGCCGGCAATGTCATCTCGCACATCGTACTCAAAAATGCCTGACGCCCCGCTTGCGAACACCGTCTCGCAACGGCCACCCCACACGAAGCCGTTCCCGGAATTCCCATGCTGCTGATCTTCTGCGTGATCCTGATCGCTGTGGTGTTTGAATACATCAACGGCTTCCACGACACCGCCAATTCCATCGCGACAGTCGTCGCCACTCGAGTCCTCTCACCGCGGCAGGCAGTCATGCTCGCCGCCGGAACCAACCTCATCGGGGCCCTCTGGGGAACCGCTGTCGCCAAAACCATCGCCGCCGGACTCGTCGAAACCTCCGTCGTCTCTCAGGAAGTACTGCTCTGCGCCTTGCTCGGTGGCATCGTCTGGAATCTTGTCACCTGGTACGTCGGACTGCCCTCCTCCTCCAGCCACGCCCTGATCGGAGGCCTCGTTGGGGCTTCCGTAGCCGCCGCTCGCACATGGGAAGTTGTCATCTGGTCGCAGCCCGACAGCAAACACTGGTACCAAAGCAAAGGCGTCCTCTGGAAAGTCATCGTCCCCATGTTCTCATCACCCCTGTGCGGCTTCCTGCTGGGACTTGCCATCATGGGACTGCTGTACTTCCTGCTGCAAAACTGGCGCCCACGCACCGTCGGACTCGTCTTCGGACGCACACAGCTGCTCAGTGCCGGTGCCATGGGATTCATGCACGGCACCAACGATGCCCAAAAAACCATGGGCATCATCGCGCTGGCACTCGTCGCCGGAACCTCCAGCGGAAAATTTGATGATCTCCCCGAATGGCTCAGCTTCCTCCGCACCACACTGCCCGAAAACACCAAAGAATTTCAGATCGCCACCTGGATCAAACTGCTCTGCGCTGTCGTCATGGCCGCCGGTACCGCTGCCGGTGGCTGGCGCATCATTCAAACTCTCGGTCACAAAATGGTCCGACTGCAGCCCGTCCACGGGTTCGCCGCAGAAACCAGCTCCGCTGTCGTCATCGGAATCGCCTCCGCGCTCGGGATTCCCGTCTCCACAACTCACAATATCTCGTCGTCCATCATGGGCGTCGGTGCCGCCAAACGACTGAATGCCCTGAACTGGACCATCGTCGAAAAAATGGCCTGGGCATGGATCCTCACTATTCCCGTCTCCGCAGGGATCTCATGGAGCCTCGTGCGAATAATGCAGGCCACCGGCATGATGGCCATCGGACTCCCCCGGTAAACACACTCAAATCAGCGTAAAAACACTCAAATCAGCTCCCGCACTATCCGCGCCGGCAGCACCCCCGTCAGACGCTGATCCAGTCCCTGATACTTGAATGTCAACAGCTCGTGATCATAACCCAGCTGATGCAAAACCGTGGCATGAAAATCACGCACATGCACCGGATCACGCACGATGTTGTAACTAAAGTCGTCCGTCTCACCGTAAATCGTGCCGCCCCGGAAACCACCGCCCGCCATCCACATCGTAAAACACCGCGGATGATGATCGCGCCCGTAGTTCTGCTTCGATAAACCACCCTGCGAATAAATCGTTCGCCCAAACTCGCCACCCCAGATAATCAGCGTTTCATCAAACAGACCACGCTGCTTCAGGTCGTTGATCAGACCGTACGCTCCCTGATCAAGATCCCGACACTGACTGGGCAATCGACCGGCCGCGTTCGCATGCATGTCCCAGTTGTTGTGGTAGATCTGCACAAACCTGACACCACGCTCCACCATCCGCCGCGCCAGCAACATCGTGTTCGACAGCGTCCCCGGCTTACGCGACTCGTCACCATACAGCCTGAACGTTGACTCAGGCTCAGATGCCAGATCCGTCAGCTCCGGAACACTGGACTGCATCCGAAATGCCAGCTCGTACTGCGCAATTCGAGTCTGAATGTCGGGGTCGCCCAGCTTCGAGTAGTTCATTTCATTCAGCCGACGCACACCGTCCAGGGTCGTACGCCGAATCTCTCGCGGAACACCCGCCGGATCGTTGATGTACAAAATCGGATCCCCCGATGTGCGAAATGCCGTCGCCGCATGCTCACCCGGAAGATAACCCGAAGACCACAGTCGAGCCGAAATGGCCTGCACCTGCTCCGTGTTCGTCGGACGCGCCACCATCACCACAAATGATGGCAGATTCCGATTCAAGGAACCCAGACCATACGATGCCCACGCCCCCAGACATGCTCGACCTGTCACCTGATTGCCAGTCTGCATTAGACTGATCGCCGGCTCATGATTGATCGCCTCCGTATACATGCTGCGAACAAAACACATGTCGTCCGCAGATTTCTGCAGCCACGGCAGCAAATTCGTAATCCACATCCCACACTCGCCAGACTGCCGGAAACCAAACATCGTCGGAGCAATCGGAAAACGCGACTGACCACTGGTCATCGTCGTCAGACGCTGCCCGTTTCGCACCGACTCCGGCAGATCCTTGTCATACCAGTCACGCATCTGCGGCTTGTAATCAAACAAATCCAGCTGCGAAGGACCACCCACCATGTGCAGGTAAATCACATGCTTCACCCGCGCCGGAAAATGCGTCGGCCGCTGCCCAGGAAATAACGAAACCTCTCCACCAGCAGCCGATTCCTGCAGCAAACCCTGCAGCGCCGCTGTTCCCAGCAGACACGATCCAGACTGCAGCAAATGCCGACGCGTCAGATTCAATCGCAGTTCACTCAAAGGATTCATGACAGCCCTTCACGCAAAACGCACGGAACCCGCCCGCAAATCACTTGTTCACAACCTCATCCAGATTCAGCAGCTCGTTGCACAGCATCGTCCATGCCGCCAGCTGCTCAACCGATAATCCCGCGTCCCACCGATAATCACCCACTCGCGACAACAGCTTCGCGTCCTCCACATGCGACAGATAATAACTGCGCAGCTGCTGCAAAGACTCCAGCAACACCCGCTCCTCGTCAGCTCGCAACGGACGACACAACACCGCTTCACCCACTCGCTGCAGACGCTGCTCGTCCGCCTCACCAGGAACCTGCACCGCCAGCTCCGCCAGACGACGCGCTGCCTCCACAAACTGCTCGTCATTTAGAGTCACCAGAGCCTGCAGCGGAGTATTCGTGCGCTCGCGACGAACCACACAAAATTCACGGTTCGGAGCATTAAAGATGTCCAGCGATGCCGGTGGTGCCATCCGCTTGACAAATGTGTACATGCTGCGACGGTACAGATTCTCGCCCGTCTCACGCTGATAGCTGCGAGTATTACTCACGTTCATCGCTATCGCCTCCCAAACTCCCTCCGGCTGATACGGCTTCACACTCGCTCCGCCCAGACGCCGCACCAGCAAACCACTGCTCGCCAGCGCATAATCCCGGATCATCTCAGCGTCCATGCGGAATCGAGGACCTCGGGACAGCAAACGATTCGACGGATCCCGCTCCAGCTTCTCCGCTGTGACCTCCGCCGACTGCCGATACGCAGCCGATAACACCAGCATTCGCATCAGCCGCTTCACATCCCACCCGTGAGTCCTGAAGTCGACAGCCAGCCAGTCCAGCAGCTCCTGATTCACCGGCAGCTCACCCGAAACCCCAAGATCCCCCGTCGTCTGGACCAGCCCCGCTCCAAATACCTCCTGCCAAAATCGGTTCACCGTCACACGAGCCGTCAAAGGATGCTGCGGCAACAACAGCCACTGCGCCAAACCCAAACGATTCCTCGGCGCATCAGCCGGAAACGGCGGCAGAATCGCCGGAGTCTCCGGGCCCACCTGCTCGCCACGCTTGTCGTACTCGCCACGCTGCAGCACAAATGCCATCGCCGGCTCAGCCTTCTCCCGCGAAACATAGGCAATCGTCCCCCGCGACTGCACCTCAGACTGCTCACGCTCAAGTGCCGCCAGCCGCTCAGCAGCCTGCATATACAACTCATCCTCAGTCCGCAGCCAGAAATCAAACAACTCGTTCGACTCCGACTCCGCTCGCTGATCCGCACCCTTCGCCAGAATCGCCGCATACTTCAAACGGCTGGACTCACCCGCGATCTCCGCCGGCTGCAACACTCGCTCATAAACTGTCAGACTGCGAATCGCACCCGTAAAAGGAGATCCATCCGAACGCTGCCCAATTCGAAACGGTACGCTCGCTCGGATGTCAGAAGTATCCAGCGAGTCATTCTCGATGTTCTTCTCCTGAGCCTTGCCGTTGATGTACAGCTGAATTCCCGAGCCCTTATGGGAACCGTCGTACGTCACCGCGATATGCACCCACTCATTCGCCGGAAACTGCTCCCGGGAAACCAGCTTCAGACCCTTGTCCGGCCACGCACTCACCATGTGCATCCCGACACGCCGCTGCTGCACCCAGAAATCCCAGCCCCGATGCCCCGGAAATGGCTCCATCCGCGCACAAATCGCCCCATAACCGTCATTGGCCGGCACCTTCACCCACGCCATGCAGCTAAACTTCTGAGCACTGTCGAAGTCGCCGGCCGATGGCAGCTCAGCCGCCACGCCCTGAATACTCAAACTGCGTTCGCCCCCCGCTCCCTCCAGAACAGCCGATTCCTGCAGCGGCAAAGTCTGCTCGGCACCCCGAAACTCAGCCCGCAGCTCACGCTCAGCACTGCCCGCAAGGTCCAGCTGAAAATGCAGCTTGTCCGCAGACAACTGCCCCTTCAATGTCTCAGGAGTTGCAGTGCTCAGCCAGCCGGCGAAATCCGCACGAGCCGCCTGGCGACGCTGCTCAGCCTGCCCCCGCGCCTCCACAATCAGCGCCGGCAGCTCACCCGCCCGCTCACGATCCTCCGGACGCGGCACACTGATGATCGGCGGAGTATCCCGGATGTTGCCGTCCCGCACAGCCTGAGTCGTGTTGTTGAAGAATGCCGCCAGCTGGTAAAATTCCTTCTGACTTAACGGGTCAAACTTGTGACTGTGACAGGTGGCACAGCCTGTCGTCAGCCCCAGCCACACCGCCGACATCGTCTCCGTACGGTCACGCGTATACAACACCGCGTACTCTTCATCGATGATGCCACCCTCGTTCGTCGTCATGTTGCAGCGGTTAAAGCCCGACGCTGTCTGCTGATCCAGCGTCGCCTGCGGCAACAGATCACCCGCCAGATTCTCGATCGTAAACTGGTCCCACGGCAAATTGCGGTTAAAGGCCGAAATCACCCAGTCCCGGTAAGACCACATCTCGCGGAAGTTGTCGAAATGCAGACCATGAGTATCCGCGTACCGCGCGTAATCCAGCCAGTAGCGAGCCCGATGCTCGCCCCACTCCGGCAACGCCAGCAGACTGTCCACATAACGCTCGTAGGCCCCAGCTGACTCGTCCTGCAAAAATGCCTGCAGCAGCCGAGGTTCCGGTGGCAGCCCCGTCAGATCCAGTGCCGCCCGCCGCGCCAGCGTCCGACGGTCCGCAGGTGGTGCCGGAGCCAGCCCGGCAGCAAGCAAACGCTGCAGCACAAAAGCGTCAATCGGATTTGCTGACCACTCCGGATAACTCACCGCAGCAGCCGCCGGAATCTGCGGCGGCTCACCAGGCTCTGGGGGCAGATATGACCAGTGCTGCTGATACTTGCCGCCAGCACCAATCCAGTCGGCAAGCACCCGCTTCTGACCATCCGTCAGCGGCTTCTTGAATTCAGGCGGCGGCATCACAATGTCCGGATCAGTCGACTGAATGCGACGAATGATCTCACTGGACTGCGGGTCGCCAGGCACAATCGCCCCCGCTGCCACCGCCGCATCAAACTGATCCAGCCTGAGATCCGCCTTGCGCGAAGCACTGTCAGGACCATGGCAGGAAAAACAGGCATCCAGCAGAATCGGACGCACATCGCGATTGTACTGAGGATCCGCGGCAGCAGTCGGACTGAGAATCCAGCACGGCAGCAACAGAACGAACAGAAACAAGGGAACAGACGCAGACGACCGAGTCATGATGAAAGACTCCTGCGAAGGCAAAGATGTTCTGGA
>JBJTPZ010000572.1:0-6912 GCA_046075365.1 Planctomycetaceae bacterium
AGTGGGGGGGGCCAAGAGGGGACACAGCACTTTGAGGGCCACATGCGCCCTTGGGGAGCCACATTGGCGCCCTCGGCCACAGCGGGGGCCACAGCGGGGACACATTACCTGGACGGCCGCATGTGCCCTCGGGCAAAGTGGGGACACGGCCCCGTGCGTGGGCGAAACTGGGGACACAGCACTGGCCAAAGGGTCACGGGTGGGGGACACAGCACTTGGGGGGGCATGAGCCTTTGGGCCGCCAAATGGGGGCACAGCCGTGGGCGCGGGCAAAACTGGGGACACAGCCCCGAAACTGCTTTCCCGTGGCTGCTTTCAGTCGAGCCGGTTGTTTGGTGGGGGTGTTTGGTGGGGACACAGCACTCGGGGAGCCACAATCCACAGTGTGGACACAGCCCCGTGGAGTGAGCCAGAGTGGGGACACAGCACTCAGCCACAGCGGGGACAAAGCCTCTGGAGCCACGAGGGCCAAACTGGGGACACAGCCCTGAAACTGCTCTCCCGTGGCTGCCGTCAGGCGAGCCGGGCACCTTAGTGCCCGGGTATGCGGCATGGATGCCGCCAGCCGTGCTGCACGGCCCCCGCACCTGCAGACTCCCGAGTGTGGCTTGCCCGAGTAATTGCGAATTCGTCGTTCTCAAACCACCGCGGCAAGGTTTCAGGGCATGGACAGCGGGTGCGAGAAATCTGAAGGGAAAAGTAGCCCGGTCTTTGCACGGCCGTGGGCCACTGGTGTGCTTACTCTTCATTCCGGTGCTTCAGTCCTCGGACGTTTCAAACGCCCAGGACAGATCTCGGGCTGGACAGCCCGAGCTTCATCTAGTCGCTTGCGTCTGGAGAGCCGGAACTGCGGTGTTGACGGCTGGCGAGGGATTCCTGCGGGTCGGCGGCTCATCCGGCTGCTGATTTCTCGCCGCTGACCGGCATGCTTTCCCCCGGGCTCGCGGAACCTTATATTACGTGTTCGTAATTCCGGGCCAGTCTGTTGTTGCAGCCTGTGCGGAACGGGATGGGATCAAAAGTTCAGCAGAGTAAGGTGTACGCAATGGGGTTGTTTACCGGCAAGAAGGGATTGGTACTGGGGGTCGCCAACGAACGCTCAATCGCCTGGGCGATCACGGAAAACCTGCACCGAGAAGGTGCTGAAATGGGTTTCACGCACATGCCGGACACCGGGGACCGGCCCAAGAATCAAAACAAGGTGGCGAAGCTGGTTGATCCGATTGGCTCGAAGTTTCTGCTTCCCATGGATGTCTGCAATGACGACCACATCAATGCGGTGGTGGCCAAAGCGGCAGAGACTTTCGGCAAGATCGACTTTATTGTGCACAGCATCGCCTTTGCTCCGCCGGCCGATCTGACGGGGCCGACATGGGCCTGCAGTCGCAATGGATTCAAGACTGCGATGGAGATCAGTGCCTACAGTCTGCTGGCTGTTGCCGGTGCTGCTCGCAAGCAAAATGTGCTTAGCAGCGACGCCAGTATTCTGACGCTGACGTACTTTGGCGGCGAGGAAGTGATTCCTGGCTACAATCTGATGGGTATCTGCAAGGCTGCTCTGGAGTGCAGTGTGCGATATCTGGCCAGCGAGCTGGGCCCCGAGGGTGTGCGGGTCAACGCGATCAGTGCTGGTCCGGTGAAGACCGTCAGCGCGATGGGAGTGGGCGATTTCGACGACATGCTCAAGCTGTACGCCGGCATTTCGCCAATGCGTCGCAACATTACGGCAGACGAAGTCGGGCGTACCGCCATGGCACTGCTCAGCAATCTGGCCAGTGGCATCACGGGCGAGATTCTGCATGTTGACTGCGGCTTTAGCGTCATGGGTGCTCCGCCGGCCGACTTCTTTACTCCGCCGGCTCAGAATGCCTGATGCTGGGGGGATCTTGGGGAGACTGTTGTGAAACGCATCGGCATCGCAGTTGTTGAATCCGCAGGTTCGTATCTGGTGGGCCTGCGAGCTCCGGGAACGGCCCTTGCGGGCATGTCCGAATTTCCTGGTGGCAAGTGCGAAGCCGATGAAACTCCTCAGGCATGTGCCGTGCGTGAGTGTCTGGAGGAGACGGGGCTGGCAGTGATTCCTCGTCTGCAGCTGGGAACCGTTCCATGGGATTATCCTCATGGAGCGGTTGAACTGCATTTCTGGCTGTGCTCGCCGGCTCACGACCTGCCGCCTCAGCTGGCACCGACGCCGCCTTTCCGCTGGGTGCCTGCAGGCGAACTGCAGACGCTGACGTTTCCGCCGGCGAACCAGCAGGTGCTGAATTTGCTGCAGCAGCGGGTGCAGCCGTGACGGAGGCTCAGACGGTCACTGTTCTGTTTTTCGCAGCGGCTCGGGATGCGGCCGGCACAGCAGAACTGTTGCTGCCTGTATCGGGTGCCGGAACGCTGGCCGAGTTGCAGCAGCGGGTGCTGCAGCAGTTGGGGGGATTGCAGCGAATGCAGTCGATGCTGCTGTGGGCAGTGAATAATCAGTATGCGGTACCGGCAATGACAATCGGGCCTGGGGATACGGTGGCCTGTTTTCCGCCGGTGAGCGGGGGCTGACGGTGGGTGGGGGGAAGGCCTGTGATATACCTGACAGATCAGCCACTGGATTATACAGCGATCACGGAATCTGTCCGCGATCCCGTTGCGGGAGCGGTCGTGCTGTTTCTTGGTACTGTGCGGGAATTCACGGCGGGCCAGCAGACGGAGCAGCTGGAGTACGAGGCTTATGGGGAGATGGCTGAGGCATCTCTGAGGCAGCTGGCGGCCGAAGCATCGACTCGTTTTCCGATCGTGAAGTCGGCGATTGTGCATCGTCTGGGTGTGCTGCAGCTGTCGGACGTGGCGGTGGCGATAGCCGTCAGTACGCCGCATCGGGCCGAAGCATTTGCGGCCGGTCAGTGGCTGATTGATACACTGAAGCAGCGTGTGCCGATCTGGAAACGCGAGCATTACACGGACGGGCGTGTGCAGTGGCAGCATCCGTCGGTCGTGGCGGGCGATTCGCCTGGTTCGTCGGAGGTTCAGCGAGATGACTGAATCAGAGCCGCGACGCCTGGTGGACCGCTACGGGCGAGTGCACAACAATCTGCGGATCAGCGTGACAGACCGCTGCAACATACGCTGTTTTTATTGCATGCCGGCTGAAGATGTTCAGTTTCTGCCGAAGCAGCAGCTGCTGACATTTGAGGAGATCGAGCGTGTCGCGCGGGTGGGTGTGACGCTGGGCATTGACCGCCTGCGGCTGACGGGCGGGGAGCCGCTGGTGCGGCGGGACCTGCCGCTGCTGGTGCGAGCACTTTCGGGCATTCCGGGGATTGTGGACATTGGGCTGACGACGAACGGCATGCTGTTGCCCGAACTGGCTCAGCCGCTGCGTGATGCCGGACTGCGGCGACTGAATATCAGCCTTGATGCGCTGGATCCCGAGGTGTTTCGTCGAGTGACGCGACGGGACGGTTATGAGCAGGTGCTGGCGGGAATTGAGGCTGCTCGGAGGGCCGGCTTTTCCCCGATTAAGCTGAATGCGGTTTCGGTGCGGGGGCTCACGGAGGATCAGATTGAGCCATTCGGCCGATTAGCTCGTGAAACAGACACTGTCGTGCGATTTATTGAGTTTATGCCGCTGGACGCCGACAGTCAGTGGCAGCGTGAGCGGGTTTTGTATGCGGCTGAGATTCTGGAGCGGCTGGAGCGAGCTTTTGGGCCGCTGCGACCGGTGCAGACGGACGGCCGGTCAGAGCGGGTGGATACAGCAGTGTCTCGGCCTGCGGAGGCTGTGGCAGAGCTGCTGCCGCAGCTGTCGCGGTCAGCGACCGGAAAAGCTCCGGCGGAAGACTACGAGTTTGCTGACGGGCGCGGGCGAATCGGGCTGATAGCCAGTGTGAGTCAGCCCTTTTGTGCGAGCTGTAATCGATTCCGTGTGACTGCTGACGGGCGACTGCGGAATTGTTTGTTCAGCCATGACGAGACCGACATTCGCGAGCTGCTGCGTGCGGGTGCGGAAGATGCCGAGATTGCTCAGGCCATGCTGGACTGCATTGCGGCCAAGGGTGAGGGGCATGAAATCAACACTGCGCGGTTCCTGCAGCCGCAGCGTCCGATGTATGCCATCGGCGGCTGACCGGGAGCGGCGGGGCTGCCCAATTCGGCCGGCAACCTGTCTCGGGCAGGCGTCACCCTTTTGACTCTCAGCCCGGCATTCGCCACAATGTCGGGTTCAGGTCTTCGTAGGTTTCCTTTTCCCACCTGTTTCTGGAGCCCGTGTGATGAGCAGTGCAGATCCTTCTTCAGTGGCCGGAGTATCCGGGCGTCGTTCGTTCATGGCGGCTGCGGCGGCAGCGATGGCAGCGGCCGGAACTGTGCGTGCCGACGAGTATGCCCCCGATGCTGCTCCCGTGCGTTACCCTGACCACCGGCTGGTGGAGCTGGACAAGCGTTTTGCGAAGCTGAAGCTGGGGAATACTCCGATTCAGCGGCTGTACCACAGCAAGAACATGATGTGGGCGGAGGGTCCGGCGTGGAACGGATCGGGCCGGTATCTGGTGTGGAGCGACATTCCGAACAATCTGCAGCATCGCTGGCTGGAGGAGGACGGGCATGTGTCGGTGATTCGCAACCCGGCGAACAACAGCAACGGCAACACCTTTGACACTCATGGCCGTCAGATTTCTTTCGAGCATCTGACTCGTTCGGTGGCTCGTTACGAGCACGACGGGACTCGCACGGTACTGGCGCACGAGTATGACGGCAAATCCCTGAATGCTCCGAACGACGGCGTGGTGCATCCGGAATCCGGCGACGTGTGGTTCAGCGATCCGGGTTATGGTGCGCTGATGGACTACGAGGGGACTTTGGCGGATACGGGCTCGGTGCAGCCATATCAGAAGGAGTCGATTTACCGGTGGGAAGCCAGCACGGGCAAGCTGTACCGCGTGGCGGACGACATCAATAAACCGAACGGGGTCTGTTTTTCGCCGGATTACAAGAAGCTGTATGCGGCGGACACGGGTGCATCGCACTACCCGGATGCTCAGAAGAATATCCGGGTGTGGGACGTGGTGGACGGGAAGAAGCTGGCGAATGGTCGTGAGTTTGCTTCGATGAATCTGGAGATGGCTGACGGGGCAGTGAAGGCCGGGTTTGCGGACGGCATTCGCGCGGACATTCATGGCAACATCTGGGCCAGTGCAGGCTGGGTGGGTGCCGGGTATGACGGCGTGCATGTGTTTGCCGGCGAAGACGGTGCGCGAATTGGCCAGATTTTGCTGCCGGAAATCTGCAGCAACGTGTGTTTTGGGGGTACGAAGCGCAATCGTCTGTTTATGACGGGCAGTCAGTCGTTGTATGCGGTGTACGTGAACGTGCGCGGGGCGCATTTCTGCTGATTGTCTGGTGGTGTCATTGAAGCGGTCGGTGCGGTGATCCGCACCGACCGTTGTGTATGTTTGCAAAGAGGTGCAGCATGTGTCAGGGATTGGTTTGGCAGCGGCGTCTGGTGTTTTCGGTGCTGGCCGTGGCCGGTCTGCTGTTTGGTTGTGGCGGCGGTGTGTTTGCGGGTGAGCAGCCGGCGGACGCGGCCAATTTCCATCGGGACCGGCTGGTGGCGTGGTGTATTGTGCCGTTTGATGCGAAGCAGCGTGGTCCGGCGGAGCGGGCCGACATGGTGCGTCGGCTGGGGCTGGCTCGTGTGGCGTATGACTGGCGGGACAATCATGTGCCGACCTTTGAGGATGAGATCTTGCAGTATCAGCGGCAGAAGATTGAGTATTTTGCATTTTGGAGCTGGCATGACGCGATGGAGCCGCTGATTCAGAAGCACGGCATACATCCGCAGATCTGGCTGATGTTTCCTGAGCCGGCCGGTGAGACTCAGCAGCAGAAGGCGGAGGCGGCGGCGAGGGCGTTGTTGCCGCTGTTAGAGAAGACCGGGCGACTGGGTCTGAAGCTGGGGCTGTACAATCATGGTGGCTGGAGCGGCGAGCCGGCGAACATGGCGGCGGTGTGTGGTGTGCTGCGTGAGCAGCATGGAGTGAAGCATGTGGGGATTGTGTACAACCTGCATCATGCTCACGACCACATTGCGGATTTTGAGCAGCAGCTGGCGATTTTGCAGCCGTGGCTGTTGTGTCTGAATCTGAACGGGATGAACGACAATGCTCAGCCGAAGATTCTGCCGATTGGTGACGGGAAGCACGAGCGTCGGCTGATTGAGCTGATTCTGAAATCGGGTTATTCCGGACCGATTGGGGTAATTGATCATCGGGAGCAGCTGGATGCGGAGGAGAGTCTGCGGCAGAACCTGACGGGACTGCAGCGGGTATTGCGGGACCTGGGTCAGGAGTCGGCGGCAGCCAGTTTTGGCAGCGGGAAATAGCCGAGAAACGCGAACCTCCTGAATTTTCCGGTGTCTCTCAGTCAGGTTCAGCGATAGAATTGCCGATGTTGATGTTTGCCGCTTTGGCGATTTCCGGGGGCGATCGGATTTGACTGGGTTACCGGGGATCAGGGTGGCGTGCCGAGGTTGATCAGTTGGCCTCGTAAAAAGCTGATCACCAATAACTGCAAAACCGCAGTTTTCTCTTGCTGCCTGATTCAGGCTGCACCGACCTAAGGATCCCTGCCTGAGGAGCCGACCGTTGGACGCAAATTCGGGCTGGCATCAGTTCACTGTCTACTACGGCTGATGCAAGATTTGTTGCGGACTGGTGTCGGATGGTCTTGTTCGTGGAACCTCTCCGGCACGACTTAATCAACGAACTACGCACGTAGAGGCTTTGGTTCAGGAACAACAGGACGGGGGTTCAATTCCCCCCGCCTCCACTACCACAAATCCAGCCCCTGGATGCTACGGTGTCCAGGGGCTGATTTCATTTGTGACAAAGCACTTGCGGCTTGTGAAGAAAGAGTTCAGGCAAGTTCAAC
>JBJTPZ010000573.1:0-20502 GCA_046075365.1 Planctomycetaceae bacterium
CATCAGGCCAGGTCGCAATGGGCAGATCTCGGGCTGGAAAGCCCGAGCTACACCAAACGGCACACCCGCGGACTCCCGTCCGCGGCTCGCCTGATCACTGATCACTCCCCGTGCTCTTTGCGAGTCTTAAATTCGTGCTGCCGGCCGTCCGCACCGATCTGAATCGTATAGCTGCCACCATCCGCTGCCACTCGCGCCAAAACCCACTGCCCCTGACAGTCGGCCGTCGGAACACTGTTGGCGATGAACTCAGGCGGAGCCTGCAGCCCGGCGTCCAGATCCACATTGCGATGCAGCTGAAACCAGTGCTGCAATGACTGCACCTCCCGCAGCGTCTTCAGGGTCGCTTCGGCACCACCCTTCTTCGGACCATTACACATCACCGCCGACACCGGATCCAATGCCAGCACCAGCGCCGGATTATTGCTGACCGGCAGGCCGTGATGAGTCACCATGAACAGATCAATCCGCCCGGCAGGATTTCGCGGAGTCACCATTTTGGCTTCCGTGTTCCACGTCAGATCACCGCACGTCAAATATCGAAACTCACCAAACTTCACCAGCAGAGCGATGCTGGCGGAATTGTCCGAAGAATCTTCCGGCTGCGGCTGGTGACGCGCGGCAAACGGATTTTCGAAACCCTCGCCCACCACCGTTTCGCGGCTCGCACACAACACTCGCAGACTGAGCTTTGTTTTGCCGGACTTCAATGGCACGTACTGGCCCGCCTTCAGCGGCTTCGACTGGTTCTGCGAAGCTGCCCGATAAGCTGCAATCCGATCCGGAAACCCGGGATCCTCGGACAGACTGTCCGGGATGCCGCGATCCCAGAACGTGCCGATGCCAAACTGAGCTGCCAGAGCAGCATGGTTGCCAAAATGATCCAGATGCCAGTGTGACACCATCGCATGGTCAATCCGCGACAGACCCGCTACTTCCTTTGCCACCTTAATGATGCGATTCAGATCCCGACCCTGATTGTCCGGATAGCCGGAATCGATCAGCAGAGATTCGCCCTCAGGAGTCACCAGGAGATTGGCAGCACCGCCTTCAACATCGATGAAGTAGATGTCCAGAGTCCCCGTTTTTTGGTCCGCCAGCACTGCCGCACTGTCAGCCCGCAACCCCGCACAGAACGCTGCCACTGACAGCACAAAGGAACCGAGCAGCCGCATCGCTTTCTCCTGTTTCTGAACTGACGCCGAGTAAAAAACAGCACGTGCCGCACACAAAACCGTGAAAGGTAATGGCAACAGCCGAGCAGTACACACGGTGTCTTCACCTGTTCGACCAGTCGTCACAGACACCAGCCCCGACCATAAATTGCCGCTGCCATTCACACAAGCACACCCCGTCATCCGCACCGGACTTTTTTCTCCGAAATTGCCAATTCAGCGGAAAATCCGCCAATTCCCCGGTCTCCGGCCTGCCTCGTCGGGTTATTCTCTGCAGGTACTCAGACTTTTACGGTCTTTTCCACTACTCCTGAATCCAGGGTCGCTCCCATGAAGCCTGTTCAACCGGTCAAACTGCTGCTGGCACTGGCCCTTGCAGCTCCAGCCTCCGCACAACCCCCCGAAGAAGGTCGCCGGGACGCCGAAAGACCGGCCCCCGAACAGCAGGAAGGGCAGCGACGCGAAGGTGAACGACGCGAAGGTGAACGACAGGAAGGTGAACGACCACCAGGTGAACGACCAGAGGGTGAACGACCGGCAGGACGGCGACGTGAAGGCGAACGCCCCGACGGTGAACGTCCTCCAGGCCCTCCGGGCGGTCGGCGCGAAGGTGAAGGACGCTTCCCGGGCGGACCGGGTATGGGCGGGCAAGGCATGTTCGGCGGTCGCGGGCAGGAAGGTCGCGGATTCGGCGGCATGTTTCCTAACCCGCTGCTGGCTGCAATCGATAAAAACGGTGACGGTGAACTGTCGGAAGAAGAAATTGACGGCGCCATCATCGCCCTGAAAACTCTGGACCGTAACAAAGACCGGCGACTGGACGCGTCCGAGCTGCGGCCAAACATGCCCGCGATGATGGGCGGAATGATGGGTGGCGGCGGATTTCCGCCCGGTGGACCGGAAGGTGGTCGTGGCGGCAATAATCAGGGCGGACCAGGTGCCATGCTGGAACGTATGCTGGCTATGGACGCAAACGGCGACGGTAAGCTGTCTGGCGATGAACTGCCGGAACGCATGAAGCCCATGCTGGAACGCAGTGATGCCAACAGGGACGGGTTCCTCGATCGCGAAGAGCTGCAGTCCATGGCCTCACAGCGACTGCAGCAGCCAGGGCAGGGCGGACCGGAAGGCGGCCGGCCTCCGGCAGGCAATCCCGGTGAATTCTTTGGACAGATGATGGAACGAGCCGACCAGAACAAGGACGGAAAGCTCAGCGGTGACGAACTGCCGCCTTTCCTCCGCGAACAAATGGAAGCACTCGATAAAAACAAAGACGGTGGCGTAGACCGTGAAGAACTGCAGTCCGGCATGGCAGCTCGCATGCGTGAAGGCCGCCCGCCGGGCCAGCAGATCCGCGAACAGGGCAATCGTCCTGACGGCGGTGCCGTCCGACCGCGTCGGCCTGACGTCGAAGGCGAAGGCGAACCGGAAGGCGAACGCCGTGAACGACCAGCCGATGAACCGCGTCCTGAGTCAGAATCTCGTCGCTCACCCGAACCAGACGACGACAAAGAAGAAAAAGACGACGACGACAAATAAACGTTCGCCCCTTCCGCCCGGCCTGTGACAACCCATCATCAGCAGGCCGCTCTCACAAAATCCCCCCTCGCCCCTCGCCCCCTAAACCGGGGCCAGGGGGTTCAGGCAGTCAGGGATGCGTATACCTTTCCCCCTGAAAGCCCCCCCAAATCTGCGTGTCAATCCGTGGTTCAAAAACCACACCCGCGGCTGTCATTGGGTTACAGGTCACAGGACCCATAGGTCCCATAAGACCTATAGGTCCCATAAGACCCATCAAACACCCCACCCACCCCACCCGCCTGGCCATATCCATTCCTGGTTCAAACCCCACCGCACCCGCCACCTTTGCGTTTATCCGTGGCAATCCGTGTTCATCCGTGGCTAAAAAACCACCATCACCCCCATCCGTGACCCGCCTTTGTGTGTGCGCTGCCCGGGGACATGCCCGTTGCCGGGGACACACCACTTTGGTTGCCGGGGACACACCACTTTGGAGCGCCTTCACCGAAATGCCCGCAAGCTACCTGGGGACACACCACCTTGTAGGACAGGCTACCTGGGGACACACCACCTTTTAGCGGGACGTACGCTGCCTGGGGACACACCACTTTGAGTGGGGGATACACTGCCCGGCCGTTGCCCGGGGACACACGACTTTGGACCGCCTTCACCGGAATGCCCGCTGGTGAACATTCGCGTTCATCAGCGTTGCAAAAAAACAACACCTGATCCACTGCGCACAACAGACATTCAAAAGCCCCTTGCGTTTCCCTTCGCGACTTCGCGACTTCGCGTGAGTCAAACAGTCCGCAAAGACCCACTGCACGACAGCAGACGCTGCCTGGGGACACACCACTTTCGCGGCCAGACGTTGCCCGGGGACACACCACTTTGGACCGCTTTCACGGACTGCCCGCTGGCGAACATTCGCGTTCATCAGCGGAGCAAAAAAACAACACCTGATCCATCCCGCACAACAGACATTCAAGAGCCCCTGTGCGTTTATCCGTGAAAATCCGTGTTCATCCGTGGCTAAAAAACCACCCCTCCATCCGCCGCCCTTCCGTGGCTCCCCTTTGCGGGTGCGCTGCCCGGGGACACACCACTTTCATCGCCCGGGGACACACCACTTTGGACCGATTTCGCGCACTGCCCGCAGGCGTTCATTCGCGTTCATCAGTGGTGCAAAAAAACACCACCTGATCCACCCCGCACAACAGACATTCAAAAGCCCCGTGCGTTTCCCTTCGCGGCTTCGCGTGAGTCAAACAGCCCGCAAAGACCCACTGCACGACACCAGACGCTGCCTGGAGTGGACGCTGCCCGGGGACACACCACTTTCGCGGCCGGGCGCTGCCGGGGACACACCACTTTGGACCGATTTCACGAAATGCCCGCTGGCGTTCATTCGCGTTCATCAGTGGTGCAAAAAAAACACCACCTGATCCACTCCGCACAACAGACATTCAAGAGCCCCCGTGCGTTTATCCGTGAAAATCCGTGTTCATCCGTGGCTAAAAAACACCCCTCTATCCGCGGCCCGTCCGTGGCTAAAAAAACCACCCCTCCATCCGTGGCCCGTCCGCGGCTAACCCGCCCCCCTCATCCGTGGCCCCGGACGCTCACTCCTGAGCATTCCGGCCCAGGGCAATGTCGAAGTCGTTCATCGCCGGAACCATCATCGCCACAGCCGCAAACCCATACGCCATGCAGATCCAAAAACACACACCCAGATTGCCGCCCAGCAGGAATTCCGTAATCGCATAAAACGTCAGAAATGGCAGCAACAAAGATGCCATCGTCAACGCGTTCGATGGATTGCGATGAGTCAATGACGAATACAGACCCAGACTGCCAAAACCGATGAACAAAATAAAACTCTGCAGCTGAATCGCAAACGACGACCGCGCTTCCACCAGCAACAGCATGAACACAAAAATCCCCACACACAGAAAAAACATCGTGCCCAGACTGTGAGCAATCGCCTGCCGCGAATTCTCGTAGCTCAGACCCGCATGCAGGCCCAAAGCCACCGCAAACAAAGTCAGTACCGTATACCCCACCGACACATAAATTGCATTCTCGGCCGTCAGCTGCGGTATCACACCCCCCGCACACAATGCACCCACCAGCAACAGCGGCAACAACAGCATTTCACGAGCGTTCCAGACGGCGCCGCCAATCTTCCCAAACATAAACTCCCACGGACGCAGGTCCGTCACCAGCAAAATCTCCAGCGTCCGGCCGTCTCGCTCGTTCGTAATCGATGTCACTGCCTGAGCGTTGCTCAGCAGCAGACTCAGAATCCCTATGCCCAGAACCGCAAACGAGGGCGCTGACACCATGCCCAGCACCAGACCACCGTCGCCCGCACCACCCTCCGGACGCACCCACGATGCCGCTGCCACCAGCACCGCCAGCAGCACATAACACAGCTTGATCCAGATCATGCGACGACCGTACGCGCGAGTCCGCATTTCACGCCAGATCACCGGCTGATCCCACACCCGCCGATGCTTCCGCTGAGCACCAGCTGCCACGGTCGACGGGATCCGCGCCTCTTCAGCCGCAGCATCCTCAGAGACTCCCGGTACTGCCGCCTCCAGCACGCCCTGATACACTTCCTTCGAAGGATTCCAGCGCCGCAGCATCACCACCGTGAAGAAACTTAATCCGCCCGCCAGCACCAGCATCGCCAGTACCGTAGACACAGCAGACACCTGCAATACACCCGGTCGATCCACGTCCAGCGGATTCAGCACACGCAGCAGACCATCATACGGCGACAGCACCGCAGCAGCACCGCCCAGCAAAACACCCAGACCATGCGCCGCCAGCAGAAACAACACCACTCCCAGCACACTGATCGCTATCGTCTGAAACGTCTTCTCACGCCAGAACGCCACCAGACTGCCCCAGGCGCCAGCCGCCAGCGTCGCCGCACAGACGATCGCCTGAGACCACAGGATCTGCTGCCACGTCACACCACCCAGCAGACGCAGCAGCGCAAATACCGGCCACGACGCCGCCAGCAGCACGCCCACATTCAGCAGACTGGCCAGCAGCTTCCCCAGTGCCAGCTCGTAGTTCCGCAGGTCCGTCATCAGCAGCAAAATCAGCGTCTTCCGGTCCTTCTCCTGCGCTACCACAGAAGCTGCAAACAACGTCGCAAAAAACAGACTCAGGGTCAGCTGCAACAAAGCAAAAACACGGAACACCAGCGCACTGAACGAAGCCACGTCACCCGCAAAGACCACGTCCTGAAATCCAATCGTCGCCTGCCGCAAACTGTAAAACAGAATCAGCAGCCCCGCCACAAACCCCGCCCGCATCACGTAATGGCTAAGACGTCGCGGAGTTGTCAGGACTTCCCGCTCAAAGATCGGTCCTACTGCCACGCCACTACCTCACGCAAATAAAAAAACGGCTCGCGACTGTCAAACAGACCGCGAGCCGCCTGGAAAGGGCCCTTACTTCCGCTGCTGCAGACGCGTCTCAATCAGGAAGTTCCGCTCTGCATCCGGATGACGGCTGGGATTCTTGTCCCAGATATCCTTCAGCGGATACGAATCAGGCATGTTCCGACCATTCAGCTGACACACCACACGGTAGTACTGCACCAGCAGCAGACAGTCCTCAACATTGTCACCGTCAATGAACATGTTCGGATACTTCTCAGACAGCTTTGCCCACTGAGTCATTGCGGCTTCCAGCGACTTCTGCGAATCCGAAATCTGCACGGTCTTGTCCGGCAGCATCGTGTCACTGTTGCGACCCTCGTTGTACGCCTTCTTGCCCTCAAAGGACGATCGCCGCGCCTCCAGCATCTCCGGAGTTCGCTCCAGATCAGCAATGTCACGCCACTGACGGAAGTTGGTCATGTCCAGATTCTGAGCCCAGATGCGGCGCTGCTCCTGCAACGTCACACCGTTCTCCTCAGCCAGTGCCTTCAGCTCGTCCTCCGTACAGTTCAGACGGTACTTCTTGTCGTCCAGTCCCAGAAAGTCCATCTTGCCGTAATCGTCCATCCACGACTTGTAGGCTCGATCCCACGCCGGAATGTGCTCGTCAAACAGACCCTTTTCAGCACGAGTCTTGGCGAAGTAGAGCAGCGATCGAGCAGGGCCCTGACGGAAAAACACATGCGTCTTGCCCTTCACCCCAATCACGCCGTCGTTGTCGTCCTTCTCGTTCGCTCGCACAAACCAGTCGTACGCCACCAGATAACTGTCCTTGCCGTCCGGATTAATCGCCCGGTCCGGACCTGGCTCGCCAGACGTCGTCTTAAACCGAGGATCAGGGTCACGCACGAAAAATTCGCGAAAGAACTTCTTCTCGTCCGACACGCCCATCTTCGACTGCACAAACTCGCCCACGTCGTGAAACAAAATCGGCACCGTCTGATTACGGTTCGTCCCCAGAATCAGAAACTTGATGCCCTCCTTCACCCAGTAAAAGCGGTCATCCACCTTGTCCCACTCACGCGACACGTTATACGCCAGATTCCAGCCCTGAAATTTCCAGATCTGCACGTAGTGCGGCTGCAGCATAATGATCGAATCCACGGTCGCCCGCAGCTTCGCCCACTGCTTCCGCTCCTGATAGTCAATCGCCTTCAGCTGCAGTACCGTCGCCGCCGGACCACGCAGACCCAGCAGCAACAGATTCATCGCTGAACTGGAAGGGTCGACCTTGCCCAATGTCGCCTCGCCAAGGTCATACTGCTGCCGCTTCTGCGACAACACGCCCAGACCACCCGAGTCCGCCACGGCACCAGCCGTCTGACGCGCCGGAAATCCCAGATACACCACAGGACCCAGCAACAGCAGAATGCCCACGCCGTACCAGATCTTCCGCTGACGTGAATTCACAGTGCTCATTTCGCCTCCAGTTCACGGAATTTCAGCAGCGCGCCGCCAATCAAAACACACGGAATCAAAAAGCCAAAAAACACCACGACCGATGGCAACAGCACATCCCGAAATGGTACGTCAAACCGGTTTTCCACATACATCGATGCTCGATTAAACACCGCAAAGTCCGGCACAATCATGCTGAACCCACGCAAGACTCCGTCCAGTCCCGTGTCCGCTGCTCGCACCACATTCATGGTCGCTTCCGACACGTCCATCCCCACTTCCGGGTTGCGGTGCTGAGCAATCAATATCATCGACTCAACCGTGCCCGTGCCCTTCTCAACACCCGCCAGCTTCCGAATCATGAAATCATGGAAGAACTGACCCACAATGAAGAACGTCAGAGTAAACAACAAAGCCACCGGACCCTTCACCACACAGCTGACCGTCACGCCCAGCACAATAATCAGCAACAGCATCAGCAAAATACTCAGAATCGCCTTCCAGTAACCCACATAAAACGGCTGGTCGGCCTTGCGAATGAAGAGGTCCGGACGAGCCATCCCCAGATACATCTGGTCGTTGATGCACGACACTTCCACCCGCAAATAACGGTCACCATTCGGATCCTGAATCAAATCCTGCAGCAGGTCCTTCTCAATCATCCAGCCTTCCGAATCCTCGCTGACCAGCTGCTCACGACGAATCAGATCATCGAAAAACAGGTACCAGCTGCGTCCGTCCGCCACCTTCAGACTGCCGCCATCCACTGCCAGCGCCCCGGCTGTCAGCTGCTCACCCAGCACCGCCACCAGACGCTCAGCATTCAGCCGCGAAATCTTCGACTCCTGCACCAGCTCGTCCGTCAGACTGGCCTTCAGTCCGCCGTCAGCCAGCAAACCACCAGACCCGTTCTTCCGCGAAATCTCAGCAGCCAAAAATCGCCCCAGAGTCTCGTAGTCCGCCACAAATCGCAGACGACGGGGCACTCGAGTCAGGTTGGTTGAGCCCTCGTCCAGATCGTGATACTCAGACACGTTGAATGACGGCAGCGGAACTTCCATTCGCTGCAATGTCTCCATCAGCACCGCCGAACTTGCAGCCAGACTGTCAGCCACCACGTCCAGCTTCGCCGCAAATGCCTCGTAAGGTATCTCAACCTTCTCGCCACGCTCCTGCTGCTGCAGAGCCGCCGTCACTCCCTCACCCGTCAGAGCCGCTTCAATGAACTGATTGCCCAGCTCTTCAATCCCGCCATCCTTGCGATTCTTCAGCACCGTACCAGAAATGAACATCCCGAAATGCAGACCAAAATAGTCGGCCGGACGCAGTTCACCCGGAGCAGTCCGGATCCGCTCAGTCAGCTTCTTCAATTCCGCCGCCGCCGTCTTGTACTGACCCTCACGCAAAGCATCAGCGATCGCTCGAGTCGCCTCGGACTGCGCCAGCATCCCGAAAGCCTCTTCACGAGGATTCACGGAGAGCGTGTACTGCGCCGAAATCCCCTTCAAAATACTCGACTCAGAACCCTTCACCGTACGGAACGCCTCAAACCGACACTCCAGCAGCAGCTCCTCTTCGCCCTGGTCATTGCGAGTCAATGCAGATTCGTCCACACCACGGAAGACGTAGACGGCCCGAGCCCGACTGTTGCCGGGAATGTGCGACCGATAGGCCCACACATCACCCACGTTCAGACCAGACTCCTGCGGCTGACCCTCCGAACTGATAAAATACAGCTCGCCAAACAAAGGCACTCGACACTGCAGGGCACTGCGAGCATTCTCGGGGATGCGGCGGCTCAGCCAGAACTGGCCAATCACGCCCATCACCACCAGCAGGATCGCCACCACCACGCCCAGACCAGCCATGCGGCCCAGCACAATCTCCAGACGCCGCGCCGGTTTCGTCACCACCGTGTGCAGCGATCGCAGACGAATGTCTTCCGGCAACGCCCAGCAACTAAGAAAAATCAAAGCAGGCAGCAACAGCCACGAAATCGCCGTCAGCAAAAAGGTCACATGCACACTGACCTGCAGCTCAGCTCGCTCATTCGAATCCGTAATGAACCAGCCCGCAAACATCAGCAGCACGGCAAACATCACAAACACCAGCAGCGCCTTGCGACGGACCGCTTCCTTCAGCGTCAGACTGGCCAACGCCGCCACACGCCGAAACGACAGCGAAAACAGATCCTCCAGATAGCTGATCAGGCCACGCCGGAAATCCACCAGACCGGCCGCACCGCCACGGCCAGCCAGACTGGCCAGCGGCAACAACAGACCCAAAGCCGCCAGGATCCCCAGCAGTATCAGCCACGACGTCGTCGCCGAAGTAAAGTTGTAGGGCCGAACATCAAAGTCCATATGCCGCTCTTCCAGCTGGTCAGAAAAATTCGCTCTGGTTCTCGCCGCTGTCCGCTCGGATCATCCCAGGCAACAGCTCACGACTGGAAAACAACCCTCAGCCACGCCCCGATGCCGCCACTTCCTCTGTCGAAAATCGACGACCAGGACGCTCGCCGCTCTCTCGCACAGTACGCAGAAACAACTGCTCCAGGTCAGCCTTCGGACGACTGAACTCGACGTTCGTCACGTTGTGCTTCTCCAGCACCCGCCGCACGTCCGCCATCGCTTCCTCAGACAGCGTCTGAGTCCTCATCTGCATCTCGTTACGCAGCTCCAGCAGCTCGTCCACTCGACCCAATACCTTCAGCTCGCCCTGGAACAACACCGCAATCCGGTCACACACGTCCTGCACGTCCGCCAGCTGGTGACTGCACATCACCACGGTCTTGCCCTGAGCCTTCAGCTGGATGATCAGGTCCTTCATTTCTCGAGTACCAATCGGGTCCAGACCGCTCGTCGGCTCGTCCAGCAGCACCAAATCCGGATCGTTGATCAAAGCCTGAGCCAGACCGATACGGCGAGTCATCCCTTTGGAGTATTCCTTGAGCTGACGACGACGAGCCTTGCCGAGACCCACCATCTCAATCAGCTCGTCAGCACGCCGAGCCCGATCAGCGGCCGACATATTGAACAGCCGACCATAAAAGTCCAAAGTCTCGTCCGCATTCAAAAATCGATACAGATAAGACTCCTCCGGCAAATACCCAATCCGCTCGTTCTTCGTCACATCCGAAGCCGGCTTGCCCAGAATCGTCATCTCACCCGACGTCGGAAACAACAGCCCCAGCAACATCTTCATCGTGGTCGTCTTGCCGGACCCGTTCGGCCCCAGCAACCCAAACACCTCCCCCTGCATCACGTCCATGCTGAGACTTTTCACAGCCTGAACTTTCTTCCGACCCCAGAAGTCACGGTAAATCTTTGACAGATTTCGGATCTCGATAACCGCGTTTGACATAACCTTGTTCGCTCTGCAAAGACGCCGGAATGACCGAAAATTCGGGACAGACTGAGGGCGCAACGGTGCCCACGGCCAATTTACGCTCTTTCTTCGGTTCGCGTTGGGCAAAAATGTGGAAGGAAACCGCGAGCAATCCAGGCATCCCGGCAATGACACCCCGCACAGCCCGTGCAACCAACACGAACCGCGAACCAAAACACCCCACAAACCAAAACGTCCCACGTAAGTGTTCTCATGAACACGTACAGCGTCTGCCCCCGCCACGGCCTGCACCAGCCCCGCACCAGCACCCGCACCCGCACCCGCGGACTCCCGTCCGCGGCTCGCCCTGGTGCCGCGATGGTGTCGCGATGGGCCACGGGGCACATAGGTCCTATAGGACCCACAGGACCTATAAGACCCAGCAAACACCCCGCCCCGCCCCCGTATCAGCGTCCATTTGCCTCCATGAGCAGCGCAAAAACTACCACCATCCCCCGCCCCCCCGTGCGATTTATCCGTGCCAATCCGTGTTCATCCGTGGCTAAAAAAACACCCCTGCATCCGTGGCCACACGCGCCCGGCCATCCGTGGCCGCACACGCCCGTCCATCAGCGGTTCTAAAACCACCACCACCTGCCGGCCTCACGGCGCTCGTCGGGTCCGGCGGCTACGGGTCACTCCGTTCCCCTCCGTCACGCCAGACCCACTCGCTTGTTCGGCTGTACCTGACGCTGCACTCAGGGGGCGGAAACCCAGGACGTCGCCAGCAATGCCCGGGTCGTAACTGAGCCGATACGCGGCACGCACGTACCGCGCGTCGCTGTACCAGCTGCCGCCACGGAGCACACGATCCGAACCCGATCTTACCCCCAAAGGATCAGTAACTATCCCTAAATCATACGCACCATACCAGTCGGAACACCACTCCCACACATTGCCCAACATGTCGTACAAACCCCACGAATTGCATCGCTTCTCCTTCACACGACGACTGCCGCAATCACCAAATTCATACTGCTTCTCAGGCCAGCTCGATCCGTCCTCTGACTCCGAATGGTCATAGCCCACACCGCTGTTACCTCCATACCACGCAATACCATCAAGTTCTGGACCGTGACGCTCGCCCAGTAGTGTCAAATCACCCGTGTACAACGCCGTCTCACTACCGGCTCGACACGCGTACTCCCACTCGCACTCACGCGGTAATCGAAAACTTCCGCCAACCCCAAAAAACTTGTTCAATCGTGACATAAATTCCTGACACAAGTCCCAGCTCACTCGCTCCACCGGACGGTCAGGGTCCACAAAACGACTCGGATTCTCTCCCATCACACTCTGCCAAAGCCACTGAGGACAGGCACTGTCAAACAGCCAGTAACCGCAAGTCACACGAACACGATGACGGACCTCATCATCATAACGACCAGGCTCGCCGGCAGCGGATCCCATCCAGAACTCACCTGCAGGTATCCAGCGCAATCGCTGCACGCCGAAGCCTGTGGCCACATCCTGTCGTGGCAGCGTCAGTTCGACAAAATACCCGTACTGATCCTGACCGAATCCGCTGGCCCAGGCTGGTGGCCCTTCCTGCAGCAGCGGACAATCAAAATCGGTGACAACCTCCAGTCCGGCCATAATTCAATCACCCTCCGCAAATCCCCTGAGCGAAAATCGGCACCTTCGCGAGCGTTCACCGGGGCTACTTGCTCGCGAAGGGCCATTTTCTGTTTTGCCGCAGCTGTTCACCGCAGTCCGGACATTTTTCTGTTCAGCGTTCCGCTGACTTGTCAGGCAGAAGGCGGAATTCAGGGGGCGGAAACCCAGGTTGTTGTCAGCATTGCCCGGGTCGTTCCTGTTCCGAGACGCGGCACGCACGTTCCGCGCGTTGCTGTTCCAGCTGCCGCCACGGATCACACGATCCGAACCCTTCGAAAAATGCCCATAACCCAGAATCGCACATCCCCTGACAAAAAGCAACCTGCCAATACCCGCGGGCTATAGACCCTATAAGACCTATAGGTCCCATGGGACCCATAGGACCCATCACACACCCCGCCTCCACCCCAACATTTGTAGTTATCAGCGTCCATCAGCGGTTCTAAAACCACCACCACCCGCCGGCCTCACGGCGCTCGTCGGGTCCGGCGGCTACGGGTCACTCCGTTCCCCTCCGACTCGCCAGACCCACTCGCTTGTTCGGCTGTACCTGACGCTGCACTCAGGGGGCGGAAACCCAGGTCGAGGCCAGCACCGCCCGGGTCGCCCCTGTACCTAGACGCGGCACGCACGCGCCGCGCGTCGCTGTAACAGCTGCCGCCACGGACCACACGAAACGAACCCTTCGCTGCCCCCATAGGATCAGCAACTATCCCTGAATCATACGCACCATACCTGTCGGAACACCACTCCCACACATTGCCCAACATGTCGTACAAACCCCACGAATTACATCGCTTCTCCTTCACGCGACGACTGCCGCATTCACCAAATTCATACTGCTTCCCAGGCCAGCGCGATCCGTCCTCTGACTCCGAATGGTCATAGCCCACGCCGCTGTTACCTCCATACCACGCGATACCATCAAGTTCAGGACCGTGATTCGATCCCAAGAGTGTCAAATCACCCGTGTACAACGCTGTCTCACTACCGGCTCGACACGCGTACTCCCACTCACACTCACGCGGTAATCGAAAACTTCCGCCAACCCCAAAAAACTTGTTCAATCGTGACATAAATTCCTGGCATAAGTCCCAGCTCACTCGCTCCACCGGACGGTCAGGGTCCACAAAACGACTCGGATTCTCTCCCATCACACTCTGCCAAAGCCACTGCGGACAGGCACTGTCAAACAGCCAGTAACCGCAAGTCACACGAACACGATGACGGACCTCATTCTCATAACGACCCGGTTCGCCTGCAGCGGACCCCATCCAGAACTCACCTGCAGGTATCCAGCGCAAGCGCTGCAGTCGTTCACGACCGGTGGAACCCGCTCCCACCGACAGATCGGCCCACACGCCGTATTGATCACAACCCGTAGCTGCTGCCCAGCGTGGTCGCTCAAACTGCTCCAGCCGCAGCCTGCCAAAGTCACCCTCCAGACACAACTGCCGCTCACTGCCCAGACCGCCCCCTCCCTGCACTCGCACACGCTCAGTTCTGGCCGCCCCACCACGACTCGACCGCAGCTGCACCACGCTTCGTCCAGTCTCAAATTCCGCCAGCCGCAGCGACCGAACACCTGCCTCGGCATCCGACTGCTCCACCTCCCGCACCAGCAGCTGCTGTCCCGCCGGTCGTACTACGTAACGTCGTCGCCCAGCAACAGTCCCGTCGATCCCATCCCCATCAGGACCGGGACCCAGCACCGCCTTGTACAACGGTTCAAGCAATGGCCCCACCTGCTGGTCATCACGAGCCTGCAGGGGATAACGATGCATCGCTGCACGCAGCCAGCCCCGCACATCCCGGCCGTACTGCGTGTCACTGTTAAGCTGTCGACTGTAGTCAGCATGCAGACTGCAGGCTTCAGCCACATCCTGCGAATCCGCCAGTTGCCGGCTCGATGCAGACAGACTCAATAACTCCTCAAACCAGACTTCCGCACAGTCCTGTCGAGTCCTGCGCCACTGCCGCACACTCTGCAGCACCCTCTGCCGCTGTGATTCAGCCCATGACTCAAACTGCGGCAACAGCAATTCCTTCGCCAGCTGCCGGTCTGGCGTACCAGCAAACGGGTGTGTGCCCTGCAGCCAGGGACCGTTCCAGAAGTCCAGCTCCAGTGACCCGTCAGCACAGGCCAGCACCTGCTGCCGCAGCTCCCGCAGCAATCCGGGCTCCAGGCGAATCGTAACCCCGGCTGCAGTCGCGAGCTGGTCCAGCAGAGCTGCTCGCTGGTCCACATCCCGCACCAGCAGCCGCGCTGACTGCCATGTCCGCACCGTAAACAAATCACGCAAGGCCCCACTTAACCGGTCCTCCGCACACGGCAGCAGCACCAGCAGACGATGCCCGGCAGATATCATGCTGCGAGCCCACAACAGCCACGCTGCTGAATTCCGGCCCGAGCCGTCGAAGACACCCAGATCACCAAGCACCAGCACCGTCGCCACTTCCTCCGGCTGTTGAAATCGAGCCGCCTGATCCTGCAGCTCGGGATGGTCGCTGGCATCATACCAGAGCGCCTCCGGAGTGGCCCCGCGGATATGCCTGAGTTCCCCGGGAGGCAGCAGTTGGCGCAGCCGCTGCACGATCATTCGCTGATCGTCGTGCAGCGGCGCCAGCCGGCAGCTGTCGTCGCGCACCACATACAACCGGCGTCCCCACGAACGTCGCGTCAGCCGCGGCAGCCGCGACACCAGCTCCAGACGCGCCACCTGTCCCACCAGACGCTCCACGTCAATCGCCGAGCTGACTACCTGGTCCAGCATCCCCCTCAGCCGCGGCTCCAGCTCGCTCCAGTGCTCCAAAGGAACAAACAGGTCGGAAGCCGCTATCGCTGCAGCTGACCAGCCCTGCCACGGCTGGTACGCCGGCTGCTCCCGCTGCTGCGGCAACAGCAACTGCTCAGCACACCGCCACAACCGCAGCGGCTGAGCCTGCTGCGGATATCCCGCAGACACCGCCGCGACAGAACCCGCAGTCCGCTGCGGGTTCGGTGCATTCAACATCACAGCTGACGGCGTTTCCACCGGCTGTTCCGGACGCCGCTCCATTTGCAGCATCTGACACAGTATCTGCACCGCCGCCCGATCGCCGGAACGCAGCACCGCCAGCAGGTCCCGACGTCCCAGAATTCCTCGTATGCCATTCACCAGGCTCATCGCACCGCCCTGCGCCATTTGCGGAATACCAGCGAGCGCACCTCCGCTGTCTGCTGGTCTGTCAACTGCTCTTCCGCACCGCTTTCAGCAATAATTCGCAGATAGTCCAGATACTCGGCCTGACCCGGAAATGGTCGCTGCTGGTTTTCCAGAGCAGTTCGGCGATCCTCCACCAGCAGCCTCGCCGCATCCTGCAGCACATGCTCGTGCAGCGAGTCGCCAAAATGTGCCCGTCCCCGAGCCACCAGAAATTCGAGCAACGCCTGATCCTCCTGCCTCCGCTGCTCCTCACCAGAGCGTACCGTCAGCACCGGCAACTCCAGCTGCAGCACCAGACAGCGACGCACAAACGCATCCGGCAGCGCACGCTCTTCGTTGGTCGTAATCACAATCAGTGGCTGACCGGACGCCGGACTTTGCTGAATGGGCTGAGTCCAGCCGACAGGAGTAAACCGGCGCGACCCCAGCGCCTCAAGCAGACCGTTCGGCACATCTGTCTCACCCTTGTCAATTTCATCGATCAAAATCACCACACCCTGACCCGCCTGCCACCCTGCAGGTCTGGCCGGCTGCTCGACAGCAGGCTGCCGCTCAGCTGAACTCCAGTCAAAGGCCCACCACAGCGGTCCAGGTTTTACAAACTTCTGTAACTGAATCTGCTCCCGCAGTACTTGCGGGTCCCTGGTGATGGCAGCGGCCACCTGAGCCTCTGCCAGTCGCTGCACAGCATCGAAAGTCCACAACAGATCGGTGGGAGTCGTTGTGGAGTTGACAGTGAGTGCAACGAGTGGTCGATTCAGTCGCTCAGCCGCAGCTTCGGCCAGCTGAGTTTTCCCGGTACCGGGTTCACCGCGAACCAGCAATGGCCGTCCGGCACGCAAAGCCGCTGTCACCGCTGCGTCCTCCGACAGAGACAGCACGTGAGGGATGGAAGATGCCTGAAACGAGTTTGCAGATCTGGTCATACCTGTGCCCTTCGATGCTGACGAATGAAGCTCTCAATCTCCTGCAGACGCCACAAAATCTGCGGGTTGACTTCACCTTCCCCCGTCCCGTCACAGACCAGCAGAATCAGTTCCGGAAACAGGCGTCTAAGTTCAGAGGTTTGCAATCCTGCCCCAGCATCCATCAGCCACACACATAAATACGCCTCCCGACCAGCCCAGCCAGTCAGTGCGGCCTGAACATCCTGAACGCTGCTGGAACGCGGCCGCAACACCTCAGCCAGCTCTTCGCGCACCGCATCCACAAGCCCTTTCCCGGCAATTCCGCTGAGCGGAATCTGCGGCTTCTCGCGATTTGGGTGCACTGCATTTCGCACCTTTGCCTGACCGTCTGAATTCAGCCATACCTGCAGTCCCAGCAATTTTCCAGCAATCGATGCCCCTACCATGCGCTCATGACCGGCGACGCGAAGCAAGTCGGGTACCGAGTCCACAGCACGTCGCAGATCTTCAGACCGAACGTCCTGCACAGAGACCGGCAGCAGCAGCATCAGCAGCCGTTCCATTCCGTCCAGCACTGCCTGCTCAGGCCGATTCACACCTGCGCTGCCTGCCTTTTCCAGATATTCGACCGCAAAGTACAGGAAACAAAGCGGTGACCAGCGCTCACGGGGACCCCGCTTCGCCGGCATCACAGCCAGAATCTCATCTGCCAGCTCCTCTGCCGAGCACTCTGAAACCCTGTCGTTCGCCTGCACCAAAAGTTTGCGCAACGATTCCTGACCAAGAGTCGTCACCAGTTTCTGCCGCAGTCTGGCAATGCTTTGGTCGTCACTGGCACTGCGAATCTGATTTATCGGATTGGATTGAGGGCCGGCAGCAGAGCCCGGAGCTGAGAAAATCAGACGAAACTTTTCCACCCGCAACTGATAGGCTTCGAACAGGAAGTTCGCCAGCTGTTCGGGCGTCTGACCATCCGCCGCATAACTGATGTCGCCATCACCCCATCCCGGAATTTCCACTTTTTCCATCGTGAGTGGAATCAATCGATCCGCGTGACTGCCCTGCAGCGCTTTTCGAATGTCGTCCCATTCGCTTCTGCACCACTGCTTGGTGGCGTAGTGGTTAGAGAAGATCGGAACAACAAGACAACAATCCTCACGGTAGATCTTCAGCAGTTTCGGCAGACCATCCGGACCAACCAGTTCCGGCTGGCGACTTGGATAGTCGAAGACACGATCACTGCCAAATCGACCCTTCAGCGCAGTCACAAGCTGGTCGATGAAACCACCGTCTTCACTGGCAAACGACAGCCCAACGGCGAATCGCCGTCCAAATGTTTCCAGTTCCTGCATGGATCACTCCCTGCATACGCCTGCCAGAACTTAGATGTCCCCCCTGGTCCGGCCCTCGATAATACTGGCAAACTCGACTGCCTCAAAATCGAAAACGTGAAACGGGGCCGGAATTGGGCAAAGGCCGCAGATCGGGCAAAAATGCCAAAATCAGACCAACCCGGGGAACAGAACCCAAGGCAGCAGCCCCCGCGGTGACACACCAGCACCCGCGGACTCCCGTCCGCGGCTCGCCCTGGTGCCGCGATGGGCCACGGGGCACATAGGTCCTATAGGACCCATAGGACCTATAAGACCCAGCAAACACCCCGCCCCGCCCCTGTATCAGCGTCCATTTGCGTCCATGATCGCTGCAAAACTACCACCATCCCCCGCCCCCCCGTGCGACTTATCCGTGCCAATCCGTGTTCATCCGTGGCTAAAAAAAACACCCCTGCATCCGTGGCCACACACGCCCGGCCATCCGTGGCACCAAACGCGCAAAAAAAAAGCCCCGGCCGCTAAGCCAGGGGGGGACAGGCCGGCTGGGGGACACACCACTTTGGACCGCCTTCACCGAACTGCCCGCAGGCAATCATTCGCGTTCTTCAGCGTCCATGAGCAGTGCAAAAAAAACGCCACCTGATCCGTCCCGCGGAACAGACATTCAAGATCCCCTTGCGTTTCCCTTCGCGACTTCGCGGCTTCGCGTGAGGCAGACAGCCGACAAAGCCCCACTGTACGACACCAGAAAAAGTCACCCCGCCCCCCCGTGCGATTTATCCGTGCCAATCCGTGTTCATCCGTGGCTAAAAAAAACACCCCTGCATCCGTGGCCACACCCGACACCTCCATCCGTGGCACCAAACGCGCAAAAAAACGCCCCGGCCGCTAAGCCAGGGCGTCGTCAGGCTATCAGTGGCACTCACAGGCACTCACAGCGAATAACCGCTGCGGTACTCGCGATGCACATACTTGTTCAGCTCCGGACGGTTCGTGCTCACCAGATTCTTCGCGTCCCACTCAATCCGAGTCCCCTCGCCGGCTCGCACCGCAAGGTTACCCACCAAAATCGTTTCCGTCAGACGGCCGGCATAGCCAAAGTTGCCCAGCGTGCCCGGCTTGTATGTCCCGCGGACAGATTCCACAAACTCCCACTTCTGACGCTCGTCACCGCCACCCTTGAACGGAATACGCGGAATCGTCGGCTCAGGCTTCTTGAAGTCCTTGTAGTTCTCTTCCGGCAACAGCGTGTAGGCCGCACCGTAGTCGTTCTCTGACAACAACATGCCCTTCGAACCCACCAGCAGCGCGGCACTGGTACGGCCACCACCGGCCTTCTGAGCCGCCACACGCTTGCGGAATCCCTCCGGCAGCTTCGCAATCAGCTCGTCAGCCGGCAAATTGCCGCCGTCATACCAGTAGAACTTGCAGGCCTTCAAACCGTCCCGCTCCGGAAACTCAAACATCAGAGTCGTCGCGCCAGGGAAAGTCTCGCCTTCCACAATCCCCGGATTCTTCACCGCAGTCACCGCCACCGGATCCCACAGATTCAAACCCATCACCGGCAGATTGCAGGTGTGACACGCCATGTCGCCCAGTGCGCCCGTGCCAAAATCCACCCAGCCACGCCAGTTGAATGAATGATACACGCCTTCCTTGTAAGGACGCAGCGGGGCAGGGCCGAGCCATGATTCCCAGTCCAGCGTATCCGGAACTTTGTCCTCACCCTTCGGACGGCCAATCCCCTGCGGCCACACCGGACGATTCGTCCAGACATGCACTTCCGTCACATCACCCAGTGCACCCGATCGCACCACCTCGACCGCTTCCCGCAGACCGTTTTCCGATGTGCCCTGGTTGCCCATCTGAGTCACCACGCCCATCTCAGCCGCCACCTCACGCATCATCCGCGCTTCACGGATCGACCACGTCAGCGGCTTCTGCACATACACATGCTTCTTCATCTTCATGGCCTTGATCGCCGCGGCCGCATGAGTATGGTCGGGAGTACTGACGGTGACGATGTCCACCTTGTCACCCAGCTTGTCCAGCATCGCCCGGAAATCCGTGAACTGCTCGGCCTTCTTGAACTGCTTCGACTTCTTGTCCAGAGTCCGGCGATCCACGTCGCAGATCCCCACAATCTCAACATCCTGGTCCGCTATGTGACTGCTGTCGCTGTCACCCTTGCCACCCACACCCACACAGGCGGCTGTCAAAGCCTCAAGTGCCGAACGGGTCGGTCGAGCAAATGTCTGGGGCGCTACCCAAAACGCTGTCCCCAGCGCAGCAGATGCACCAATGAAGCCGCGGCGAGTCGTATTACGAGCCATGGTGGTTACCTCATGTCAAATCAGTCAGGAGCCTTCACTTTTCGGAAAAACACGAACCCTGCGGTTCGAAAAGCCACCCCAGCCTACCGGGCACCGTCCTTCCCCGCAACCCACAGACGCTGTTTTTGAACCGCCGAACAGCTTTTGCAGGACGAATGCCAC
>JBJTPZ010000574.1:0-1698 GCA_046075365.1 Planctomycetaceae bacterium
GGGTTTTTCGAACTGCGGAGTTGGCGGGAGAGACACGGCGGCGGCAGTGGTGTGTGCGTAAGTGGCTGAAAACACTGGCGTTACGTCACGCGTTTTGGCGGGATGTCTCGGTTCGCGCATGAAAAAACCCCGGGGTCGAAAATGTTTCGACACCGGGGTTTCGATGGCGGGGGCCGGATTTGAACCGACGACCTCGAGGTTATGAGCCTCGCGAGCTACCAGGCTGCTCCACCCCGCGTCATTGAGACACCGCAACGGTTTTATCAGAAAACCAGTCGCAACTGTCGGGTGTTGAGTCGTCAAAGTTCTGCCTCTGACGAGCGTGAGGCATGGTATCGGCCCTCTCCTCGCTGTCCATGCACTCTTTCTTAATTTATCGGTTTTAGTAGCAGAGAAACCAACTGGCAGGCCGCACAACAACCAGACTGCAACTTTGGCCACTGAATGCCAAAATGGCTGCCTGCCACGCAGCTTGGGGCGGAAAGATGGCTGCCAAAATGTGAGAAGCAGAGTCCAGCTGGAACCACCATGGGGCCTTCGAAAATGACACAAGAACAGTAAAAACAACAAGTTACGATCAAAACGCCAGGGACGGGCACGAATCTGGCACGCACGTTGCTAATCATCCACTCAACAAGGTCGCTCGGGACTGTCAGCCACCAGTTCGGTGGCCCCCGAGCGACACAGTCAGTTCCGCATTCAGGAGGTTTTGTCATGCAGTGGAATTCTTTGCTCAACACCGCCAACAGTCCCTTCGTGGCTCTGCGCCGTGACATGGAACGTCACATGGGAATGGATTCCGAGCCGACGTATGCCGGTCTGTCGGTCGTGGAATCGGAAGATCGCTGGACCGTGAGTGTAGATGTCCCAGGACTTGCCGACGGCGATGTGAACATCACCGTTCAGGACGGCCTGCTGGTCATCGAAGGTGAACGACAGCTGAACGTCCCGGAAAACGCCCGAGTCGTCTTCAATGATCGCTCGGCCGGCAAGTTCCGACGCACACTGCGGCTCCGCGAAGGCGTCGATGTCAACTCCATCGATGCCTCACTGCAGCTCGGAGTTCTCACACTGACGCTGCAGAAAACCGCCGAAGCTGGCGCAAGGAAAATTGCGATCCGCTCCGGCAACTGATCACCATCTTCGTCACCACATCTGCACCAGGGCGGCGGTTCCCATGAACCGACCGCCCTCGGTCTTTCCAGACGCCATCGAAAATCACCCCCAACACGCCGCAACAGGGCAGCATCGAGCGCAACAATGCTGTGCTTTTTGAGGGCAGATCTCGGGCTGGAAAGCCCAAGCTACGGGGAAGGGATGTTCAGACCCACGTTCAGATGCACGGGCAGGCGAGCCGATCGCGGCAGTACCGGGGTGTGCGGCATGGATGCCGCCGAACGGCCACAGCTCTCACACCCGCGGACTCCCGTCCGCGGCTCGCCTCACTGACCACTCATTGCGATTTCCTTCGCGGCTTCGCGGCTTCGCGGCTTCGCGGCTTCGCGTGAGGCCAGCAGTCTGGATAGCGCTGCTGAGAGAACAATGCAGGGCGGGCTATACCCCTCACCCCCGTCCCCTAGTATCTGGAGATCTGGACTTTTTTGCCTCCGCCGGCCGCCAGCGGTGGTATGTTTATCTGATGCCGGTCTGCAGCCGGAATTAGATGGCTATGCAGTTCGATTAACCCCTGGATCACCA
>JBJTPZ010000575.1:0-3348 GCA_046075365.1 Planctomycetaceae bacterium
CATCGAGACAACGGCGGTGCGTGACGAGAGTTGCGTAGACTTGTGGAATCGAGTCCATGACACTGCAGTAGCGCTCTCTCCAGTGCGGTCAGTCCCATGTTTCGAATCAGAACAACAAGCACAGACCAATTAATGCGAACAAGTGCTGGGGGCCCCAACTTCGGCCCTGGCTGGGAGAAGTCGCCGTCGAATACGACGGCTCCACCGAACGTCGCACCAAAGTTGGTAATACCTACCGTGACGTTGTCCATCTGCAGCACGCTGCCAATGGTCGTCGTGCCGATCTTTGTGATGCTGGCTTCGCCCAACTGAAAGCCATCATTGCGTACCTTTAGATTTTGGATAGCTCCTTGCAGTCCAAGTTTGGGGATAGTAACGCTGGCGGATTCAACCGACACGATCTCCCGTTTATCAAAATTATCTCTCTCAGCCTGAGATTCGGTTCCGTCACCGTTTTTATCGATCTGCGGGTCAAGAGAGACTTGAATTCCGGTGGCTTCAACGGTCACCACTTGCGGGACGATTAGTTTCAGGGTACCTACGTCCAGGCTGAACTTTCCAGTGAGACCGGCGTCCTTGATTTTCGGGCCACTGCTCATGCCGAGAATTGCTGGGAGGTTTAGGTCAACGGCCACGTCGAACGTAGCGAGAATATCGGTCAGCGTCAGGGATACACCGGATTTGGCACGCTGTTCGGGTTTTCCGAAATTCAAGGCTCCGCTGTCTGCTCCGATGCCAACGGTCACGACGACACTGGCCGTGTCAGGGATTCCGCCGCCAGCAGCCGACTTCAGCTTAAACTGAATGTCCTCGATGCTGATTTTGGGGGCTGTAATGCTGAGCGGTCCGCGTTTCGCGCTGGATGTTCCACCGCCGGAACCGCCGCCTTTACGTACGTCTGCAGACAGGACCGCCGACGGCGAGGACAGGCCGTCAGTGGTCGACCACCCTCCGGAAATGAACTGCAGCTGCAGAGTTCCCTGAGTGAAAGCAGGCGTCGTGTTCGATTTGTTGGAGTCCTTAAAGTAGTAGCGGTAACGCGAGTCTGAAAGTTTCTCTACCCGGTCGAGAACTGCATCACCCACCGCAGTGCCGGAAAGGGAGAATTCGGGTGCGGCGTCAAGGATTGAGGCTGAATCTACAGTTCGGTTGCCGGGGGCGTAGTACGTGATGTCGATGTAGCCCTGCCGGTTCAGGATGGAAGATTCAGCTCCGCCACCGAGGATACTGGTCGCGGCAACACCGGCTTTCGTGCCATCAACCCCGGACCCCCAGTTTCCACCGAAGCTGCCTGAACCGTTGCCTTCTGCGGGCTGTGTCAGATCCGGCATCTGGCCTGCAGAAATTGGAATGGAGAGCCCGTAGAAGTTGAGTTGATCCAGTCCCAGGTCTACGACGCGGAATCCGTCCTCTGGCGAAATCAAAAACCGGGCTGCGCCATTTACGCTGAACACTTCCTCGACGCCCTGATTGATCTGAAGCGACAGGGATGATATGTCGAGGACAACATTTCCGGATTTCGTTCGGGTGGCCGAGACATCTCCTGATATTTCGAAGACATCTGCAGCTGAAATGGTGACATCGCCTCTGAATTCCTGGACGTCAGTGGCGTCTGGAAAATCGAGTACGACGGGGGTGCCATTCACGTTGACCGTTTCGCTGATGCTGCGGCCCGTAGTATTCTGACGGGCTGCCATTCCGGTCGCGGTCATAGTAAGCCCGGGCAGCCCAACCAACGCGGCGTCACCAGCGGCAGAGAAAGCATATTTCCCTTTGGAAGCCGTTTTCGTATACAGCAACATCCCCAAATTTGCGTCATTTATTGAGAGACCCAGGTCGTCAGAGGTGGTCGTTGTGTCGGCTCCGCGGCCCAAAAACACGTCAATGTTCGCTGCTCCGATCAGAAGTCCATTGCCGTCGGAGGTGTCGGCAATGGAGAAATCGCCTGAAAAGTCAACAAAACCGCCAGTGCTGATGCTGAGTGAACCGCTCCGGCGGGTCAGATCGGCAGCCTGGTCAAGAGTCCGTGTGACCGAACCGATCGTGACAGTTTGCTTTACCGCCTTACCTGTCGTGTTTTTCTCAAATCGCAGGCTTCCTGAGATTTCAAGGTTCGTGATTCCGACCACGTTTACGGTGCCGGATGCATCCACGGCATAACTGCCGTCTGAACTGACGAGAACGATAAGTGCTGTGTTTGTGACCTGCAGGCCGACATCGTCAGCTGTACCCGGACCGTTGCTGCTCCCGACAAACGCTTCCATTCCGGCTGCACCAAAGATGAGGGTGCGATCCGGCGAGATTCCTCGCGACTCAATCAGGAAATCGCCCGTAAAGTCTGCGAGACCCGTACCGATCGTAAGTGTGCCGGAGACTGACGACGCACCTGCTGAAACAGCGAGTTGGCGTGTGACGCCCCCGACGGAAATCGATCGTGAGATATCAGACCCGGTGGTGTTCTGGCGGGCGGAAAGCGTGCCCGCGAGTGTCAATCCCGGGATGCCCAGTAATTCGGCAGTGCCGCTGGCGTCGAAGGCGTAGGTGCTGTTGGGGGCGATGTAGCCGACCAGTGAGCCGCCTGAGAAGCGGACGCCGATGTCGTCAGCGGTGGATTCTGTGCCTTTGTTGTCCCCGACGAAGGTTGAGACATTATTTGCCGCGAAGAGGATTTCCTGATTGGGTGAGGTGCCGGTGGTTTCGACAGCGAAGTCAGCGGAGAGGCTGGCAACCGGGGTGATGAGTGTGACACTTCCGCCGACGCGTGAAGCATTTGCAGCGACGGTGAGTGTTCGTGTGACACCTGCAACAGTGATTGATTTGCTGACGTTCGTTCCGGTGGTATTTTTCTGTGCCGACAGCGTACCTGTGAGCGTGAGATCGCTGACGCCGACGATGGCAGCAGTGCCGCTGGCGTCGAAGGCATAGGTGCTGTCTGGTGCGATGTAACCGACCAGTGAGCCTCCGGAGAAGCGTACGCCGATGTCATCGGCAGTCGAGGCTGTGCCTTTGTTGTCCCCGGCGAAGGTTGAGACATTATTTGCCGCGAACAGGATTTCCTGATTTGGTGACGTGCCGGTGGTTTCGACGGCGAAGTCAGCGGACAGGCTGGCAACCGGCGTGCTGAGTGTGACACTTCCGCCGACGCGTGAAGCATTTGCGGCAACGCTGAGTGTTCGTGTGACACCGGCCACAGTGATTGATTTGCTGACGTTTGTTCCGGTGGTATTTTTCTGTGCCGAGAGCGTACCTGTGAGCGTGAGATCGCTGACGCCGACGATGGCAGCGGTGCCGCTGGCGTCGAAGGCATAGGTGCTGTCTGGTGCGATGTAGCCGACCAGTGAGCCCCCG
>JBJTPZ010000576.1:0-10564 GCA_046075365.1 Planctomycetaceae bacterium
GATGTGCTGCAGCGGGCCGACGGTGCACTGGTCTTCGATGACCGTGTCGCGTTCGATGACCGTAAACGGCCGAATGACGGTGTCCCGACCAATCCGAACTCCGAAGTCAATGGCTGTCTGAGCGGGGTCTTCGATGGTAACACCCTGCAGCATCAGGCTGTGCAGGATATTTTTCTGGATGCTGGCACGAGCCTCGGCCAGCTGGACTCGTGTGTTGACCCCCAGAGCTTCTTCCAGTGTCAGACTGCAGCAGGCGTCGACGGTTTGTCCGCCATCCATCAAAATTCGCGGGCAGTCGGTCAGATAGTATTCCGACTGGCTGTTGTTGGGTCGCAGCTGCTGCAGCGACTGCAGCAGCAGTGGTGTACTGAAAGCGTAGCAGCCGGTGTTAATTTCCGTAATTTTGCGCTGTTCGGGTGTGGCATCCTTTTGTTCCACAATCCGCTCAAAGCTGCCGTCAGTGCCGCGAACGATGCGTCCAAGTCCTTCATTGTTCTGAGTTTCAGCGGTGCCGATCACGCAGGCTGCCTGAGTGCGTTCGCGGGTGTCCAGCAGTGACTTGAGTGAACTGCCCTGCAGCAGCGGAGTATCACCGGCCAGAATCAGCGTGGCTCCGCTGTGCCCTGCCAGAGCGTCGGCCGCCATCATGACGGCATGCCCGGTCCCTTTTTGTTCTGTCTGTTCAGCAAACACCACGTCGGGGTGCTGCTGCAGTGCGGCCTGCACCAGATCGGCTCGATGTCCGACAATCACCACCAGCTGGTCAGCGCCGGCTGCGCGAGCGGCATCCAGCACATATTCAATCATCGGCCGACCGCAGATCGGATGCAGCACTTTCGGGATGTCGGATTTCATCCGGGTGCTTTTTCCGGCAGCCAGGATCACAGCGAGCACATTGGACATAACAGCGGGTTCCTGCCCGAGTCGCGGGCGGTTCAGTAACGCAGACCAATCTGGCCAATAAAGCCGTCACCGATACTCATGTCGGCCTGTCCGGTGGCAAAGACCAGATTGCGGTCCATGACGTAACCACCTTCCAGAAACCAGCTGTACAGACCCGTGTCCATGCGGAAACCGCCGAGCAGTCGGTAGTCGGAAATTTCGATCTGGTTTTCCTGGGCCACACCGGCCACGGTGCGTTCGATGCCATAGGCTTCAACATGGTATTCGGCGCGGAAGTAAATCCACTTGGACCAGAATGCTTCGTTGCCCAGAAACAGGCTGACCTGTGCTTCCGGGTATGTCAGCTGCCATTCCCAGTAGTCATCCCGGTAGATCAGACCGCCGTACGGCAGCACTCGATCATCGACTCGGTCCCAGTACAACGCACCCAGTCCCAGCATCCAGTACTGGTCCATGCGGAACAGCAGCATGCCGCGACCATCCAGCTGGAATCCGTCACCCCAGACATTGCCGGCGAAGTCCGTGTTGAGCGACGGATTAATTCCAAGGCTCAGGCCGACAGGAGCGGAAGCGGGGGTTTCCCATTCCAGATCGATGCCGACGCGGAACAGACTGGATGGCAGATCCAGTGCTCCGCCGCCAGTCAGGTTGCGGTAGTCGAACTGATTGGTCCAGCGGAAGATCCAGCCCGTGGGCAGCTGAGCGGTGTGTGACATTTCATAATCAACTCCGAAGATCCCCAGTTCGTCTTTGTTCGGTCCCGACAGCTCGGCAGATGGCAGCCAGGAGAGATCGATGGAGTTTTGCCAGCCGAACCGGTAGGGGGCTGGTGCATTGGCGCCATAGCTGTATGTACCGGGCGGAATGCTGGGCTGAGAAGGTGACTGCATGGGTGCCGGATTCAGGAACGGGTCACCATTCAGCGGCGGTGAAAACGCGTTCCATGTCTGGCCTTCCTGGAACATGGGAGTGACCGCGGGAGCACCGCAGCAGGCTTCGCCGGTGCTTTCGGTGAACGGCATGACGGTGCCTGTGTCGGCCGGTGCGACGGGCGACGAGAGGGCCGGGTCAGCCTGTGGCAGCGGCGTGGCAGTCGGACTGGCGACCGGATTTCCCGGATCAGCCGGAATCGGAACTCCACCATCCTGAAACAAGGTCATGGAAGTCAGCCGCGGCTGATACATCGGCTGCTGTCCGTACACGGGCTGCTGCCGGTACATCGGCTGCTGTCCGTACATGGGCTGCTGTCCGTACACGGGTCGTGTCTGGAACATCTGCGGATTCATGTACTGTGCTGAGCACGGGCGAGGCAGAGTGCCGCAAGCGGCAGCCACCAGAAGCACGGCGAGAATGTGTTTCACGACAGCACCTGCTGAGAGGGGAGAGAATCAGGTGGGGGGAGGAGCACAAAACCAACAGACTGGAAACAGGCTTTGAGGATGCCGTTGAGATGGCGTGGCCTGAGACTTGAGAGGTAATTTCGAATTTCGCGGATTCGCGGATTTCGGTCAACAGCACTTCGCGAGTATCCAGGCAGAAGTGACCGGTGGGGGGTGGTTTTCGGCGATTGTGTGCGGGGTGTATCGGCGGTTCCTGCCGGAACAGCGTTGCGAGTCAGGTTGCTGTGGATTGCCTATTCTTTCTGGGTGCGGCAGATTCGCTGTTTTATCTGTTTTGGTTTCGCGCGAAGCCGCGAAGTGGTGCCACGGATGTTTTTTCGGGCTGTTTTTTTCTGCCACGGATGAACACGGATTGCCACGGATAATCGCAGGGGGGTGGCAAACTGGTGAATGTTTGATCTCACGCGAAGCCGCGAAGCCGCGAAGTTGGAGGGGGGGGCGGTTTTTGAGTGCGGCTTTCCGGTAGTGGCTCGTGCGATTTTTCGTGCTCGTGCTCGTAATCAGAGCATGCAGTTTCGCGTGTTCGCGTGACGCGTGGCAAAAAAGAAACCCTCTGGCGTGTGACGGCCAGAGGGTTATTGGATCGCGGAAGCGATGCAGCTGATCAGCGGTGACGCTGAATCATTCTGCCTTCTTCTTCTTGTTCTGAGCCTGGCGAGGTTCGAAGGCCTTGGCGAAGGCTTCGTCCGAGAATGCCAGAGCGACCTGATCGTCACCGGTTGCTGCAGCGGCCTTGCCCTTGCAGTCACCACAGCAGAAAGCGACCTTTACGCCGCCGATTTCTGTGGTCTGTTCTTTCTTGAGAGCACCGCCGGACAGCGGGCACTTGGTCTGAACGTACTGACGAGTCTGAGCGAGCTGCCAGTTGGCCTTGTTGGTGAACTTCGCTGGTTCTTTTTCATAAGCGGCCTTGCAGTTACCGCAGCAGAAATAGACCTTCTTTTCCTTGTAAGCAACAGACTGCTCGCGAACTGCGTCCTTGCCGGAAACCGGGCAGGTGGCTTTGAATTCCTTCTGGCCCTTCTTGCCTTCTGCCTTCTTTTCGTCGGCGCTGCCAGGTACAGCCAGAGCCAGACCCAGGATCATGGAGAACATCAGAAAACGCTGCATTGACCCACCCCCGTAACAGGAATCACGAAATGACCGCACCACACGTCGGTCGCTTACCGTCAATTGCACTCGGAATTCGGTCTGATTGTCAAGGCAACCTGGCCGATTTCAGACGGGATTAGCACAGTCTGGGTCAATAATAAAATACCAATAAGTCTGCAATTCTCTCAAATCTGCAGAAATGTGCGGAATCGGGAACATTCGGGCAGCAGATGTTGCCGGAACGACAGGATGGGGCGGTGTGTGTCGTGATCTGTGGTAAAATCGCGTGTGCGGGGCGGTGAAGATTGAGCAGTGGCAGCGAGGTCGCTAGGATTTCTGCCACGAGGGGCCTATGGCTCAGTTGGTTAGAGCGTTCGGTTCACATCCGAAAGGTCACAGGTTCGAGTCCTGTTGGGCCCATTCCCTCAGTCCGCACACTTGCGAACAAATCCGCAGACCCGCGAAAAACACTGGTTTTTTCGCGGGTCTTGTTTTTTGCGGTGGCCTGAGCGGTTTGCGGATTGACCTGTATCGCTGCATCACGGTAGAGATGTCATGCGCAAAACAATGCGCGTTTGTGCGTTCAGGGCTTTCGAAATGGTCGAATTTCATTGATTTGCGCATTATGGTGCGCTTTTGCCAGATGAATCCAGGTCAGCGAGTTGCGGTTACAGTGCGGGATCGGCGCAGGTTTCTGCGGCGCCATATTGTGCTGGCTGTCGGCTGCTGCTGTTTGACGGCGCCAGATCGCGAAGAGCACTGACCCCGGTTCCACACCGTAGCTCGGGCTTTCCAGCCCGAGATCTGTGCTTCTGCGATTGATCTCCACACAGGGGCGGGTGAGTTTGCGGGCAGTTTTGTCTCACGCGAAGCCGCGAAGGTGAACGCAGGGGGCTGCTGTGGTGTGTGGTGAACTGCCTGCTCTCCTCTCAACTTTCTCGCATCTGCTCTCTATGGCATGGATGCCATGGCCCCCTCACCCCCGACCCCGCTCCCCCGTTTCACGGGGGCGAGGGGAGACCGGAGCGAGAACTTTGGTCGATTACGAGCACGAGCACGAGCACGAGCACGAAGGGGAGCATGACAAAATTCGGGCACTTAAGTTTTCGCAATTCCTCGTGCTCGTGCTCGTAATCGAAAAAACGGAGAATCGCTCGCGGCCCCTTTTCGAGCCGGAGCACGAAGGGGAGTGCGGGAACGAAGGGGAGTGCGAGAACTTTGGTCGATTACGATTACGAGCACGAGCACGAGCACGAACGGGAGCACGAGCACGAGCGATAATGCAGTGCTCTGTGAACTTGTTCCTCGTTCCCTGTTCCCTCCTCCCTGTTCCCTCTTCCCTGTTCCCTGCGGCTCGTGCCTTGCTTGCTCGGGCCTTGCGACAAAAGCCGGTGGTTACTGCTGAGTGATTCCGGCCAGGCGCCGGACTGTCGTTTTGATCCGGTCTTCCAGTTCCGGACGAAACGGGGCGGGCAAGGATTGATAGATGATCGCTTCCGTGCCTTCATAGCCGCCTTCCTGCAGTGTGCGGCGGTTCGGAATGTAGGCGTTCACCAGATTCGAATAGCCGGCGACCCAGACCGGCTGCTGAGCATCATTGCCCAGCAGAGTTTTCAGCTGCAGCGAATAATCGACCATCGGTTCACCGGCCAGTGCCACCAGTGTCAGACGGTCACCCAGACGAATCACCTGCACCGGATACTGATAGTCGGCCGGCTGATCACCGGGTTCAGGCCAGTTCTTCAGGATCATCTGCGCATGTCGAGCGACAAAACCATTCGGCGATGCTGCTCGCGCCTGCAGCTCGGTTCGCGGAGGCAGCGAGGCAAAGGGCAGCGAAACCGCTTCCATGGCCACCGACAGCCGCGGAGACAGCAGCAGCGAAGAACCGGCCACAGCCCGAGTCACTGCATCCGACAGCAGCTTCCCGTTCTGCTCGGCTTCCCCCGCACCACCTCGCAGCACAGGATCCTGATCTCCGCCACAGCCGGCCAGAAACACCCCCACTGCTCCGGGGAAACTGGTTTCAATCTGCTGTCGCGCATAACCGACATAGTCGCCGTTCAGCAGCGGTATGCCGCCCAGCGTCGTACTGTGGCACGCATAACCGAAGACCACCGCCAGCGGGCGATCAGCCAAACTTGAGATCTGCAGCACAGGCACATCATGATCCACAGGACCGGCCGGATTTGGAGCCAGCCGGATGCCGTCGGGAGTCGGCAGGCGTCGATTCATCGCGAGCGGACTGGAATCGCGCGAAAACCGAATTCGCGCCGGCTGCTGCGCTGCAATCGCCTGACCCAGCAACTGATCCACCTGCTGCACCAGCGAGGCCAGCCATTCATCCGTGCGATCACCCCACACCGGATCCGCGCCCCAGTCCGCCACCGTCCGGGCTGACACCATCGGGCCGCCATGCGTATGGGACACATTCAACAGCAGCTCGGATTCCTGCAGCCCGTGACTTTTCAGCGCCACCGCCAGCAGTCGTTCACGCAGCGATACCGGCATCTCGATCAAATCCAGCGAAACAATCGCCAGCCGCTGCTGCGCCGTATCGGACAGCACCACGGCCGTCGCCTGCAGCTCCTGCAGCGCACCTTCGGAAGGTCCGGTGCGGGACGCATAGCCGGCCATCCAGACCGGGGTCTTTGGCGTGATGCGAACACTGGCTGCACCGGCACGCCAAAAATCTTCAGCGACGGCAACACCAGGAAACAGCAGGACAAGCAGCAGGAAGCGGGAAAGCATGGTTAGTGGTTAGTGGTTAGTGGTTAGTGGTTAGTTATCGGTTTTCGGTCTGGCGGGCGGGAGTTTGCGGGTGTGAGTGCTGGGTGGTTTGGGTGTGGGCTGCCGTCTTCTTTGATCGCCTGAATTCCATGGCACTGCGGGTGCTTTGCAGACAGTGGGTCTCACGCGAAGCCGCGAAGCCGCGAAGGGGAACGAAAAGTGTTCAGTGGTCAGGAGTGCTTTGGGGGACTGTGGTGTTGCGGCGGGGCTTTGACAAGTGACCGGGGCGTGGGTGGGCGGTATTTGGGGGTGTGACGAAGCAGTTGCAGCGCGGCGAGGCTGGGGGGGGGGCAGAATGCCTGGCGTTGGCGGTCGGCCGGGAGCGGTTTTCCGGCTGACCGGTCCCGTGAGTAGCCCCGCAGGGAGCCCCGCAGGGGGCATCAGGTGGGGTTTGACGCTGTCTGGAAATGCAAAAACCCGCGAAAAACCGAGTGTTTTTCGCGGGTTTTGATGTGTGATGGGCGATACAGGACTCGAACCTGTGACCCCTACCATGTCAAGGTAGTGCTCTAACCAACTGAGCCAATCGCCCGCGGATCCTTGCGGAGTGGCGATAGTATAGCCCGGGTTTGGGGGGAATGCAAATTTCGAATGGGGATTCCCGTCCGGAGGGGCCGGTTTTTGAACCACGGAAGGACAGGGCATGACGGTGTCGTGGGCAAGGCGAGCCACGGATGCGGTTTTCTTTTGCCACGGATGCGGTTTTCTTTTGCCGTGAGTGTGTTTTTCTTTTGCCACGGATGAACACGGATTTTCACGGATAATCGCAGGGGGCGGGGGACTGGGCAGGGCCTGGTCTCACGCGAAGCCGCGAAGCCGCGAAAGTTGGAGGGCGACGAAGGGTTGCGGTTTTGCGTGGGGCTTTCCGCGATTAGTTGTATCGAGTGTCTCCTGCGATTTGTCGTGCTCGTGCTCGTACTCGTGCTCGTAATCGAATGACTTCGCAGCGAGCAGCCTCGTGCGGTGCATGCAGCGGCGGGGTGAGACGGCAGCAGCGGGGTGCAGGGGCGACAGGTTTTTTTCGAGTACGATGGGCGAGGAGGGGGGCGAGCGGGATCGGTGGGCAGGGTTTGCTGGTTGCGGCAGATTCAGATGTCGTGCTGGTTCAGCCAGTCGGGGCCGGTGGTGACGTCGACGACAAGGGGGACGTTGAGGGTCATGGCGTCCTGCATGCCGTGTCGCAGCAGGGGGATCAGGGTGCTTGTCTGATCCTGCGGACATTCCAGCACCAGTTCGTCGTGGATCTGCAGCAGCAGGCGGGCCTGCAGGGGTTGCTGGCGCAGCATGCGGTCGACGTTCAGCATGGCCTGTTTGATGAGGTCGGCGGCTGAGCCCTGGATGACGGTGTTGATGGCCGTGCGTTCGGGCATGTTGCGGTTGATGCCGGTGGTGCGGCGGATGCCGGAGATTGCGCGGCGGCGATTCAGAATGGTGCGGGCGTAACCGGTTCTGGCCGTCTCCTCAAGCACTCGTTCACAAAACGCAGCGACGCCGGCATACCGTCGAAAGTAGTCATCAATGAATGCGGCTGCTTCAGCTTTGTCGATGCCGAGTGCTGCAGCGAGGCCCCAGGGAGTCTGCCCATAGATGACTCCAAAGTTCACCGCTTTGGCCATGCGTCGCTGATCAGACGAGACGGTGTCGACGGGGATCTGAAAGACGTCGGCGGCGACGGCTGCGTGAATGTCGATGCCGGCCTGAAAGGCTTCGCAGAGTGCCTGATCTCCGCTGAAATGCGCAAGGACTCGCAGTTCAATCTGCGAATAGTCTGCGCAGACCAGAGTCCACTGCGGGCTGGCCGGTCGAAAGGCAGCTCGCACCTGCCGACCTTCAGGAGTGCGGACGGGGATGTTTTGCAGATTGGGGTCACTGGAGCTGAGTCGGCCGGTGGCGGCTACGGTCTGATGAAAGGTGGCATGGATGCGACCGGTTTCGGGCGACACCAGTGCGGGCAGTGCATCGAGGTAGGTGCCCTGCAGTTTGATCAGGTGCCGTCGTTCGAGGATCTGTCTGGGCAGGGGATGTTGTGCGGACAGTTCTTCGAGGACTTCCTGATCCGTACTGGCTCCTGTCTGATTGCGGCGGATGACGGGGAGTTTGAGTTCTGTGAAGAGGACCTGTGCGAGCTGTTTGGGTGAGTCGATGTTGAATGGATGTCCGGCGCTGGCGAAGATGTCGGCGGTGAGCTGTTCGATGGTTGTGCCCGCTGCCCTGCTTTGCCGCTGCAGTTCTGCGGCATCGACAGAGATGCCGGCATGTTCCATGACGGCGAGGATGCGGATGAGTGGTTCTTCGAGGGACAGGTACAGTTCCAGCAGGCCGGCGGTCTGGAGGGCATCGCGAAGTCCGGGCAGGACGGCCAGCAGAGTCTGCAGTCGCTGTTCGGCGTCCGAGGCGGCAGCGGGCGCGGCAGCGGTCTGGTCCTCATCGGCGAACATGGTCTGCTGTCGTGGTTTGCGGGGTGCGGTGACTGGTGCTGCGTGACCGAGATCGGGAGCATAGCGATCGGCGATATCGGTCAGTTCGTGTCCGCGGGCTCCGGCATCCACCAGGTAATCGGCGATGGAGGCATCGAACAGGCGGGCGGGCAGTCCGCAGCCGGAGTTGAGGAGGGCGTGGCAAAGCGGTTTGGCGGACACGACGCACAATTCGCCAGGGTAGCTGGCGAGGAAGGCTGTGATTTGTGAATGCAGGCTGCTGCCGGCGGGAGTGTGCAGCAGCCAGAGCTGTTGTCCGTCGGAAATGGCGGCGGCGGTCAGCTGTCGTGTGCGGACGGTGTGGCCGCTGCAGACAGGTTCGAAGATGACGACGGGTGAGTGCAGCAGCTGTTGCAGGATGGCGGGAGCTGTGGCAGCGTCGAGTGTTCCGGCGGGGACAGCGGGCGTGGAGCTGACAGCGGGTGCTGGTGCGGGGGCTGGTGTGCTGTCGGCGGTGCTGTGTGAGTCGGGGTTATCAGCGGGGTTATCGGGGGGGTGCTGAGCATCGAAGAGGGACGGTTTGCGGCGTGCGGTGGCGGTGGCAGCTGTGACGGGTTTGTTGTCGGTGCCGGTGCTGCGGGGGAGATCGCCGGCGGCCGAGGCGAGTCGTTTCATTTGTGCTGTGTAGCCGCGGAAGCCCATGTCCTGGAAGAATGGCAGGAGTGCATTGTGATCGGGTGGTGAGACTTTTGCGGCGGAGAAGTCGATCTGCAGAGGCAGGTCCTGTCGGAGAGTGACGAGCTGGCGGCTGATGAGTGCCAGTTCGCGACCAGCGGTCAGATTTTTCTGCAGGGCTTTGCCGGTGGTGTGGGGGATATTTTCGAGGATGGCGTCGAGAGTCTGGTACTGGGTCAGCAGTGTGGTGGCGGTTTTGGGTCCGACTTTGGGGACGCCGGGTACATTGTCGACGGCGTCACCGACGAGTGACTGGAAGTCGATGACCTGATCGGGTCGGATGCCCCAGTCGTTCAGCAGTGACTGTGAGTCGTAGAATTCGTTGCGTCGGCAGTTGAACATGCGGACGTTTGGTCCGAGCAGTTGTCGGTTGTCTTTATCGGAGGAGACGATGACGACGTCCATATTGAGTGCGAGAGCCTGTCGCGTGGCGGTGGCGATGATGTCATCGGCTTCCCAGCCTTCCAGTTCGATGCCGGGGATATTGAAGCCGGCGATGAGTTGTTTGATGAGTGGGATTTGTGGTTTGAGGTCAGCGGGGATTTCGGTGCGGTTGGCTTTGTACTGCGGGTAGATGAGTTCGCGTGCGCCGGGTCCTGGTGAATCGAGTGCGCAGATGAGGTGAGTGGGCTGTCGTTCGAGGATGGCGAGGAGGTCGCGGGTGAGTCCGAAGACGGCATTGGTGGGTTGTCCGCGCGTACCGGTCATGGGTGGGATGGCGTGGAAGACCTGGAACATCAGAGAAAAAGTGTCGATGAGGTACAGGCAATCGCGAGCCATGGCTGAATTCCGCCGATAGTGATCTGATCTGAAGCTTTGCGGGCCAGAACGGGAACGTTTGAACAGTAAATTGAGTATGTTGAGTTGATTGTGGTTGTGAAACCGCCCTCCTGGATGCTCTCGAAACTGACAGCTTTCGTTCTGAATGGCAAATGCGGCGTGGAAGGAATTTGCATTTCCCGCCGTCTTAGGTTACCATGCTTGTCCGATTTCTGTATGTCTCTGTTCACTTGTTCAGTATGAAAAAATCTGGAGGGTGTTTGTGGTAAAGCTGCGTTTGCGTGACAATGAAAGTGTGAATGAGGCGGTGCGTCGGTTTCGCAAGTTGGTTGAGCATGCCGGCGTGAAGAAGGAAATGCGCAAGCGTGAGTTTTACGAGAAGCCCAGTGACATTCGTCGTCGTGACCGTCGTCGAGCCGAGATGCGAGCTCGCCGTGCCAACCAGCC
>JBJTPZ010000577.1:0-2198 GCA_046075365.1 Planctomycetaceae bacterium
CGGAGCCTGACGGACATATCAACCTCGAATGGTATCGGAATCCACGGCGAGTCATCTCAGTCAGCGTGGCTCCGTCTGATCGACTTCACTGGGCGGCACTGATTGGAAGCGAGTCGCCACGAGGCTCTGCCAGATTCATCGACCGCGTCCCGGAATCAATTCTGCGTTACATCGCGCGAGTATTTCAGGGATGATGCATCCTGATCAAATACCGGACGTAGCTGACAACGAATTGCTGGCGCGATTCATCGTGAACAGCAATGAAAAACGTCCTGATGGAAAAGTTTCCCACAAGTTGTTTATGCCCTATAAGTGGGTAGAGCTCTCTGTCAATCGGCACAGAGAAGCAACATTGGAAGAAATCTGGCAGGTTGGTTCTGAAGTTGCAGTGTCCCGTAACAAGTCCCTGTACGGCCTGGCGAACATCCGAGCAAGTCAGTGTCGAATACAGTCGCTTCACGTCGTGCCCGCCCCGATTCTTCCGGGAAATCCCAATCACGCCAACATCACGGGATATCCAGCCGCGAAAGAAGATCAGATGGCGATTGCCAATGAACTGGCTGCTTCAATTGAAGGCAAGTGGATCCCACCTCCAGCTTGACAAGGGCCCGAAAATCCTAGTGACATCGTCCATCTATCGTCTCCACGTCATTGAGTTTCGGCAGGGTTGAAATCGCCAACGCTTGATCAGTAATCGTCAGCTTCGTGTACACATTCATTGTCAGATCAATCGTCGAGTGCCTCGCGAGACTCTGAGCGGTTTTCGGATTGATGCCGGATTTGATCATGTTGGTAATGAAGGTGTGCCGAAGAGCGTGGAAGTCGGCATAGCGGCCCAGGTCGTCGATGTATGGGTTTCCGGCGGCTTTTAGGCTGGGAACCTCGGGTTCAAGACCCGCAGTTGCACCGGTTTTTAGGTCAGCAGTCGACGGCTGTTCCGTTCGGTGCGTTGATACCCGGGCGCGTCGCACGTGGCGTTCGCGCGATCAGGTGCCTGGCACCTGGGACCTTCCGTTAGTCGCCCATTTTCACTGCGGGGACTTCGGGCGGTGGAAGGGCCGTGCCCTCTGCCGTGCCCTCTGCCGTGCCCTCTGCCGTGCCCCTGCGTTGTGCGCAGGTCAACACTGTTATTTGATTCCCGGCGGAAACTGGGATCTGGAATGACAAATTCGCCAGACACCAAATCCCACGGTGAACAATCCCAATAACAGCATCAGGAGGCTCGCGCCGACATGCTCTGCGGTCCGATGATTACCCAGGCCGGCAAATCCCAAACCGATAGGGAGGAGGCCGATCAGCGCACACAGTGTACCATGAATCGCGATGTATGGACGCCGCCTGTCGAAACAGGCGGCACAATATGCGCGCTGGCTCCAACCCACCTTGCCTCCGTGACGGGCGCAGTAAAACTGTCCGCACGTGCTGCACGCTCCCGTGGCCGAAGACTCACAACCATAGCAGTTCATGAAGATTTCCTCGAGGGCTTCAGAAGCATCCGGCAGCGAAACTGTGGTGACAAGCCCCATCAGCCTCGTGTTTGAGTTTTGAGATGTCAATGCCGCTTTGCGATTTCTGCTGGCTGCGGGTGATGTGGTGGGTTTCGTTAGTTTTTTTGGCGATCTTCAGGGCAACGTTTCGAAGACTGTATATGCACGCGATTCCAGGTGCATCGCGCCGTAGGGTGCATGGCACCTGGCACGTGGGACCTGGCACCTGGGACCCGGCACCTGGGACCCGCCGTACTGCCGTCCGCGGTCTGCATAGCAGCTGAAGAGCTGCCGTCTGGCGAATACAGCCTTGACCTGTGGACACGACCACTGAGCGAACGATATCTGGTCCATGCGCAGCTGTCCATTGTCTGTCACAGTGCCGCCAACATCGCTGTAATTTCGGCTGTCGAGAACATCTCATACCGCTCGAGCGATTCTCGTACTTGCGGCTCGCTCGGTTCCTCAAGCCCGCACCTTGCAAGACCTTCTTTGATAAGGTCAGCCTGCCTTCGAAGAACATCCTTCTGGCTCTGCGGTGGTTTGTCGTACTTCGGGACTTCACCGGGCACATACCTGAGCTTCTGTGCAATCAGAAGCATCGCCTTCAACTCAGCACAAAAGGCATGTTCGTCGCAGACCTTCTGCAACAGCACCTCGTCACCGCCGAGATTGTTCCAGAGCGAATACAGATACCCAGAGAAGAAGTCT
>JBJTPZ010000578.1:0-3058 GCA_046075365.1 Planctomycetaceae bacterium
TCATTTCCGTAGCCATCTCCATCAGTATCCGGATCGTTCTCATAGTCAACGCCCGGCTTGTCCGGATTTTCCGGCTTACCGCCTGAAGATTTCGGTGGCTCTGGTGCAGGAATCTTCTCGAGATCCAGACCATTGGTCAGGGCATCTTCGAAGGTCTGCAGAGCATCGCCGCCATCACGACCCGTTTCTGGTAAAACAACCAGCGAATCGAGGGCATTGTCCCACTCAACACTCTGATGACCGTTCACAAGGAACAGCTCAGGATGGTCAAACGGAGCCTTCTGGTACTTCACACGCTGGTCGGTCAGGTGCTCGAGAAACTCGACCACATTCGCGATTCCGAGGTGATTTCCCTGCAGCGAAGGAATACCGCTGACATCAGTATCCAGATCCTTCAGGTTCGAGTGTTCGAAGTCAGACCCGCGGGTGTAGAACTGAACGACTTCCGTCAAATTCTTCATGCTGCCCGTATGCATGTACGGACCAGTCAGCTCGACGTTGCGAAGTGTCGGAGCCTTGAAGGCACCATCCACTGCCACGCGGTCGCTGGAGGTCACAACGTGCTTCGGATCGGGGTTTGACCCGCCCTGCTCCTGACGACTGTATGACAGCGGGCCAAACAGCGGATGAGCAGCACCAACACCGAGATCTTCGGTCGTCGGACGCACACCGATGTTATAGAAGCCTTCGTCATAGAACGCCAGGCCGCGAGCCATCGGCATGTAGTGAATGCCACCGTCTGTCGACAGTTGCCCACGAGTCATGCTGACAGTTGCTCCGGCAAACTCAGGACCATGATGGCAGGTGATGCACTTGCCCTCATTCATGAAGATCCGGAAACCCTTCTTCGCATTCTCAGAAAGAGCACTCTTGTCGCCCTTTGCGTATGCGTCGAACGGAGTCTGGTCAGACACCAGAGTCGATTCATACATCATGATCGCCAGTCCCCAGAACAGGGAGAAGTTGGCTTCCATGTGCGTGTAACCGCCATCTGTAATCTTTCCGCCAGCCCACCACTCACGGTTGAACGACTCGCGAATCAGCTTTGCATAGCTGGCCACTTCTTCGTTCAAACCACGACCGTCGGAATCACGATAGATCCCAAGAACACTGTCGTCTTCGTGCACCTTCTGAAGAGCCAGCGGCTGCAGCGACAGAAGCTTACGCCCCAATTCCCTGAAGTCGCGACCATCAGCACTCATTTCGACAGCGCTCAGGGCCGGACCAACGGCCTGAGATGCCAAAGCGGCATTGTCGAGACGAATCTGCACCTTCTCAAGCAGTACGCCATTAACCAGACGATAGACGCGAGCGTCCTTGTCCAGGTCGCCGAACGGATTCACCCCGTTGAAGTACCGATTTGCACGACCGTCCCAGAACAGGCGGTCATGAAACACGGCGTTGATCGTCGAAGGAGCATTTCGGCCAGTGGTCTGGCGAGCATTGCTGCCCTTAATATTGAATACCAGGTCAGCGATCTTCTTGCACTTGTCAACCGGGTTGCCCACAACGATCGAGATGAAACTCTCGTTGACAACACCCTGTGAGCCGAAGACCAGCATGGAGTCACTGATGACCGGGTTCCTGCTGTCGCCATCAGCTGAACTGCTGCCAGGTCGAGTCGGATCCTTGAAGCGATGGAACGGGAAGTCCGAAGGCTTCAGTTCCTGATTCGCTCCCGCGAACGACTGTGCTGCCGCAATTCCCAGCTTCAGGCTGGCCTCTGACTGGTGACCGAACGCGCTGCCCGGAGCACCGGGGTGCAGCTGGTTCTTCGTGCGAATGTCCGCACCGGCGTTGTAGTGACAGGATGCACATGCCGTGCGACCATCACTGCCCGCCTGCATGTCCCAAAACAGAGCCTTACCAAGAGCAATCGCTTTTTCTTTGTCTTTAATGAAGTCTGCCAGATTCTCCGGCAGCGGAACATTAATGGACTCCAGTGGTCCCGGAGCCAGTGCTTCCTTCAGCACGCGAACATTCGCCACCACAGGACCGTCCGGAATACCGGCGGTTTCTGAAGCAAAACGAATGCCGGTGAGAGGACGCACCGCAGTAAAGACCAGATCGTGCTCTTCCCACCGCATGTTGCTCTTCGACCAGCGGCTGGGACGCTTTACGGTGAAGACCTTCTTCTCGCTGCCAAAGTACACGGCCAAAGTACGAGCCTTCGAGGGGAAGGTCGACCAGTTGCCAGACATCAGGAAGCGAACATGATAGCGGAATCCAGGCACTGTCTCGATCGACTGAAACAGAGAACCCGAACGATTTCCGTTCAAATCCACTGCGTTGCCGCGATCGTATGGCACCTTGAAATCGTTGACATGCAGAGCCACATTGCCAACGTCCACTGACCAGCGACCAACCTTGCCAGGAGCCGCTACAAGATTCACAGGAGCTGTCAGATCAGATTCGTCAAAGAACCCATCTACCAGCACATTACGCAGCCAAACCGGATCCGGCTCCGGCTCACCCATTGCTGCCACTTCGGGAGCCATCCGAGGCAAACCCAGACGGGCAGCCTTGGCATCGACGCCGACGTCAGCAACATTAGGCTCTGCTTCGGCAACCGCCGGTGCTTCAAGTGCGAATACCAGCTCATCAGCCGGGTCCACACCTGCTTTGCCGCCGTCCTGCCCTGCAGCAAGGCCGGACGTCGCCACAACAGCGGCAGCAAGAGCCAAAGGCGAACTCACGCGAGACAGCCAGGACCGCCATCGCGTTACACGTACAGCGAGACAACTGGTATCTGCCAGCGCTGTACTAAGCCCTCCGTGCAACCCGCCTGCACCCTCCTGTGGGGCAGACTTTTTACGTTTTTCTACAACCATACTGTTACCGTCTCTGGTGCCAAGGGGAACAACTCACCATCAGACAAAAAACGACACCGTCCGGCTTTCGTTTTCCGGTTACGACCCCCGCCTCTGACCACCGCCTCTGACATCTCCCTTCTGCATCATTCCCGATGCAGAAATGCCAGCACGACAGCGAAACAGGAATACCCATTCACGCAAGCTTCTTTGATGACACACTGGTCTCCTGCAACACCGCACTCCGC
>JBJTPZ010000579.1:0-5618 GCA_046075365.1 Planctomycetaceae bacterium
CACCCGCCTCACCTTCACCCGAAGATCGTCAGATCCTCTGGAATTTCTACACTCAGCTGGTCCGCCCCTTCCTCGCTGACTCCCGCAGCGCTGCTGCCGTCAGGACGTCACCCCTTGCAAATGATGTCGACGCCGGTCGCCGCTTTCGCGAAATACGGGCCACACTCCCCGTCGCACACCATGAACTGCTGCAGGACTTGCAGGCCTGCTGCGATACCCGCCGACAGATCGAACAGCAGCGCACGATCCTGCGCTGGATGCACTGGTGGCTGGCACTCCACATCCCCGTCTCAATGCTGCTGATCGTGTTTACCATCGCTCATATCGTTATGGCACTTCGAGTTGTTCCGTTCAGATTCTGAAAACCCCGTTGGATGAATTCACCAGATGCAGCGTTCCAGATTAAGCCGGGATTTCTCCGGCCGAGTCGAAATCGGCTACCAGCGCCGCGGTGATGCCTTTCGCCGCAGCGTCTGGTTCGTCAGCCTGCTGGCCGGCCTCGCAGCTGCTGCATACCTCGCCTGGAATGCCCGCTGGGGCAGCCCGGAAATCTATCAGGCCGGCGCTCTCTCCACGCCCCATCAGATGTTCTCAGGCCGCTGCGAAGTCTGCCACGAACCATTCGAAGGACCGCTTGAACGACTGGCGGCCTTCGCCAGCGATGCCCCGCACAGCAAAGCCCGCAACCTGAAATGTCAGCAGTGCCATTCCGGAGCAGGACACTTCTTCAGCGCACCCGGCGGTGAGAGTTGGTCGCAGCGAGCCACTGCCGCACATCTGGTCACCGAGTCTCAGTCCTGCGGCTCCTGTCACCGTGAGCACGCCGGTGCCGAAGACCTCCAAAAAATTGCCTCGCAATCCTGCATCAACTGCCATCAGAACCTGATCGCATGGTCGACCGAACACACCGACCTCGCTTCCATCAGCGTGCAAAATTCCGGCAATACCGCTATCACCGACCTGGCCTCACACCCGGAATTTGCCCTGCACCAGCTGCTTGCCGATGACAAAGTGGAAGCCACAATCTCCGCCAGTCATCCGGCCCGCGAACTGCTCGACAACTTTCTTCGTCCCGGCGACGCCACCCCCCGCTGGCAGGACCGCTCACGATTTCGCTTCAGCCACAATACCCATTTAAATCTGCCGGAATCTTCCCTGCCTGCAGCCCTCAAAGGACAGTGGCAGCACGACTGCTCCTCCTGCCATGAGCTGGACGCCCAGCGCCAGTACTACCTGCCAGTCAATTACGAGCGACACTGCAGCAGTTGCCATCCGCTTGTGTTCGACCCGTTCCTCGTGACCGACAGTGCGGGCAGCATCCGTCCTGCCTCACCGACAGACGACCACTCCATACAACCAGCCGTCGCACCGCATCAGACGCCGCAGCAGGTCCGCGCGTTCCTGCTCAGTGTCTACCTCCAGCAGCTCTCACAACCACCCCGTGATGCCTCACCGGCAGCCCTACTCCCACGACCCGGTCGACCTGTTCCCGGATTCGATACCGAAGCCAGCCCGGCCCCGTTTGATCCAGCTGTCGCCGCCACCGCAGCCCGGCAAACTGCCCAGGCCGAACAACTCGTGAAATCCGCACAGTTTACCCCCTCTGCCGCAGACGACCCGCAGGGGTACTTTCAGTCCCTGCAGTGGCTGCGAAAATCCGGAGGCTGCGGATACTGTCACGAAACCGCCGATGCACTCACTACAGAAACCAACACAAACCCAACAATCGAAGATCTGCGCAAACCACCAGCGTGGACCATCACCCCGCCAAAGATCCCGGATCGCTGGCTGGTGCACTCCGTCTTCAGCCATGATGCACATCGCATGACCGGCTGCCGCGAATGCCACCAGCTGCCCGCTCCGGGTTCGGCGCGAGACAATCTCAAACAGGGACCAGGCTCCTCAGTCGGAGACGTACTGTTGCCCGGAATCGCCAACTGTCGTCGCTGCCACACCGCTCAACTGGAAGGCAGCACGGCTTCCAGCGGTGCCGGCACTCAGTGTGTCGAATGCCACGTCTATCACCAGCGACAGTTTGAACAGTCCAGTCCCCGCACCATCGATCAGATTCTTCATTCGGTTACCGAAACTCCCACGGAATAAGCGTTCTACTGCTGCGAGACCCCACTGTGTCTGCATTCATGACTCAGCGCCAAACTTCGCTGCGACTGCTGGCCGCCGCCACTGCCGCACTGCTCGTCTGCTGCCTCGCAGTCGTTATCAATCACACCCAGGCTCAGGATTCGGGGACAGCACCAAACCTGAGCAACATTCCGCCGCGTCCCTCCTCGGCCGTACCACCCATCCCCGACAAGTCAGCCAGTCGCCTCGTTGGCGCCGCTTCGTGTGCCGCCGCCAGCTGCCATGGCGGCGGACGCAGGATCGAAGGTCTGCACTTTGCTGCCAGCCTGGTATGGGCCGGGCGAGACCCTCATGCGTCGGCATGGGATGTCCTTAACACGCCACGCTCCACAGCCATGGTCGAACTGCTGGGGGCAGGGCAGCCCAATACCCCGCCGTCCGCCGTTCAGGACGCTCGCTGCCTCAACTGTCACGCTACCGTCGAACAGCCTCTTGCAGGCACTGTACCCGTCGATTATCTGCATCACGACGGAGTCGGCTGCGAGGCCTGTCACGGACCAGCCCGCGACTGGATCGGTCCCCACGTCACCGCAGAGTGGAAAACAACGCCGCAGACTGCCAGAGCAGCGCTCGGTTACGTTGATCTGGCAGGCAGCCTGAATGAGCGAGCTCGCAAATGTGCAGAATGTCACGTCGGTGGTGCCGGAAAAGATGTCAGCCATGACCTGATTGCTGCCGGACATCCGCGGCTCGATTACGAATTCAGCACCTTCCACTCCAACTACCCAAAACACTGGCAGCCACGCGCAGCAGCAACTGCGCCAGCCGATCCGGAACAGTCACCGACCTTTACCCTCGATGCCTGGCAGGCCGGCCGCTTCGCCGCTGCCGAAGCCTGTCTGAAACTGCTGGAAGATCGCACCAGCGACGGACGTCCATGGCCCGAGCTCGCCGAATACTCCTGCTTCTCCTGCCACCACAATCTTGAAGACCGCAGCTGGTATCAGCAGCGACGTTCAACAGGCCGGCCGGGCTGGGAAACCTGGGCCCTCACTCCGCTGCGAAATTCAAAGCAAACCGAAATGCTGCCCCTCACTGCGGCACTGCAGTCCCTCGCAGACCACATGAATACGCCGGTTCCCGATCGCACCCTCGTTAAACAGGCCGCCGTCAGTTCTGCCGCTGCCCTCGTCCCAGTTATGAACCAGCACCACCCATGGACACCCGCCGCTATCGACCAGTTGTGCCTCGAGCAAATCCGGCTGGCACGTCGTACCACCACTGATGGCAAAATACTGGCCGCCGGCAGCTGGGACGAAATGGCGCAGCTTTATCTGGCACTGCGAGCCGCCTCGATTGCCGGAAACAGCCTCGCACCGCACGACACCCGACAGCAGCAGATCGCAGCACAGCTGGAAATCATCCGCAGCAGGCTGCTGTTTCTGCCGGGCTTCGACAGCCCCGGAAATTCCTCCATCGACGCTGTCCTCAGCGTGTCTGACGCCGTGAATCACATCGAACAGCTGCTGGATCCCAAAGCTCCTCAGCCATAGCTCCCGGAGAACCATCATAATGCGTTCAGTCTCCGCTTTGCTGCTGTTGCTGGCTGCCACGACACTGCCCGCTCAGGAACCGCGCTGCCAGTCACTGCTGACTCGCGAAGGACTCAGCCAGCGCACCTCGTTGCCCACCGGGAACTGCGCAGACTGTCACGCCGGCAGCACGCGATCCCCTCGAGTCGCTGCCAGACTCGGAAACCTCGCAGGCGAAAAATGGATTCGAGGTGATGAAATTCTGATCTGGCTGGGTGAAACACTTTCTGCTGACAACACACAGACCCCGGTCACCCGTGATCTGTCCGCTGTCGATCGCCATGCCCAGGCATGGACTTCCCTGAAAAGCCCGCTCGCCGAACAAATGGCCGTCGTGCTCGGAAAACCGGGCCAGCTGCACCGCGATCGCGCCTGCCTCGCCTGTCACACCAGCCTGCCCGTTTACAACCTGACCGTTGACCCGGACGGGCTGATTTCAGAAGACTATCAGCATCAGCCGCAGCTGGCGGCACTGCTGACAGCCGGAGTCAGCTGCGAAGGCTGTCACGGCACCTCCGGAGAAGCCAAAGACTCAAATCAGCCCCGCGGCTGGGGCTCCGCACACTTCAGCATGGAAGACTGGCGATTTCTGTCTCCCGCCGAAAAATGCAGCCACGGTTATATGGATGTCCGCTCTGTAATCCCCCGCACAAAAATCTGCGTCTCCTGCCATGTCGGAAATGCGGAACTGGGTCGAGTCGTTACGCACGAAATGTACGCCGCCGGACATCCGCCGCTGCCCCCCTTCGAACTGCAGACGTTCGAACAGCAAATGCCTAAGCACTGGAAAGAATACTCAGAGAAACCGGCAGCACTCCGCCAGGAATTCGAAACACGCACCGGCGCTGCACCCGCCGATCCGGCCGAAATAAAAGCCCGCGAACTGCTCGTTTCCGCACTGATCACGTGGAGCGAATCACTGAAGCTCACAGCGGACCTTGCCGAACAGAAAGCACCGGCCGACCTCGTCCGCTCTGCATGGCCGGAATTCGCTCAGTTCGACTGCTACGCCTGCCACCATGACCTAAAGCACGATGGCTGGCGACAGCAGGCTCAGGTAAAAGGTCGCCCCGGCAGACCACGCCTGATTCCCTGGCCCGCAACTCTTGCCGAGCTGGCGTGGCAGGTCGGCTCCACCAACGCAAATGAACCCGCCACGCCCCTGTCCGGCCTGCTGCAGGTCCAGCAGGCCACCGTCAGCGTTCCCTTCGGCGAAACCCCCGCACTCATCACAGCCGCCCGCACTGCTGCCGCTGCCGCAGAACAACTGGCCGCACAAATCGAAAACACACGGCTGACGCCCCAGCAACAGCAGGCCATCACAGCCAGCCTGCTGAAAATGGGCACCGCCGGAACCGTCGACTATGACTCCGCCCGCCAGATCGCCTGGTCCTGGCTGCTGCTCAATCCCGCCACAGCCGACCAGCAAGCCAAACTGTTCCCCCAGCTGTTTCTGCAGCTGCATCAGGGCCGAGAAGAATCTGATCCGATCCCGGGCAGCACTGAAAAAGTGACCGTCATCCGCGTCGACCCGGCCCTGTCTCTGCCCCCCATCGCCGGCTATCAGCCACAGACCTTCCGCGCCGCATTCGACACCATCCGCCAGTCCCAGCCCGACTGACACTCGCCGCCCCCGCCACAGGGACACACCACCGCCACAGGAACACACCACCGCCACAGGGACACACCACCGACCACGGGGACACACCACCGCCACGGGGACACACCACCGGCCACGGGGGGACACACCGCCCGCCACAGGGACACACCACCCGCCACAGGGACACACCACCGCCACAGGGACACACCACCGCCACAGGGACACACCACCGACCACGGGGACACACCACCGCCACAGGGACACACCACCGACCACGGGGACACACCGCCGCCACAGGGACACACCACCGACCACATGGACACACCACCGCCACAGGAACACAC
>JBJTPZ010000580.1:0-6335 GCA_046075365.1 Planctomycetaceae bacterium
CCACACCCGCGGACTCCCGTCCGCGGCTCGCCACACTGATCACTGTCTGGCAAACCCTGTCATTCCCCCCAACCGGACAACCGCCGGCAAGGAAACCCCCGCGGTTCGAATTAAATCGAGTACGAGTACGAGTACGAGTACGAGTACCGTCCGCCAGGGCGGACTGAGTACGAGTACGAGGTGAGTTTATTGTGTTTTTCGTGCTCGTGCTCGTACTCGTACTCGATTTTGAGCTCGAACCGCCGGGAGTTCCTTTGCCGGCGGTTGTTTGTGTGGGTACTCAGTACTCAGTGGCCGGGAGTTTGCGGGGGGTGGGGTGAAGGCTGGAGTTGCGGTGTCCGGTCTGCTGATTGTGGCTTCAGGAATTGGCAGGTGGCTGTTGTCGTGCGCGGATGGCTTCCAGCACGGCACTGTTGTCGCTGGCGCCGAATCCCAGTGTTTCGGCTTGTTCCAGGAGTTGCTGGTGGGCATTGGTGAGTGCGAGTGACAGTCCGGCTGCTGCTGCTGTTTCCACGATCAGCCGGACATCTTTGAGGTGTTGTGACAGTCGCGCCTGTACGGAGTAGTCTGCGGCGATCATTTTTGCGCCTTTAGAATCCATTTGTCGCGAGTAGGCGGCGCTGCCGCGGAGCACTTCCAGTGCGGCTGAGGGTGAGATTCCCTGGGATGCGGCGTAAACCAGTCCTTCGGCGAGCGCAGCGCGGTTCAGTCCCAGCACGAGGTTCGTGACCAGTTTCATGCGTGCGGCGCTGCCGGAGCCGCCGACGTGGAACACGCTGCTGCCGAGAACCGGCCAGAGGTTCCGGCATTGCTGGAAGATGTCGGGTTCACCGCCCACGATCACGCAGGCTTCCCCGCGGCGAGTTTGTTCACTGGAGCCGGAGATGGGTGCATCGAGCAGTGCGGCCCCGGACTGCTGCAGGCGTGCCGCCAGCTGTTCACTGAATTCCGGGCTGCCGGTGGTGGTGTCAATCAGGATTTGGCCGGCTTGCAGGGCGGGCAGAAACTGCCCCAGCACCTGTTCGACCACGTCGCTGGAGTACAGGCTGATGATAACGCGACGGCAATCTGCGATGGGATTGTTGCTGGGGATGGCGCCCCGTTCTGCCAGGGGGCCGATTTTTTCTGGCGAGCGATTCCAGATGTGCGGCTGCCAGCCGAACTGCAGCAGGCGTTCGGTGATCGCAGTCCCCATCAGGCCGAGACCGATGACACCGATGTGCGGATCGTGGTCGGGATGCATCCGGGGGGTCTCCAGTCTGTCGTTTTTGGGGGGAGATACTGTAGCGTCTGGAGCATAGCAGTTTGGGGTTGCTGGTGAGAACTGTTCCAGTGAGGCTCGTTCTTTTTGAATGTGCCGGCTGTTGCGGATTGGGTGAGCGTTCCGGGTGGTCCTGCTGTGTCGATTCTGACGACTGTCAGCAGAACTGGCAGGCTGGGGAGTGGATTCGGCAGATTCCACCGGAAACATCTTGCCTTCGCGGAAATCGCTGATCGATATCGAAGGGGCTGTGGGTGAATTCAGGATGAATTTCCCCGGCGGTTTCGGCCCTGTCTGAGACGGGTTTGAAACGGCAGGAGGTACGGCAGACAGGCGGAAGGATTCGCGCCGACAACATATAGAACTCCAGATGGAGTATCGCTGGATGGCGCGCGGAAGTATTTCAGTACTGGGTTCGGCAGCTTTGCTGTCGATTGGCCTGGCCGTCGGGAGTCAGCTGGGTGTGCCGCCTTTGTCGCAGCCATTGAATGCGGTGCCACGGGAGGGTGAACGGGGTCCTGCAGCGCCATCGATTGCCATGGCGCTGATGCAGAGTGGCGAGCATATTTCGCAGGTGTCGGAGCAGGTGCTGCCAGCAGTGGCTCACATTCAGGCGGTTCGATCAGAGAACGATCGGAAGGTTGAAGAGACTGGTTCCGGTGTGCTGATGCGATCTGCCGGCGTCCGGGGTCTGTTTGTGGTCACCAATCAGCACGTTGTGCGGGGGGCAGATCTGAACGCGGTTGACGTGCTGCTGGCTGACGGGACCAGCGTTCATCCGCTGCGGTCTTATCGTGATTCAGAGAGCGATCTGGCGATTCTGCAGATTCCGGACGGTGGTCAGCCGTCAGCCGAGTGGGGTGACAGCAGTTCCGTAAAGATCGGCCACTTTGTGCTGGCTGTCGGCAGTCCGTTTGGTCTAAGTCAGTCGGTGACGCTGGGCATTGTGAGTGCCAAGGGGCGCCGGGATTTATCGCTTGCCAGCGACCAGTCGGTAACCAACCAGGACTTCATTCAGACGGATGCTGCGATCAATCCGGGCAACAGTGGGGGACCGCTGATTGATATGTACGGGACAGTGGTTGGGATCAACACAGCGATAGCATCCAACGGTGGTGGCAACGAGGGGATTGGTTTTAGTATTCCGAGCAACATGGTGCGACGGGTGTTTGAGCAGCTTGTGGCGCACGGTCGTGTGCGGCGGGCTTATCTGGGAGTGGAGCTGGACAACGATTTCAACGAGACGACGGCGAAGCGACTGGGTCTGACACGGGCTCGCGGGGCTCGCATTATGCGAGTCTACAATCAGAAGAACAGTCCGGCGGTGCGGGCTGGTTTGAAGCCGGACGACGTGATTTTGAAGTTCAATGGTGTGGAAGTTGTGGACGAGAACCACCTGATCAACCTGGTGAGTCTGTCGGACATAGGTGTGGCTGTGGATCTGGAAGTTTATCGTGGCCGGCAGCTGTCGATGCTGGCGGTGACGCTGATGGACCGTGAGGAGTACCGGACGGCTGAGGATCCTCGGAACACCTTCAATACTCGCTGAATACCGAATTTTCCCGAGAATACCCGGTAAAAGGCTCCCGCTGCTTCGAAAACCGTGCGGCTTTGCAGCAGGCGGTTTGCAATCTCGCCGTTCAGCCGGATAATGGCGGAGTGCCGGAACCTGTCCGGCCGGCTGAGTTCGGTTAATTGCTGTGAAAGAATGCTGATGTCCGAAGAACACCGGACGGCGTCCGGCGATGTTTCTGCCGGGAATGTTGCTGGTCGTCGCGCGTTGCTGCCCATGGATCCGCAGCTGAAGGATATTCAGCCTGGCGGCGGGGTGATTATTCATCTTGAGCAGCGCTGGGGTGCAGTGCGACGGGCGCTGTTAAAGACGTTTTGTCGCGGTTATGTGCAGCGAATGGCAGCCTGTCGTCGGGGGGACTTCAATCCGTGTCCTCACGAGGTGCTGGACTCGCGTGACCTGAAGTTTTACCGAAACCAGGGCGGCTGGTACTGGGATGCGGCTGACGACCCGTTTGTCTGGCGGGATGAATTGCCATTTGCTCGAGTGGGTCTGGCCGAACTGCTTGTGATGACTTTGACAGCCGCACTGATCAGCAGTGCAGCTGCTGTTTTGGCGCAGCGGCTGACCGGCTGGCTGCAGCTGCTGTCGTGGCTGGTGTGTGTTGCGGCTGCGGTGGCTGGTCTTCTGATTGTCTGGTTCTTTCGCAACCCGCGTCGCGTGGTTCCGCTGCAGCCGGGACTGGTGGTATCACCGGCGGATGGCAAGGTTGTGGATATCGAGCAGCTGCCTTTCGACGAGTATGTGGGTGGTCCGGCGGTGAAGATCGGTATTTTTCTGTCGATCTTCAACGTGCACATCAATCGTGCTCCGGTAGCCGGTCGGGTGATTGGCCTGAAGTATCGACCGGGCAAGTATCTGAACGCGTTGCGTCCAGAGTCGGCGCGTGAGAACGAACAGCTGGCTGTACTGCTGGAAGAACATGCTGCTCCGTATCGCGGGATGGTTGTGCGTCAGATTACTGGCGCGATTGCTCGCAGGATCGTCTGCTGGCTGAAGCCCGGTGATTCGCTGCAGCGTGGCGAGCAGTTTGGGATGATCAAACTGGGTTCACGTACTGAACTAGTGATGCCGCAGGAGGCCGGGTTGCAGATTCAGGTGCGTCTGGGTGACAAGGTGCAGGCGGGAAGTTCGATTTTGGCACGTTACCAGGAAGCGTCAAAATGAAACCTGCAGGCGTTGAGACAGCTGGCGCAGCGGATACGGCCGAATCGCCCATTCGCAGGACTCGACGGCAGAAGGTTTTTGCAGTGCTGCCGACGCTGCTGACGCTGTGCAACGCGGCCTGTGGTTTTGGGGCCATTACGATTACGGCCAAGGTGGGGCCTGAGCATTTTGATGGCAGCGAACTGTTTACGGCATCGCAGCTGATCTTTCTGGCGATGCTGTTTGATATGCTGGACGGCAGTGCGGCTCGACTGACAAACCAGACCTCGGACTTTGGTGCTCAGCTGGACAGTCTGTGTGACGCGATCAGTTTTGGTGTGGCTCCGGCTTTCATTTTCCTGCAGCTGGCTCATCCGGCACATCACCTGATGGATACGATCGCGATTGCTTCGTTTCATTTTCACCCGCGAATTTTGTGGGCGATTGCAGTGCTGTTCATGGTCTGTGCCATTCTGCGTCTGGCTCGATTCAACGTCGAGACTGACGAGGAGGATTCGCATGAATTTTTCAGCGGGCTGCCGTCGCCGGCTGCTGGTGGAGTTGTTGCTTCGCTGCCGATCGGCATGAATGAGCTGAAAGGGCAGCTGGGACCTGGTGGCAGTCTGCACGGGCTGGCTGCATTTGAGCAGTACATCTGGTCGGCGCTGGTGGTGCTGGTTCCTTTGGTGACGTTGTCTGCGGCCGTTCTGATGGTGTCGCGGCTGAAGTACGCGCATGTGTTTAATCAGCTGGTGCGTGGTCGGCGTGGTCGGATGCAGATTTTGCAGATTGTGTTCAGCCTGATGCTGGTATTTATTGTGCGCGAGCTGGCGCTGCCGGTGTTGTTCGGCTATTTTGCATTTTCGGCTCCGGTAAGATCACTCTGGCAGCGACTGCGACGTCAGCCGACTGCACCGCGGGGGCAGCCTTAGCGTGAACGCTTCGCTGGCGGCAGGGTCTGCAGATATGTGCGGTGTGACCGAGCGAGCGGGGCTGGTATGAAGCCTTATCTGCTGATGCTGGGCGGGGCATTTGCGTTTTCGCTGATGGGCATCTTTACTCATGCTGCCGGGCGTGTATTCGACTGGCAGATCATCGCACTGGCGCGTTCCGGAACAGCGCTGGTGATAGCCCTGTCACTGGCTGCTGTCGCGCGTACGGACCTGGTGTTTTTGCGGCCGGGGACGCTTTGGATTCGCAGCATTGCCGGCAGCTTGAGTGTGCTGTGCAATTTTTTCGCGCTGGCTCATCTGAATGTGGCAGATGCACTGGCATTGACCAATATGTTTCCGGTGTGGATTGCGGTGTTATCGTGGCCGGTGCTGGGCCGGGTGCCAGGACGTGATGTGTGGATCAGCGTGTTCTGCGCGATGATGGGTGTAGGGCTGATGCTGAAGCCAACGGGCGAGGGTGGTTTGGGAACGTTGCTGGCGGCTACCGGTTCGGTGACCAGCGCCGTTGCGCTGATGGGTCTGCATCGACTGAAGCAGATCGATGCCAACGCCGTGGTGGTGCATTTTTCGGCAGTGTCTGTATTAATTCTGCTGGGGCTGCTGTTGCTGCAGCCCGGTGAAACAGCGTGGCCGGTAATACTGACGAAGCTGCAGAGTGACGGCTGGCTGTTGCTGGGTGTTGGTCTTGGGGCAACAGTGGGACAGCTGCTGCTGACTCGCGCATTTGCCATTGGTGCTCCGGCGCGAGTCAGTGTGGTGGCTTTATCGCAGGTTGCTTTTGCGATGGTGATTGAATCAATCCTGTGGCAGCGATCGTACGAGGCAGCGACACTGCTGGGGATTGGGATGGTTTTGGGTCCGACGGTCTGGATGCTGTTAAGGCGGAATGTGCGCAAGTCAGAGTCTGCGGACGGGAACGACGAGTGAGCCTTTCACGGGCCACGGATGGATGCGAGTGAGGAAGTGTTTTCTGCCACGGATGGACATGAATGGGGCGGTTTTTTTGCCACGGATGAACAGGGATTGGCAGGGATGAATTGTGGCGGGGTGTGGTGGTGTTTTGGGCCACGGATGGATGCGAATGGGGTGGATTTTTTTGCCACGGATGAACACGGATTGTCACGGATGAATCGCAGCGGGGTGTGGTGGTGTTTTGGGGCCGGGATGGATGCGAATGGGGCGGTTTTTTGCCACGGATGAACACGGATTGTCACGGATGAATCGCGGCGGGGTGTGGTGGTGTTTTGGGCCACGGATGGATGCGAATGGGGTGGTTTTTTTTGCCACGGATGAACACGGATTGTCACGGATAAATCGCAGCGGGGTGGGGTGGTGTTTTGGGGCCGGGATGGATGCGAATGGGGTGGTTTTTTGCCACGGATGAACACGGATTGTCACGGAT
>JBJTPZ010000581.1:0-11485 GCA_046075365.1 Planctomycetaceae bacterium
TTCTGTAAGGAACGACTGCTGCGCCAGCCCCTCGGACGACTCGCCCTGATCCGCTTCTGGCTGCCGCTCAGACGCTTCAAATGCCCGCACTGCTTCACCGTATTCAGTCGGCCACCCGAACTTTTCTGCCTGCTGCCTGGGCTCGCCGACGCACTCAATCGCCAGGGGCCCAACTCCGGTGATGCTGACCAGCCCCGCTACGGACTCAGCGACCATACCCAAATCGCCGGGCTGCCCGGCCTGCTCATCCGCGTCGGTCGCTTTTTTGCTGCCATCGAACGCAGCTTCTGGTTCCTGATACTGCTGTTCTTCCGCATCCTCATTAGTCCGTTCAGAGGCAGCAAACGACGCAGGTCGCGTTCCGGCCAGTCGTCAGACAATTCTCGTGAACACTCTTCCGGAAAATCACGCCGCCGCCGTCGCTCCAGCTCCTCCGATTCCAGCCCCTGACCCCAAACAACAGCCTGAATCACACACTATGACCGTCGCAGCCAGCCTCGAATCCTTCAATAACCTCGCATGCCTCGTGATCTCCGAAACCACCGCCAACCCCGACCTCCTGGTCGTGCTCTGCCATGGTTTCGGTGCTCCCGGTGACGATCTGGCCGACTTTGGACCGTGGCTGATGCAACACAGCCCACTGCTGGCCGCACGCTGTCGCTTCGTCTTCCCCGCCGCACCGCTGGACCTGGCCCGATATGGCATGCCCGGGGCCCGTGCCTGGTGGCCCATCAATATGGCAATGCTCGCAAAACTCAACGAAACTCAGGATTTCAGCCAGCTGACCGAAATGACGCCACCAGGCATGTACACTGCCGCCGACCAGCTGCACACTGCCATTACCCACATGCAGCAACGCTGGAACGTCCCGGACAATCGCTGCGTCATCGGCGGGTTCTCACAAGGAGCCATGATCAGCACATGCATCACACTCAGACACCAGTTTCAGCCTGCTCTGCTGACGATTCTTTCCGGCACTGTCCTGGAGAAATCCGAATGGACACGCCTGACACTGTCACACCCCGGCTGCCAGGTGCTGCAATCCCACGGCACCCAGGACACCATCCTGCCGATCACCCCGGCACTGGAACTTCGCAGCCTGCTGCAGTCCGGCAGATTCAACGTCGACTTCGTCCAGTTCAACGGACCTCACAGCATCCCTGAAAATGTCCTGCAGCGACTGCGGCAGCACCTGGAAGCCCTGCCCACAACTAATCCTTCAGCCAGTCCATGATAAAGTCGTCCTCGCTTGAAACCCGGCGGGACTGCTTCTTCGGAGCCGCTTTGCCGGGCTCAGCCGCGACATCCGGCTTAGGACGACGAACCTCAAGGCCCGCTTTTTCCATCAAACTGCGAGCAAACGGGTTTTCAGACTCAGGCAGCTCCGCAGCAGCATCCACGGAATACTCAATCCGAAACGCATGCTTCGCGATGCTGATCTCATCACCCGGCATCAGCACGCTGTCTTCACAACGCTCACCATTGACCTTCACGCCGTTGCTGCTGCCCAGATCACGCACAAACCAATAGCCGTCCCGCAGCTCCAGCTCGCAGTGATGTGACGACACATTTGTAAAATCCAGCTTGATGTCACAGTGAGACCTGCGGCCCACCAGCAGTTTCTTCGCCTGCAATGGAATCACGTCACCGCCACCACAGGGTACCAATTGTCCCAGCATCGTCCTCGTGCTCCGCTCAATTCAACGCTGACGATCACCGCACAAAAGCACAGCCTGCCTGCTGAGGGCTGAACAGTACGGTCACTCTCGCCAGCGATCGCTGCATGTACGCGGAAGTCTCCCAGATCGCTGGAAAAATGCCAGGCAATTTTTCAGGAATATTGCCGCTCAGCCACCCGTCACTGAGACATCCCCCAAAGACAGCCCCCCGGCCGGCACGCCCGGAAAATGCACAACCTCGGGCACCAGTACACTCTGAGCACACGGGATCTGTCGCATAATCTGCTTCGGCACCATCCGACACGCCTTCACCTCCACCTCCTTCGGTACCATCCGACAGACCTGTCGAGTACTGGTGCAGGGCAGTCGCTTCACAACACAGCAGGGCACCCGGCGAGTCTTCGTTTCGTTCACCATGCGGCACACGGTATAGGGCACCTCGCGACTCTTCGTCTCCGTTACCATTCGACAGACCGTATAAGGAATCTGCTCAGTCTTCGTCTCACACTCCACCCGACAGACTCGGTAAGGCACCTTCTGCACGACTTCCCGAGCAACCATGCGAGTCACCTGGACCGGAATCTTCCGAACCTGCACCTCAGGCACATACTCCGTCACCTGCACCGGACACTTTTGACGCATCACCTGCGGCACCATCACCGTGTACGGCACCTCCTGACACACCGTCTGTGGACACCAGACCCGCCGAGTCACCTGGCGCGGCGGGCACTGCACCGGACAGAACTGAAATCCCAGCGGACCTGGCATCATCCGCCAGGTCACCGCACCAGGTATCGTCTGCACCTTCTGCTGCCATTGTCCGGATTGCCGCTGAACCGTCCTGGTCCGCGTTTCAGGCTTCAACACCGTCCAGCAGCGTTCCTGCTCAACAGTTTTCGTCTGACAGCGCATCACCGTCCGACGACACTCACGCTCCACAGTTTCACAAACCGGCTGCTGCACCGTATAGCGACACTCACGCACACGATCTTCCCAGACAGGCTTCTGCACCGTGTACTGGCGGGACTGATAACGAGTCTCAGTGACCGGACGCCGCACACAAAAGGTTTCAGTTCGAGTCGCCTGTTCTGTGACCGGACGACACACAGTGTACTGCTCATCCCGATATGCCGTTTCCGTCACCACACGGTACGTCGTCTGCTCCACTGCCTCGTAAACAGGCTCGTACACAACCTTCTTCGTCGTGTACTCCTCAGGCTCATACACCGTTTCACAAACCGTTTTCCACGCCGTCACAGTCTGTACACGGCAGGCTGTGTAACTGGCCGCAGGCGCACACGCAGCTACCGGACAGCAGCGATACGTGCCCGCACCGCAAATCCCGGCACTCACCACAGACCCACGCACCACCAGTACCAGACATGCCAGCCGCACCGCATTCAACATAGTCACTTGCCCCGTGCCAAAGTCCTGGAACGTCGCTGCAGACGCCCGCTGCAATCGCCCCACCATAACCAGCCACCTGCCGTCTCCCCAGGCAGGCCCCGCTGGAAATCAGAATTCCGCAGAAAAGCTCAGTCGTCCGATCCAGCGTCTGCCACTCTGAGCCAAACTGGCTGTGAATCCGGATAAAACAGAGAAATTCAGCAATTTTCGAATGTGCAAAAATGCAACAGCCCGGCAAGAACAGAACTCCCGTACCCCGCACAACTGTCGTTTCCCCGCTCGACAATCAACGCCACAACGAACTTCCCCGTTTGCCCCCAACACCCTTCAACTGTACCATTCACAAAAAAGAACCTCATCGCTCCTCACGGTTACCCGGAAGCCCCGTCCATGAAAACCAACCCCGTCAAACGTGATCTCCAGGCCGGAAAACCGTCCGTTGGCACATGGCTCTCCTTCGGCGACGTCTTCACCGCTCGCCTGATGGCCAAAACAGGCTTCCCATGGCTCACAGTTGACCTCGAACATTCCCCCATCGACTGGCAGATGGCCTCTCTCATGTTTGCCGCCATCTCCGACGCCGGCTGCGTACCACTCGCACGCGTTCCACGCGGTGACCACGACCTGATCAAACGAGTTCTCGACGGAGGCGCCTGGGGGATCGTTGTCCCCATGGTCAACACCGTTGAACAGGCAAAAATCGCCATCGCAGCAGCCAAATACCCTCCCCAGGGCAACCGCTCCATCGGTGGCAGCATCCCCGCTCAAAACTTCCAGACCGAATCGGGCGAATACTACCGCCGCGCCAATGACGAAATCCTCGTCATCCTCCAGACAGAATCACCCGAAGGCGTCGATAACGCCGAAGCCATCTACAGCCTGCCAGGCGTCGATGCAATCTTCGTCGGTCCCAACGATCTGTTCTGGCAAATGAAACAACCCGACGGTACTGACCCCACCCCCGAAGAATTCGAAGCCATGCTGCAGCGAATCCTCGCCGCTGGCAAAAAAACCGGTACTCCCGTCGGTATCCACTGCTTCTCAGTCCCAGACATCAAAATGCGCATCGATCAGGGCTGGCAGTTCCTCGCACTCAACAGCGAACTCAAAATGATGGTCAGCAAAGCCCAGGAACTCGTCGCTGAACTGGGTATGCAGACCGCCAGCGATCTCGCACGCTACTGACCAGAAAGCCCGTCCAATGTTCTTCTGGCTACGTGAACTCGCCGGCTGGGGACTGCTCGGAGCATCCCTCGTGGTGCTCCGCAACGCACTCGGTATGGCCATGAATACCCGCGACCCCCGCATCGTCGAAGCCGCTGTCGTCACCGTCGCTGCACTCGGACTCATGCGAGCCGGTACGCTCCTCATCCGCATCTCCGTCGCCGCCCGACTCAGCCGCGCCGAAGCCGATAACGAAAAACGCACCTGACCGCCGCCACACAGCCAGACCCGCAACCTCAGGATTACACCCGCCACACCACGACACGAAACACGTCAGTCGCCCTCACACATCCACCCAGCTGCCCCCTGCGATTCATCCGTGCCAGGCCGCACCCTCATTCGTGACTCTCCGGCACCCGCAATTCCACGCTCCCCAGACGCCCTTCAAGACCCTGCCGGAAACGCTCCGCCTCTGCCCTCAACGGCCCCTCAGGCCAGGACTGACCGCTCAAACGCTCAAGCCCCCACCGCAACAGACTGCGAACGGACTCTCCACGCTCACCGGACAGGACTCGAGCATCCACCTGGACCTGCAGCCAGAACAACAGTCGCAGCTCATCCGGCGCCGGACGGCCCAGCTCGTCGTTCAGCGAGGCCTGGCCATCACACGCCAGCTTTAACACACTCACCACATCCCCATAACGCCGCACCTTCATCCATTCGATCGCTGCGTTGCCATACCCCACATGCATCATGCTCCGCCTTATCTGCCGCTCCGGTTTTTCAATGTCAGGCCTCATCAGAATCTGCTGCTGCAGCTCCGCAGAATGTCGCCACGCATCACCGGCACCACCGAAATCTCCCTGACGCGCTCGAGCACCGGCTGTAATTTCCATGAAGCGAATCTCCAGCTGACGATTCCCGGATTCCTCCCGCACAGCAGCTGTCATGCCCGCAAAACATCGCCCGATAGCCGCCAGCCAGTCGTCAACAGACTCCTGACCTCCGGACTGCTGCACAATCCAGACATACCGAATCGCCAGATTCAGATGCTCAGCCGCCAGCTGCATTCCCGGAGCAAAATAGTCCAGATAGTCCCGATACACCTGCTTCGTTCGATCGTAAAAAACACCATGTGATTCCGCTGCCAGAAGCCTGGAACCCGGCCCGTCAGACAACATCGTCGTCAGCATTTCCTCAGTTAACGCCACTGCAGATCTCAGCTGTCGCTCGATCGCCGCATTCTTTTGCTGAATCTCCAGCGCCTGCTGACTCGCTCTGCCCCGCGCGTCATCCGCGATTCCTCGCAGCAATCGCTCGCGATGCGCCGCCATCTGAGCCCCCACGGTCACTGCTGCCATAATCACCAGCAAAGCAGCCAGCAGACCGGCAATTGCAGGGTTCCGCTGGCCCCAGCGAACCAGCTGCAACGGCAGACTCAACGGACGAGCCTGCACAGGGCGACCGTCCAGAAATGCCCGCAAATCCTCCTCCAGTGCCCACGCCCCCAAATACCGATCTCCAGCTTCCTTCGCCAGACACTTCAGACAAATGTTCTCCAGATCACGAGCAATGCCGGGCTGAAAGACGCGAGGTGATACCGGAGCTGCAGTACGGACCAGCATCAATGTCGTTACCGGATCGTCAGTCACAAATGGCACTCGCCCCGTCAGCATCTGATACAGGACCACACCCAGACTGTAAATGTCTGATGCTGCACTCACCCGCGATACATCACCAGCAGCCTGCTCAGGAGACATCCACGCAGGAGTCCCCAGCAGCTGGCCCGCCTGAGTCATCGTGGGCTGATCCACCAGCCGCGCTGTGCCAAAATCCGAAATCAATAAACGACGACCACGAAAAATCCCCGACTCCGAATACTCGATCCCCGCACCCGCCACCGAGTCCAGCAGAATATTCGCCGGCTTCAAATCCCGATGAATGACACCGTGCTGATGAGCATACCCGAGCGCCGCAGCAAGAGCTGCCACAGCCAGCGCCGCATCCCGATCCCCAACCGTACGATCGCGCAGACACTCACTCAGTGCCGGGCCACTCACCAGCTCCATCACCAGCGCAGGACGACCACCAGATAAAATCAGCTCTATCACCCGCACAATCCCCGGATGATTCAGTCGCCCCAGTACCACTCCCTCCTGCATCAAACGCTGCTGCTCATGATCACTGCCAGCATCCCCGGCCAAAACTTTCACCGCAACTGACCGCCCCAAAACCTCGTCCCACGCCTCCCACACAACACCCATGCCACCCTGACCAAGACGGCGAATCACACGGTAACGAGACGGCAATGAGGGCGTGCCAGCATCACGCATGACGTCTGAATATGAAATTGCAGCAGGTTGCGGATCGCACGCCAGACCGGCACTGCGAGCCAAACTGAGCCACGCCGGCTGATCCCCCGAACCAACCGCCGCCGCCAGCGCAGCACGACAAACAACACAGTCGGGCAAATGCTGCTCAAACTGCAGCGCAGCATCCTCGCCCAAACCACCATCAAGATAAGCGGCCGCAAGAAGACTCAACTGGCAATCCAGCAAACCGGCTTCAGGACTGGCCATCGCCAGGCACCAGATTGTTGATTCGACGCACCTCCCTGCTGATCAGCCGCTGAACTCGCGCCCGAGCTGAATGGACACAGTCCGCAGTCATCCCCAGCGCGTCTCCCGCCTCCTGACCAGAAAGACCGTCCATCGCAGAACTCCAGAACGCCTGCCAGGTATGAGCCTCCACACGCTGCCTCACCGTCGCCATCGCACGCTCTAAAATATCCACCTGACGCAAACGCTCGTACTCGGCCTCAAGAGCTGCGATCTCATCCGTGGCCTGCTGATATCGAATCGCCAGTTCCGCAGCATCTGTTCGCTCAGTGCGAGCCAACGCTTCACACCAGCAACGCCACGCAATCGCTCGCAGCCACGCTCGCAAACTGCCAGGACCAAGATGCCGAAAACCGGCTATCTTCGAAACCACTACCAGCAGTGTCTCCTGCAGTACGTCCTCCGCGTCAGCCTCACTCACACGATTCCAGCGACACCAGTCCGAAATCACCGCATGACATCGCTCATGAAATTGACGCCAGGATGCCCCGTCACCCGACTGAATCCGCCGGATCATACCCGCCGAAGTGTCCCCCAGCGCAGCACTGCCCAATGACACTCCCATTCAGCCCACCCCGAAATACTGATTGCAGGCAATCCAGCACATAAACAGCGGGTTAACCCGGACTTCCTCTGCTGCACCACTCTACACCAAAACACTCGCGCCTCAAGCTGCAACTGCCAAAGAAACCGCCCCAATAACACACACCCGCGATTCATGATGCTTTTTTTGATTTTTTCGTCTCGGTTTTTTCAAAAAAGACCCGTTGTCTGCAAAACCGGCAGAAATTGCCGAACAAGCACCACCAAAGTGCTTCCCACACAAAGAAAAAATAGGGATTTCCCTACCATGTCGCTCGCCTCCTGGATCAAACAAACCGCTGCTGCTCTCGCCGAAAATGCACCCAAAAGCTCCCGGTACAGCCGCAGACGGGCCGCTTCACCCGCCCGCATCAGACAAATTCGCTCTCAAAAACTGAACATCAGATCACAATCCGAGTCACTCGAAGATCGAGTCCTCCCGGCGTCGCTCGTCTGGGTCGGAGATATCAGTCAGCTGTTCGCCGACGGATCAGCCGAAAATTCCAACTGGGATACCAACTCACTCCCGGCGTCCGGCGACAGCCTCGCATTCCCGGACATCACCTCAGACCGCTCCCTCACAAATGACTCCCCCAGCGGATCCGCATACACTCTCGAATTCACTGCCGGCGGATACTCAGTCGCCGGTAACACCATCGCTCTCACCGCCACCGGCACAGACCTCCGCAGCACCACAGGCTCCACCACACTCCACACCCCACTCACACTCGCTGCCGATACCACCATCGATATCTCCGCCGGCACCACAACACTCGCCGGATCACTCTCCGGCTCCGGTGGCTTCACCAAATCCGGATCCGGCGAACTGCTCATCACCGCCACTGGTGACTTCTCCGGGAATTCACAGGTCAGCGCCGGTACCCTCAATCTGCAGGGCAGCCTGACAGGCGGCGGCAGCCTCGACATCACCAGCACTGCCACATTCACCGGAAACGGCACGTTCTCTGGTCCCGTCTCCGTCAGCGGCACCGTCGCTCCCGGAATCACCACCGGCACTCTCAATACCGGCCCCGTCACTTTCAATGCCTCCAGCACTCTGCAGCTGCAGATTAACGGCAACAGCGCCGGACAGTTCGACGCCCTCAGCTCATCCGGCACCGTCGCTCTCGACGGTACGCTGGCCATCAGCCTCGACCCGGCCTTTGCACCCACACCCGGCCAGACCTTCACCGTCATCTCAGCCACGGCCATCACCGGCAGCTTCAGCTCACTCACCGGACTCAGCTACTCAGGCGGAACACTCCTGCCCGTCCGCACTCCCACGTCGCTGATCCTGATCGCCACACCACTGCCCACAGGCAACATGTCGTTCGCCGTCGACAGCAGTCAGATGGCTCAGGACCTCGCCACCTTCTTCACCAGCGGCAACGGTTCGCTGAATATCACAGGCAGCGTCAACGTCGCCGGACAGACACTCTCAGGCAGCTTCGCACTCTCGCGCCAGCTGGCCGCTGACAATTCACCCCTCATCACCATCGCCGCCGACAGCCTCAGCTTCAACCTCAACGGCTCGTCCGCCAGCCTGATCTCGCTCAGTTCCGGTTCCGGAGTCCTCCTGCTGACGAATTCCGGCTTCGCCGCCAGCGTCACTGCAACTCTGGCCGAATCGATCAACGGCATCGGCCTTTCCGGTAACGTCGCACTGGCCATCAACACCACCGGCTCAGCCATCAGTGAAACTGTCACCGTCAACAGTCAGACTGTCACCGTCAGCCTGCCCGCCGGACCCTTCGTCCGAATTTCTGCCGACAACACGACACTCACCACCAGCGTCACCGATCTGACCGGCAGCTTCGTCATCGAAACTTCCGGCCGCGGAGCCAGTCGCGAAATCCTGCTCGCCGCTTCCGGCCTGCAGACTTTCATCGGGGACACAGGCACCGCCGGAGACACCACCGACGACGTCGGCATTCAGGTCAGCAGCGCCTCATTCGCCGCTGTCGTCCTCGCCAACGGCACCTTCGCCCTCAACACCAGCGGAACAGCCACCCTGACCAATGTGCCCGGCATCACACTGACCGGGACCGGCTTCACCGAAATCAACACCACCGGCAGCAACGTTGCCCGCACCTTCAATGTCGGTGGCACCAGCCGCACACTCACCGCCGCCGCCAACACACAGCGATTCGGTACCCGCAACTTCCGTGGCGGCTTCAGCCAGTTCGTCGATGTGTCCGGCGACTTCCTCGTTGAACGCTCAGTTTCCGGCAGCACCACCACGCTGAAAGTCGGAGCCTCCTCGGTTAATGCGTTCCTCGGAATCAATCAGGACCAGTCCGGGGAATTCGGAGTCAAACTGAGCAATGTCGGACTGGGGCTGATCATCGAAAAGACCTCTGGACTGGCCCCCCGCTTTGCCGTCAGCACCAGCGGCGGGACTGTCGCACTCGCCGGCCTGCCCGACCTCGACCTCGAAGGCCCGCTGGCACTCAACATGAACCAGCTGCAGCGCACGGTCGATGACGCCGTCGCCACGCTCGCCGGTACCAGTATCGACGTCGATTTCACCAGCTCCGATGTCTTCCGACAGTTCGGTGGCAACCTCGATCTGGCCATTCAGAACTTCACCACCGCCTCCGGCACCTTCGCCTTCGAAAAAGAAACCAGCGGTTCCACCACAAAAATTAAGGTCGCTGGCACCAGCGTCTTTGCCTTCATCGGCAATGACCCCAATGGCACTCCCAACAGCGGCGATGAAGTGGGTGTCAGGATTACGGGCGGAAGGTTCGGCGGAGTCCTGCTGCACACAAACTCCGGCAACTCCTTCGCACTCGACTCCACCGGCACTGCCGAACTGGTCAATGTCCCCGGACTTTCAATGTCCGGCACCATGGCAGCCCGCATTAATACCACCGGAGCAGCAGTCGACGAGACTGTCACCATGCCCAGCGGCAGCCCGGTCAGAATCGTATTCGCCGCCGATGAATCGGCCGCTGTCTTCAAAGGTGATGTCACAGGCTCAGCAGCCGGCTACGCCTCATTCGGCGGTACATTCGTGGCCTCAAAAGGCACCAGCCGCCTCACTGTCGCTGGCTCCGATATCACCGCGCAGGTTGGTTCAGGTGATCTGGCAGTCCGAGTCACCGCGGGTCAGCTTGGCCTCGTGGTGCAGACCGACACCGCAAAATTTGCCGCCGTCGCCAGCGGTACAACAGCGCTGGAAGGTATCGACGGACTGACCGTCACCGGTACCGGCGCTGTCCGCATTAACCGACTCGGCACCACCATCAACGAAACCATCACGACTCCCACCGGCAGCGTGCTGGTCAAATTCGACTCACCCGACAACATCACCCAGATCCGCAGCACACTGAACCTGCAGTTCCAGAACTACGTCTACGCCTCTGGTGACTTCCTCGTTGAAAAGACGACTGTCGCTGACACCACCACCTTCACACTGGCCGCCAGCAACCTCAGCGCGTTCCTTGGTGTCAACTACAACGCCACAGGTGAATTCGGAGTCAAAGTTACCGGCGCAGGCGTCGCCATGCTCGTCGAAAAGCAGGGCACGAATGCGGCGAAGTATGCCATCAGCACCACCGGCGGGACGGTTGGCATCGTCGGACTGCCCGGCGTCGATCTCACCGGGCCGCTGAAACTCGATATCAACAAGCGCGGTCGCATCATCGACGTTGATATTCCGTCACCATCCGGCGTCACAGTACCGCTTGAATTCACCAAACCCGATGCCGTCCAGACCTTCGGCGGTGACCTGGCCATTTCCATCGCTGGATTCACATCGCTCAAAGGCACTTACGCCTTTGAAATCGACAGGACGGACGGCAACACCGAAATCCGAGTTGCAGGCACCAGCATCGATGCTGTTCTCGGATCCAATCCCGATGGCATCATCGGCAACTCCGACGATGTCGGAGCTCGCATCAGCAACGCCAAACTGGGTGCTGTTCTTACCAGAACCTCCGGCGGCACAACCAGTTACGCATTCAGCGCCGCCGGCGGGGCGTCGATCGTCGGAGTCGACGGACTGACGCTGACCGGAAACCTGGCTGCACG
>JBJTPZ010000582.1:0-3174 GCA_046075365.1 Planctomycetaceae bacterium
TCCCCAGGGGTCGCGCAGGGCCCAGCTGCCTTTGGCGGGGCCAGTGCGGATTTGTTGCGAAACGAGCAGTGGTCGCATCTGTGAATTCCATTCGGTCCACAGCGGCCCGCCATAGTGGTGCAGGGCAATGGAGGCGTAGTAATTGAAGTAGATATCAATCGGATCAGGCCCGGCCGCGGTGAGTTTGCGGAATCCAGCGTCAAAGAAGGCGCTGTTTTTGGGGGAGCCGAGGTAAATTCGGCTCAGGAGTCCGACGGCAGACATACAGCGTGTTGGTTCTGTGGTGGGTGCATAGCTGTACTGTGAGTCTGCGGCGGAGGACACGGAGTCCAGAAATGTGGAAGAGCGTGCGATCGTGGCGGGTGCTACGTCCAGTCCGCAAGTTTTTGCGCTTTGCAGGGCCATGATCTGCCAGCCGGTGACGGAGAGGTCGCCGGGTTGACCGGGATTGTACCGCCAGCCGCCACCGATGGGGTCCTGAGACTGCTGCAAAAATGCAAGCAGCGAGGCCGCGATGCTTTTCGCGCGGACATTTGTCGGTTCCAGCGCGGCTAATTCGGAAAACGCGATCGTGGCGAGTGCTGAGACATAGAGTGTCTCGGATTTGCGGGAGGACGATTGTGCGGCTTCTTTTTCCAAAAACGCGAAGGCTTGTGCAACGGTATGGGCATGCGGACCACTGGACGTTGTATTGCCGGCACCGAGGAAGCACAGAACGGCGAGTGTGGTTGCGGCGGAGCTGCTTTGCAGCGTGCCGGGACGAGCTTCCGGGCCCACATTTTGAAAGCTCCAGGATCCGTCAGGCTGTTGAATGCTGTTGAGCCATGCGAGTGCCATGGCGACCGAATTTTCGCTGTCTTCATCACCACCAGAGCTGGCAATTGCAGCAGCGCGCCCGGCGGCTGATCGCCCGCGAAGATCTGAACTCTGCAGGGCAGGGGCGACGTCGCGTCGGGGGCGAGCTTTCCCGTCCGAACTGTCGTTGCGGCGGACTGCGGGTAGTCCGGTCTGAAATTTCTGCTCCGGTGCAACAGGTTCGTGGGCGATCTGGTCTGATGAATCGGGTGTGGCGGGCGGGGTTGCTGCTTTAGGGGTCTCTGCAGGCCCGTCTTGTTCCTGGGGTGCAGGTGCGGCAGAGGCAACTGGTTCTTCGGGATGTTGCTGACGGGGGTCAGTCTGCCCGTCTGCTGCTGGCGGTTCGGAATTGCTCGGCGATTGCTGTGCGTTGTCAGTGTCTGTTGCGGTTTCAGCAGCGGACTGCCGGGGTGGTACGGCTGACGTAAGTGTGACCATACGCAACAGTGCAAGTATGGCCAGCAGAAGGACAGCAACGGCCGCTGCGGCAACACCGTATTGCGGGTTAAAAGTGCGTCCCTGCGACCATGATCGCGGAGACGGCTGAGAACGTTGCCCTGCCGGTATAGCCGGCTGCGGGACTTTATCCGAGGGTGCCATTGATTTTACGGTTTCGGGTGCAGCGACGCTGACTTGATCCTGAGAAACGTCGGCAACTGTGGCTGCGGAGGCTTGGTCTGCAAGGGGTGAGTCCTGCAGTGGCATCCAGAGGGACGTATCGCCACTCCTGACGTAATCATTGTGTGAGGCTGCACCCGTGCGAACAAGGAACTGGATTTCTGGGGCAGTGAATGGCCCAAGTTCACCGTTGCGAGTGCGAATGTACCAGCTGTCCATGATGCACTCCATTCGAAACCAGGGTGTCAATGGTGCGTTTTGCTGTCTGGCTGAAACGGCCACGTTGTCACAACAACAGCGAGCCCTGCGGCGGTTACTGCACAAATGAGTTGATCTGTTTTGAAGTCATGAAAAGTTCAGCAGCCTGATCCTCAAACAGAATCACCTCGTATTCGAACTGCAATTCGACAAGGGCGTCCTTTACCGCGAGGAATTCGGCAAAGGAGTTTTGAGAAACGAAAAGGCGAACATAGTGCTGGCGTGGTTCAAACCCTGAGAATCGACTGCGAATAGCGGTGGAGTCGGCTGGCAATGGCAGACCTCCTGCGGGCCGCGGTTTTAGCACGCTGACAGTCCCTCGTTGCAGTAATTCGCAATCTGCGGCGTCGAGATCGCCATCTGGTCTGGCGGTACGAAACAGCCTGCCATTATGCAGCATGTAGCTGACGCCTGAACCGACTGCGGGGCGAACCCTGGATGTGCGGGCAGTTCTGGAGGCTGATTTGCTGGCAGCGGCAAGCTGGTCTTCGACCTTTTTCAATTGTTTGCGGATTTCGTTGCGTTTCTGTTCAGCTACGGCCAGTTCATGACGCTTGACGGCTGTTTCCGCCTCTTGTTCTGCCAGTAATCCCAGTTGTTCATTGCGTGTTTCAATGGCGGTCTTTTGTGCTTCGGCAGCGGATGCGATTTCAGCTGCTAATCGCTGTGAATCCGGGTCACTGAAGGCATGCAAAAGTTCGGCCTGTTCATCGAGTAATCGCCGGAGCTGGCTGAGGTGTGCACGGGCTGAGGCATTTGTGCGTTCCTGCTCTGCCAGCATTCGGTCGGCGACAGCCGAAACGTCGGAACTGCTGTTCGGCGATCGGCCCTCTGCGAGAACAGCGAGGAGCATTGAAATAAAGATGACAGCGCCGAATGTGTTGCAGATTGTATCGAGCAGCAATTCGAGTGAGTCTGGTAGCTCTTGTCTGCGTCGGCTCATTGTGCGGCCCCGTTTTGGGTCAGCACGGTTTTTTCCTGCGGGAGCAGATCGAATCCGTAGGGGATGCCCTTCTGTCTCAATTCTGTGGACAGGTCTTCAAGGCAATTTGAGCTGCCAGGTTTGACAAGCAGCATGACTGATGATTCGTGTGCTGGCTTTTGGGCAATCCATTCAATTGTTGCCGCGATGTTTTTCAAGGTGGTGCATTCGGATTCCTTGCCCATGAGTGCTGCGCGGATTCGGGTTGGGGAGTCCAGTTCGATGATCCAGCAGAATTTCGCACTGCTGGAGTGTCTGTTGTAAACCAATTTGTTTCCGCTTTTCAGCTGTTCCAGTTCGCGTTGTTGTTCAGCCAGTTGCGATTCGAGGTTTTGAATGTCATCAAGTGTATTCTGCAAACCGGAGTACTGTTCCCGAACTTCGTTAAGCGTTTGTTCGGAGGATTGAGCGAGACCGGAGACGCGATCAGCTTCCTGACGGGAAGTGGCGGCGTTTTGAAT
>JBJTPZ010000583.1:0-5486 GCA_046075365.1 Planctomycetaceae bacterium
GTCAATGTGAAGCGTCAGATCATTCGCCAGCGCGGCTACGTTCATCTGGAGCTCGAACACGAAGACGTTGCTGAGTTCGAATACAAGCCAACCGCCTGCCATCACGGTTATCGGATGGTCGTCGTTCGCAAAAATATTTCCAAAGAACAGGGCGAGTCCGTGCTGTTCGATGAAATCCGCTATCTGTTCTACATCAGCAACGACGACAAATCTGTCACCGCCGAGCAGATCGTCTTCCACTGCAACAAGCGATGTGATCAGGAGAACCTGATCGCCCAACTGAAGAGCGGTGTTCGTTCTCTGTGTGCTCCGACAGACAACTTGTTGAGCAACGGTGCGTACATGTTGATGACGTCTCTGGCGTGGACGTTGAAAGCGTGGTCTGCTCTGCTGCTGTCGATTTCTCCCCGGCATCGCTCAAAGCACGAAGCTGAGCGCACACGACTGCTGACGATGGAATATCGCACCTTCCTGGACCTGATGATTCATGTGCCATGTCAGATCATCCGTCATGCTCGCAAGACTGTTTATCGCCTGCTGAACTGGACAGAGATGACGCCCGCCTTCTTTCGGATGTGCGATAGTTTGCAAGTCTGGCCTCAGGCCGTCGATCTGGAAGCAGACCGACACAAGAGCCGCAGATCCGGACGTCTTCGGCAACCCGTTCCTCGAAAGAAACCTCACGATAGAAACGACACCAAATGCAAAACAACCAACTCGACCCAAACGTCGCGTTAACTCGCGAATGCCGCCCCACGCGCCGCCATAATGTCTTGGACCGCTAAAATGTTCGCTTGTTTAAGGACTAATCTGGGAAAGTCTGAAGCTTCCACTGGTGGTTCCAGCGGTGCCTGCTTGTCAGCAGGTGATTCAAAAGCATCAGACTGGGAGTGGGGCTCAAGTAGAAGAAATCACAGGACATCCCTGACAGGAGTTTTGTGATTTGCGGTGGTGGCCGGGAAATCGGCCAGCGAATTGTTGAATGACGATTCGTTGCGGCAGGGCAGTCGCAACCCGTTTCCGTTGTGGGGTGGTGCCCATGACTCAGGAGCAACGAAAGAGCCGACTGGCATATAGAAACGGAAAGGTCGAACGCTGCTGAGCGAATCAGTGGCGTTCAGTTTTCCTGACGGAAATGCAATGCGGAATCAGGAGGTCAATCCTGGCGGACTGCTCCCTTGATTTTGCGAATTGGCGAAGGACAGGTGAGGTGTGCTTTTGGCACCGAAGGTTCTTCGCTGAAGGTTGGGACGCAGGAAAACGACGACCACCAAGAATTGGTGGACTGCATTGTTTGAATACAGTTCTGCGACCTGAGAAGACGCTTTGTATGCGTCTGAAGCAGGTCCGGAGCTGCTGGTCTTGCAACGCAAGACTCTGTTTCCTGCAACTTTGCGATTCGCTTTTTTGGTTTGTTTGAGCGCATCAAACAAACCTTCTTTTCTTCAATGGAGGTTTATGAAGAAGAAGCAGTACGAATGTGAAGCCACGACATTGGAGGGCTTCATTCAGCAGTTGGCAGTTTCCTATGTTGGTCGAGGCTATTGGTGGTATGTGACAGGCCGGATTCCGGACGACAAGGTACCGGCCGATGTGGACCAGAAGCTGATCGAGCGGTACGACATCACATGGAAGAAATGGGAACGAGCCCGAAGGAAGGAGCTTGGACTCGCGAATCTGCAATACATCCGATTCCGGAATTTCTTTGTGATCCTGGCCTCGGAAGGGGAACACGTCTTCAAGCAACGGGAATCCAGCCGAATTCGGGACGTTCGGCGAAAGGGGATTCAGTTTGGCGGCTACCTGATTTCGTTCCGGAATGGACATGTTCAGGTCCGGATTGATGACGATACCTATCGGCAACTCAAGGCCCACTACGTGGACCTGGCCCTTCGGCGGACCAAAGAGACCCTCTTCTCTGAGTTTTACGCAGCTCCCTTCGAGCCGTATTCACCTGTCAAGCGGCAGATGTTCAACATCCTTCGAGAAGTGAACCGACTTCGAAAGTTGGCAGGGTTCGAGCAGATTCCAAGTTCGGCGATCTGGCTGAAGCGGAAAATTCAGAGGCCTTTCGTGGACGGAATTTCCGTAAATCGAACGTAACCGTACTCCGGCACCATACCAAGTGCTGGCCACACGACGGCACACGACGGTGGGGTACCTACCTGGGCGTCTTATGCTTCCTGGCGTTTTGTATTCGGCGCTGAGCTTGAGTGAGTTTGGTGCGGCTGCCGGCCAGCTGAAACACTGGTCATCCACCTCCCTGCGTCCCTTCGCGTCACGGGAATTACCCCATTACAACGTCACTTTTTACGCTCCGACTCCTTGACAGTCAACGACTGAGGACAGTCGTTTGAAACTGCCCTCCCGGCGGAACAACCACCGTCACCAGCAGCAGTACATTCGCAAGAAAGCACCGAACGAAATGCTCCTTGTGTGTCGAAGCAACCAAAGCATCCAGGGGCCTGAAACCAAGCAACAGAAAACACCAGGCCGCAATAGCAAAGAACACGAAACGTTCCACATGTGAACAACTTCGAATCCCCAGCCAGACGCACCATAGCAACGCCGGGAGACTCAGAACGAAGTAGTGAAACCAAACCAGGTGAGATGTCAGCAGATAGATCTGAAGACCAGCGATGATCCATGGCAGCCATTCAGACACCTCCTGAGAAGTCTCAGGTGCATCCCGGCCAGTTCGGTTCCTTGCCGATCGCGACAGTACGAACGCCACTGTAACGGCCAGAACAGGCCCACTGAACAGCAATAAAGTGGACGGCACTCCGAGCGAATGGCCGGCATAATAAGTTGGCGAAAAGTTTCCCTGAGATGTCTGGATGATGTCATCAGGCAGGGCTCTAACCGCATTCACCCAGTCCAGCCATGCAACAGGTGGAAAATAGCGCAGGGAAAACAGGACAGCGACACACGCGCCGATCACACCACCGCACGCGTAGAGCATGCAAGACCGGAGGCGAGCCCAGTATCCATTAGCTCCATTGAGCCTCATTCCCTCAATAACCAGAAAGGCGGCCCACAACAGCACCACCCAGATCAGACTCGGCTTGAATGCCAGACACACGCCAAGCCACGCGCCTTCAAGGTACGTCTTCTGCACGACCAGACTCGCCCGCCGCTCCTGCCGTCGCCTACTCAGTCCCACCATCCCAACAAACACCCCGACCATCCCTAACTGAATCTGATTTACATTCGCCACAACCAGATCACTGCGAATGGGCGAGAACCCAAGGAGCACTGCAGCAGACAGCAGGGAAACAGACCACGAGCATTGTAACGCCCAGCCAATGCCCAGCATGCCAGCGGCCGAACTAAGCAACGAAATAGCATGCCACGTACGCAGTTCTGTTTCATACCGATCCGCCACCACTTGGCTTTCCGCTCTCCGCTCTCCGCTTTCCTCCCACCTTCCCAGCGCAAACAGAGAATACAGAAACGGCGACGAATACGTCTCCCACGAACGACTGTGTCGAAAGCTCACCGCTGAAAACAATCGTGAACCAGGAACCGGCTGAGCCGTCTGCCATTCCGATGACAAGATTCCGCGGCGTGCTTCGAACGAATACACATCACAGCCTGGATGCACTGCGACGTGCAATCCCGTTAGTCGAAACTGCACAAAGTCGATTCCAGCACATACAGGCTCAATCGTTTGCCATCGTTGAAAACTTGCTGCGACAACAAGGACGCTGCACAAACAGACTTGCATGCCAGATCGCATTCAGAACGCTCCATTGAACAGCTGTGCGCAGCAATTCACCTGCAAAGAAAGAAATCACTGCAAAATACCCCAAACCCACAATTGCGTTAATTTGGCGAGCAATTGCCAGTCATCGCGCTGGCAACTACCGGCAAGTTTCACGTCAAGGAAGTCGATCGCAAAACGCAAATTTTTGCAAACCACAGACCCCTCAGAGTTGACAAACTCCCAGGTACTCTTACCATCAGGGGTAGACGACTGCTAAACGAGTAGAGGTCTTGTCTCCCGCTCTCCCGAGGAGAAGATTAGTGGATCCCGCCGCGCTGTCATTAGAAGGCCTGCCCACTGCCCCGGTCGCGCGTGATTCGGGTGACATTCTCTTGTTATCTCGATTCCTGCTTCTGATCCTTGCGACCATAATGAGTCAGGGGTGCGGAAGGCAGGAATCTGCCAGTCCGCAGAAGCACCACACGAAATCGCCTGAACTGCCGCTTGGCAAAAGGGACTTTGTTCGAGTGAGGCTTGAGGACAGCACAAGTGTTGAAGAGTTAGATCTCGGTACAATTCTGACGACTGACACCAGACAAATCGATCTCGAGTTCGTAAACGAAAGGGACGAGACGATATCACTAGTGTAGTGTCTCATTCAGATGGGACCTTATTCAGTGCAGCTCTTGCCCGCTTCACTTTTTCAATGATGTCCGCTGCTTCCTTGGTCCACACGAAGGTCTTCGGGTTAGCATTGTGTGCTGCGATATAGGATTGGATCGCTTTCTCCAGTTGCTCCACGCTTTGGAACACGCCATTCCGAATTCGGTTGCACGTGATGTCCCGAAACCATCGCTCGATGACATTTAGCCATGAGCTACTTGTCGGAGTGAAGTGTGTATGAAATCGTTTGTGCCGCTTCAACCAGCTTTGGACTTTTGGATGTTTGTGAGTTACGTAGTTATCCACGATGAGGTGTAAGTCCAGTTCCGACGGAGTCTCTGCATCGATCTTCTTCAGAAACCGTATCCACTCCTGATGGCGATGTCGTGGCATGCATTCCGCGATGATCCGCCCCTCGGCAAGTTCGATGGCTGCAAACAAAGTCGTCGTGCCATTTCGTTTGTAGTCATGTGTGAGCGTCTTCAGTCGCCCCGGATACATCGGGAGACTCTTCTGCGTGCGATCAAGAGCCTGAATTTGACTTTTCTCATCGCACGACAAAACGAGCGCCCGTTCTGGCGGATTGAGATACAGGCCAACGACGTCAGTCAGCTTTTCAACGAAATTCGGGTCGTTGGATACCTTGAAGGTCTTGGTACGGTGAGGTTGTAGTCCGTTGTCCGACCACACTCGTTGCACCGTGGCCTTACTTACCCCCACAGCCTTTGCCATGGACCGTACCGACCATTGCGTTGCGTTTGTTGGCTTCTCCTGCGTCGTCTTGCGAATAATTTCGGCTTCCTTGACCGCCCGTACACTTGGTTTTCGCCCACTTCGAGGAGCATCTTTTTTAAGGGCATCCAATCGGCCTTCAACAAACCGATTTCGCCACGTGCCAACGGTACGGCGGGTACACTTTAGCTCTGAAGCAATGTCTTTATTTTCTTTGCCCTCAGCTGCGGCGAGCACAATCTTGGCACGCTGCACGAGACGGGCCGGCGTTTTTCTCCCGCGAGCCCACTGCGAAAGGGACGTTCGTTCGTCATCAGTCAACACAATAGGTTTGGCTACTCTCATGCCGGAATATTCACGAAAGGCAACGCCCCCGGCAAGGGTG
>JBJTPZ010000584.1:0-1317 GCA_046075365.1 Planctomycetaceae bacterium
AAAAACCGATTCCTCCTGGCGGCAGTCAATCGGTGAGTGGTGCGGGCAGCCAAACGCGCGGTACGATTCTCTCTCGGTCCCCTGAAGCTGTGTGTCTTCGGAACCACACCTTTGTCAGACCGAGATGACCACTTTCTGTAAACCGTCCAAATTCCTTTTCCCCATCCCGCGCACCCTGTTCGGCGTTGAGCCGCAAACGAAACTCGAAATTGGCAGGCGGCAACCCAAAAATCTACAGGCACACGGGCCTGGTTGCCGTACTCTGATGCAATGAACTCAGGCGTAATCGCGAATGAATCGTGCTGGCATGTTACCAATTACGCTGCTCTTTAGTGCGAACAGTGGCGGGAATCGCACAGGCCTGCAAGCACTGCACTCCGCTCGCGAGGTGTTTGAGCGGCGCAATAAACCCGTGCAATCGTCATATGAAAAGGGGGATCGGAATGATAAGTCGTGGACCAGCGAGTGATTCAGCGGCTGACGTGATCCAGCCCGAGATGGCTTGCGTGCTGGCTGCAAAAACTGAAGTTGAACGGTTGCGGATTGCGTGGGGAATGTGGCGATCGGCTCGCAGAATGATCGAGCGCATTGTGGCGGCCGAATGCCCGGAGCGGTCCCCGGTCGAAGTGCAGACAATCGTGGCCCGCAGAATGTCTCATGGAACCTGAAGATCTGCTGTTGATTTCATGGTGGTCGCCCCGACCGAGTTCAACCAGAACCGCATGATCCGAGCCCGTGAACTTCCGGCACTCGATGATCGCACGGTCCGTTTTGCCTCGCCTGAAGATGTCATTTTGATGAAGTTGAAGTATTTCCAGGAGGGCGGATCGCAAAAACACCTCCGCGACATTCGGGGCGTGCTGGAAGTGCAGGGCCCGACTGTCGACCGTCAATACATCAGCGACTGGGCCCATAAGCTGGGTGTTGGCGACGAGTAACCGCCATCACCATCGAAAACTTCAAGGGCATTCGCGACCGAGTGAAGCTGGACTTTCGGCCCATCACCCTCTGAAAACAGCACATTCGTTGCAGCCAATTTCAGCAGCGCTGCGACCTCCAGCGGCTGAGGCCTGTTTGCTTCCCGGCAGCTTTCGCGACAGCTTGTTTCCTTCGACGTGCCTGCATCCACTGAATTTCCTTCTGCGTTTCCTTCGCCGCAGTTTCCTTCCGGAGGGGGCCCGCTGGATTCAGCGTGGACGGGAGTGCGGCTTCTGGAGCTTCAGCGGCAAGCGGTGGAGTCTGGGATGGTGAAACGCTGGCAATCCGGGAATTCCGGGGCGATTTCCACCTGAGCGAGCACAGGGAATTGGGTGTTGG
>JBJTPZ010000585.1:0-10694 GCA_046075365.1 Planctomycetaceae bacterium
AATGCACCAGCCAGCTTCTTCACGGATCTGCCAGATGGACTCGAAATTGACCTGACCGGAACTCTCACCGTCCAGGCGCAAAGCTTCGCCGCACTGCACGGAAACATCAGCGGAACTGGAACACTGGCCGCGGAAACACTGTTCCTGATGTCAGACCTCAACATTGTCTTCTCATCACCCGGCACACCGCTCGTCAAACATCTTGCACTGCTGGCCGATCTCGACAATAACGGAACCGGTACACTCACGCTGCAGAATCCTGTGGCAGTCACCGGCAACCTCAGAATCTCGGCCGCTGATATCGACGGCGGAACCGGCGGTACTCAACTGGCCGCACACAATCTGCTGTTCCAGTCGGCCCGCTCTGAATCCCTCCGCATCAATCTCCAGACGCCTGCCAACGGAACACCCGCGGCACTCGACGCCCGGTCCGCAGCCAGCCTGCAGATCGTCGCCGACAGCAGTGTTGAATTACGTGACCTGAATGGCGATGGAAACGCTTTCTCGTCGTCCGCTGCCGACGGAAATCTTGAGCTGGCTGTCACCGGCAACCTGAACGTCAGCAGCAAAGTGCTGGCGGCAGGCAACATCGTGCTCACGTCAACCGGAAGCACGGCCATCAATGCTGAAATTGATCCCGAAACTGTCACCATCTCGGCCAATGACGACATTGTCATCACCAGTCAGATCGTCGCCACGAAGCTGGTCACAATCGCCGCCGGCAGCGACGGCACCGGCAGCCTGCAGACCACCGGTACCTCCAGCATCAAAGCCGGCGGCTCAGCCACCAGCGGTGACATCGCACTGTCAGCCGGCAGTAACAGCGGAAACATGCTGCTGAACGGAACCATCAGCGCGGCAGACAGCCTCACGGCCAACGCCGCAGCTGGCTCAATCAACGGATCGGCCGAGCTGACCGCCAAAAGTCTAAAACTGAATGCCGCCACTGGAATCGGCAGCATCAGCCCGCTTCGCACGAAGGCCGCAGAGGTCTCCGCTGACTCAATCAACGGTGACGTCAGTCTGATCAGCAACACTGCCACCCGCTGGTCCAGCCTGACCACAGGGCTCGGCAACGTCAGTCTGACATCCGCAGCTGCCGCAGAAATCCAGCAAATTACCACACAAGACGGCAATATTTTGGTCATTGCAGAATCGGCGCCGATTTTGCTTGACACAGCCATCGCCGGTGGTTCCGGAAACCTGACAATTGATAACGGCAATGGCCCGCTGCAGATCAACAGCCTGCAGGCCGTCGGTAACCGAATCTCAATCACGGCCGGTTCCATCGCCGAATCCGCCAGCGACAGCACCGCCGATCTGACCGCCACCGAAATCCTGCTGCAGACCGAAAACGGAGTCGGTACCAGCGGCAAAGCGCTGGACCTGACCGGAAACCAGCTGCAGCTGGCAGCCAGTTCCCGCAGCGGCAGCCTGCTGCTGGCCGTCGACGGATCAGTCACCGTCAGCAGACTTGCCGACACCAGCGGACTGCAGCTGGGCGAGGCCGGGCAGGACACTGGCTCTGCACCTGATTCGCTGCTCAGTCTGTCAGCCACCGGCGACATGACCATCAGCTCAGGTATCCGCAACTTTCTCGGCGGCAACATTCAGCTGCTGGCTGACGGGCAGATCCTGCAGCTTGCTGCTGCTCCTGTGATTGCCGTCGGCAGCGGCAACATTCAGATGCAGGCCCGCGGCAGCGACTCCGGGATTCAGATGAATTCCGAGGCTCTCATCAAAGCTCAGAACGGCCAGATCCGGCTCTTAGCGGATGCCGACATTCAGCTGGCTCTGCTGCAGACCGGTGGTTCCGTCACTGTTCAGACATCAAACGGGCAAATTGCCGACAACAATGACGACGCCGGCGTTTCCCGTACCAATATCATCGCCGACAACCTGCTGCTGCAGGCCGTCAGCATCGGCGGCCCGCCGACCGACTTTTTCAACGGATTGCCACAGCCCCTCGAGCTCAGCCTGACAGGCAAACTTTCCGTGGAAGCCCGCGAATTCGCGGCTCTGCGAGGCACCAGCTTCAGCACCGATTCCCTGCAGGCCGATACGCTGTTCCTGATTTCAGACGATCACCTGACCATCAGTGGCACCGATCCGCAGCGTCTGGGCAGCCTCGCTCTGATCGCCGATGCCAATGAGGACGGCGTCGGCACCATCACGCTGCAGCAGCCGGTACAGGTCGCCGACCGACTGCGGCTCGAGGCTCAGAACATCACAGCAGGTCAGCAGATCATCAGTCTTTCGGCGGCACAGATTCTTGTTCGCTCCGCTTCATCCCAGTTGCTCAGCATCACGCCGCCGCAGAACAGCATAGGTAACACGACACAGTTTGATGGCCGGGGCGGCAACTTTCTGACAGTCAGCTCCTCAGGTTCTTTGCATCTGACCGATCTCGACGGGAATTCACAGTCCCTCACGGCCAACCTTGAAGCCTCTGCGCGTGCTCGCGAAAATCTGATCGTGGCCGCCGATGTGACAGCCGCCAGCGTCGTTGAATTGAACAGTGATCGTAACCTGCAGGTCAGCTCGACGGTCCGCAGCGCCGATCTCAGACTGACGACAACTGATGGCAGTGCCGTCATTTCCGGCTCGCTTGAAGCCACGCAATCGGTCACCCTGACAGCAGGCCTCGGTACCGCCGGCAGCATCGCCGTCACAACCACCGGCCGGATTGTCGCCGGCGACTCACCGGCTGCCGGCACGATTCTGCTCAGCAGCGGATCCATTACCGGCGATCAGCTGCTCGAAGGACGACTGCAGGCCGGTGAACGCATTACCCTGACAGCTCTCGGCGGTCAGATCTCCGGGGGTGGCCCCATTCAGGCCAGCGAAGTGCTGCTGAACGCCGATACCGGCATCGGTGACGAAATCCCTCTGCAGCTGACCGCCGCGCGGATCACTGCAGAGTCGGCCGATGGCCAGATTCACCTCAATAACTCACGCGACGGTCGATTTACTCGCGTGGCCACCGGCACTGGGGCAATTACAGTCACGGGGCAGGGACAGACAGTTTTCGAAGATGTTCTGGCTGTTGACGGCAGCATCAGTCTGCAGACCTTCGAAGGCGATCTGACCGTCGTTCTGGCCCGCCAGCAACGCTCCGGCAACATGACTCTTGCCACAACAGATTCCGGTTCCATCACAGTCGGTCGCATCAGCTCGCCCGGCACTCTGTCTCTGGCCGCGGCCGACTCCATCACCGAGCTGGGACAGGATCCCGACAGCGACCTCGAGGCCCTCCGCATCGCGCTCGAGGCCCGCTCCGGAATTGGCACCGCGGCGAACAGCATCGAACTGGGCACGGACCCCGTAACCCTCGCAGCACTGACCCAGACCGGCGGAATAAATCTGTACTCCTTCGCCGAAACCCTGATCTCCGATGTCGCCGGAGTCACCGGACTGCAGGTGACCGATGCCAGCCTGCAATCGCCCGGCAGCATTCGAGTCAGCAGTCCGCGAATGATTACCATCGAATCTTCTGTGCTCAATGCCAGTGGCGGCGACCTGGAACTGCTGTCAGGCGATCACCTGCGAGTTCAGCCGGGCACAGCCATCAGTACAGCGGGGCAGGGCAACATACTTCTGGCAGCCGGCACGCGTCCGCCCGGCAGCACAGTGACCAGCAGCGGCAGTCTTACACTCAGTCCCGACACACTGGTTGCCTCCCGGCACGGCAGTATCACGCTGACGGCAGCAGCCAGTGTCAGCTTGTTCCGCGTGCAGAGTCTTGACGGTGACATCACTGTCAAAGCTGCAGTCGGAAATTCCGACGGTCGCCTGAGCGGCGATCTGAAGCAAAGCACGGCCCATATCAGTACTCAGGGGTTCGTGTCCCTTTCTTCCGGCACCACCGACCAGTTCTGGACCGCCAGCCTGACGGTGTCTGCCGGCAGCCTTGAAGCCACATTACTGGGCGGCTCACTGCAGCTCACGGCACTGAGAAGCCTCACCATTGCCGGCACTGGCCTCCGAACTGACGGTGTCTCCAGTAATCTCGATGTGCAGGTCGACGACGGTGATCTGACAGCCGCAGCGCCAATCACGGCCGGTGGCGGCGACATCCGCCTCAGCGCTGCCGGCAGCGTGCAGTTACAGTCTGCAGCTGACATCAGCACCAGCGGAAATGGTTCGATCAGCATCGCCGCCCGGAGCGGTAATCTGGCAATGCTGGGAGCTGCCGGCATCACCAGCAAGACGGGAGACATCAGCATCACAGCTCAGGACAACCTGCAGCTAACTCGCATTGCCAGCGAATCCGGGAATCTGGCACTGACTGCGGCAACGGGCAGTATCAGCGATGCCAGCCCGAATGAAACACTGAACCTCGCTGCCGCCGGCGCTGTCTGGCTGCAGGCCGGACTCAGCATCGGCGGAAACCAGCCTGGCGACGACCTGAACATATCGGCCGGCCAGCTGGATGCAGTCAGCGGCGGAAACGGAATTTTCCTGACCTCGCCCGGCAGCCTGACCGTCACTCGCAATGGCCTGCTTTCCGGCGGCAGCAACGGCGCTGTTCGAGTCAGGGCGGGGGGCGAGCTCCGCGTGCTCAGACCGGTGCTGGCAACCACCGGCGATATCTCTGTGACGGCGGCCGAAGTCGTCCTTGCGGGCACAGGCGAAATTCAGACGCTGGTCGGGGACATCACCATCATCGCGGACGTCGCCGGTCTGTCCATGTCACAGGATTCCTTCATCGACGCAGCTGGCGACGCCACTGTGCAGACCATCACAGACGCATCCGTCAGCAGCATCAGGGCTCAGAATCACCTGCTGCTCTCAGCTCGCTCCGGGGCAATTGTCGACGCCAATGATTCCGCTGGTATTGTCAGACTTAATCTTGCCGCCAACAGTCTGAATCTCGAGGCTGCCACTGGTATCGGCTCTGAAAATCCCCTCGAAATCAGCACGACGCGGCTGGGGGCTCAAAATCGCAGCAGTGGCGATCTGCGGCTGACGCAGCTGGCAGCCGCCGGAAACCTGGGCCTTGACCTGCTCAGCAATACGGATCGACTCATCAGCCTCACCGTTGCCGGTGGTGCTCTCAATGACATCAATGATGATGCCGGCTTCGCCGGTGTGAACCTGCAGGCGGGTCACGCTGTTCTGCAGGCACGCGACGGCATTGGAACCGGGAATCCGCTGGAAACTCGCCTCGACTCCCTGACCGCCAGCATCAGCGGAACCGGCAATCTGGAGTTTCTTGAACTCGACAGCCTCCGAGTCGAAAGCCTGCAGCTGACCGGCACCGGCAGCATTCTGGTCAAAGCCGGGCAAAGCCTGCTGGTGGACGGCACAGTGCAGGCGTTCCGCCGTACCGGCGATCCGGCGGGCTCGCCCGGAGCCAGCCAGCCCGAAATTCGCCTGACCGCCATCGAAGATCTGGTGCTGACGGCCAATGCGCAGGTCAGCTCAGCCCTCAATCACTCAATTTCACTGCTGGCAGGCCACAACATCACGATGCAGACTGGCTCTGCGGCTGCCACAAACGGGGGCGATCTGCTGATCCGGACCGATTCCCTCACCGGTGGCGATGTGCTGGTCCAGGATCTTGCCACCACGGGAAATCGGCTGACGATCGTCGCCGGCGGCGATATCCGCATCGGTGACACGGCGCCGGTCCTGCTGCGAGCCACCAATGGTGATCCGGCCCGCTCCGAACAGATTCTGATAGATGCTGCAGGCAACATTCGAGTGGCGGATGGTGTCGTGATCACCACCGACGGCAACCCGACGGCCAACGTTTCCGCAAGACAGACCGCTGACCAACTGCTGCTGATCGCTCGTGGTCAAATGCCCGGAGGCAATCAGCTGCCGGATTCTGCCACTGGCAAAGTACTGTTTGACGGTCGAGTCATTTTGCGAACCGATGGCGGCGTGGCCACGACATTTCTTGCTCGTCCCGCGGCCGGCGCCAGCAGTTCAACCGCCTTCTTTGACGCCAGCAAGGCAGAAACGTCACCGCAGGGACGGCTGGTGTTCCCCGGATCGCTGCGTCCTGACCCTGCTGCACCGGCCCCAGGCGGACGAGGCAGCGCCAGTCTGCAAGTGGTGTTCGAAGTGCAGATCACCAGCGCCGCGGCCACTGGTCAGCCGGCGGAAGAAAACCTGCGGCTGGACATCGACTGGCGCGATCCGTCCGATCCACAGCCTGCCACCTTGTACGTCAATCCCGGTCCGCAATTGCTGGGCCACAGTTATTCCATGAACGAGTTCCTGCGGTTTCTCGAAGCCGGCAGGAACCAGTTCCTTGTCGACTTCAGCGTCTCACACCACGAATCCATTCGCGTCTTTGGCGGCACAGTACAGCAGGGTCAGTTTTCAGCAGCCGTGCCGGTGGGCAAAGTTCGCAACCCGGCCACCGGCAATGATCTGACGACAGGGCTGATTTCTTCTTCTGACAGCGCTGCCACCGGAAACCTGCAGCCGGGTGACACAAGCGGACCACGGGACGTATTCAGTGATGTAAATTCTGACGCTGACTTCCATTTCGATGGGGCGGTCGTCCGCATTCAGGTGCCCGTCAGCCCGTTCGGCGGTGGCCCCTTCAACAACAACGGGAATGGACCGGGGAACGGCAATCGCGGAAACAATGATTCCGATGGACCGCCACCGCCGCGACCTCCCCGCCGCGCCTTCATTCCGCTCGTGCAACAGCAGCCACCTGCCCGGGTGCAGCCTAAACCGCGAGCTGATTTCGAGCCCGTCGTGGCGCCCATTCTTCTTAACAATACTGTCGTGCAGCTGGAAACGGAACTGGAAAACAACGTTGCTGCCACGGAGGATATCTACGAAGTACGACAATCCGAACTGGGTCGATATACTGTACTCAGGCAGCTCAATAAGTTTGAACAGGGCGAGGAACTGCTGAACCCGCAGGCTCTGAAGGCCTGGGTGCTGCGACAATCTCGTCAGACCGAACGACCGCTGCTTGACGGCGAAGATTATGAATTGTGGCTGGTGACGCAGAAACGCACGGCTTCCGGAGCTGTCGTACGAATCGAACGTCAGCTGCTGATGTTCGATGTGATCGAAGGTCAGCCGTTCCCGGCTCGTGATGAACAGACTCCGGATCAGCCCGAAAATCTGCCCCGGCTTCAGCCGGTTCCACCCGATCCAGCACCACCGCAACCCGTACCGAACTCCTGATCTGCACTCCAGTCCTGAGCACACTGCAGACTTCACTGTAATTTCCAGGGTACACCAGATATGGCCGGACAGGACCAAAATCAGCCGCAGGATCAGCGGCCATCAGAACCCAGCGAACTGTCAACGGACGTTACTCCGTTCGCTGAAGCCGACGCCATGGCAACTGAACAGGGCGTAGCTCCGGGTGCCAACCCGCTGCCGCTGGAGATGCACCTCGATCCGCTCGCCACCATCCGCGATTCCCAGTCGCCGTTTGCTGCCGATGATGCGAATGCCACCATCGCCTCCGGTTCAACTGATGAAGCCGATGCGTCCGCGACCGCACCGCCACAGCGGTCACCTTCCCCGGTGGATGATGAAGCCACTCTGGTCGTCGGCCCGGGCCAGCCGTCCCGCTCTGAACTGGCAACTGAGTTTGCTTCGGAACCCGGCAACCTCACAGACGGTCCTGCACGCAGCACATGGAACCTCAGGATCCATTCGCACAACGTCGAAGGCCAGCTTTCAGGAATAGTCAATCGACTGAATGACGCGGCTCTCCAGGCATCCCCCGTCGCTGCAGCCATCGCACAGGCCGGCAGTGCTCCCGAATATCAGATTCTTGGCACACTCGCTCAGGGTGGCATGGGGATCGTCTATCGCGCGAGGCAGACGTCACTCAACAGAGAAATGGCAATCAAAACCCTGAAACCCAATCAGGATGATCCGGTTGCCGCTCAGGAAATGTTCGTCTCTGAAGCCGTTATTACGGCAAATCTCGTGCACCCCAACATCGTACCCGTGCATGACCTCGGCAGAAACTCGGAAGGCAAACTGTTCTACTCCATGAAACAGGTGGCCGGACGCGACTGGCGCAAAGCCATGCCCGAGCTGACCCGCGAAGACAACCTCGATATCTTTCTGAAAGTCTGCGACGCCGTCGCGTACGCACATTCGCTGGGTGTTATTAACCGCGACCTGAAACCAGAAAATGTCTTCGTCGGCTCCTACGGCGAAGTAATCGTGCTGGACTGGGGCCTCGCTGTCGTCAACGAAAACTTCCCGCGCCGCGATAGCGTCCTGGTCAGCAGTCGCGGCTGTGCCGGCACACTGGCCTATGCTGCTCCCGAACTTTTCGACATCGATACACGCAGAATCTGCCCGCAGACAGATGTCTACCTGCTGGGCGCAATCCTGTTCGAGATTCTCGAAGGCTTCCCGCCGCACCTGCTGAAGTCTCTTAAGAACGCGACCGGACCACGCCAGCGACGCGACGCAATCTTTGAAGCCGTACGCAAAAACCTGATTGAACCTGAGGTGCAAAATACGGGCGAACTCATGCAGATCGCCCGCCGGGCCATGGCCACGGCACCGGCTGATCGCTACTCCAGTGTCGGTGAACTGCAGAACGCCATTCGCCAGTATCGCACCACAGGCCGCGCTGAAGAACTGCTCGCTGCCACACGCGGCTCGTCCGATAAAGCCTCCAGCTACGATCAGTACCAGCAATCCGTGGCTCTGTTCACGGAAGCTCTGCGACTCTGGCCCAATGATCAGCGCGCCATCGCAGGAGATCGTGCTGCCCGCGAAGCCTTTGCCAAACTTGCGCTGCGACGCAATGACTTCGATCTCGGACTGGAAGTCGTCGCCGCTCGCACGGAACCGGAACTCACCAGCCTGGCAGCCCAGCTGCTGTCCGGACGACGGCGACGCACAATCGTTCGCACCACATGGCTGATCTCCAGCGGACTGGCCATGCTGCTGCTGGGACTGACACTGGTGTTCCAGCTCGACCTGAAATCCGCGCGTGACGAAATTCGCTCGGCACAGCAGGATATCAAACAGGCCACCAGCAAACGACAGGAAGCAGAGAAACTCGCCGCGGATGCGGAATCCCGCAAACAGTCGGCTGAAGATGCGGCGAAACTTGCAGTCGCCGGTCAGCAGGCCGCTGAACAGGCCAAGCTGCAGGCCGAACAGGACAAAGTCGCCGCACAGAAAGCTGAGCAGGCAGCGGCGGCCGCTAAAACTCAGGCGGAAATGCTGGCCAGCACCGCCAACATGGCCCGCGAAACTGCTGATAAGGCTGCGGCCGCCGCCCGCGCCAGCCAGAAACAGGCGATCGAAGAACTTGCCGCAGCCAACACGGAAAAACAGAAAGTCATCGCGGAAAGTGAAGCCGTTACAAAAAAAGCACAAGCCGATGTCGCAGCGGCCGCTGTGGAAGTACGCAATCAACAGTCAGTTGCCGATCGAGTCGCACTGGATAACATCATCCAGCAGCTGGAAGCTCGCCAGGACCTGCGCGAATGGCAGGCAGTGATCCCGCTCGCAGAAACCGCCCTCAGGGAACTTGAAGCCCGTGCTGCCGCCGGTCGGCCCAATCCATGGTTCACTGATGCCGTCCGCAATAGTATTCGCGAAAAAATGGAACAGGCCGTTCGGCGTGCAGCCAAACCCGACAGCGCCGCACGACTGCAGTTTCCCGAACGCTCCGCGCTGGCGGCACTCAGCGATGATGGACGCACACTGGTGCGCCTCGTGCGACAGTCAGAACAGCCAGACGCCGCTCGCTCTCTGGAATTTTCCGACACCGCCGCCATCCCGCTGGATGCCGTCGCAATTCAGCGATTGCCATTCACTGACCCCGGGGCTGTCGACCGCCTTCTTGTGTCTTCACGGGGCCGTCATGCCGCAGTGCTGATGAAAACAGGTCGCGTCCTGCTGTGGAGCCGTGATCAGCAGCAACAATTCCAGTTTCGCAATTTGCCGCAGGACCGGGACAACGTCTTCCGAACAGCCTTTGCCGCATTCAGCGGCAACGAACAGCGGCTCTACCTCGCCTCTTCCGATCGCCGCACCTCTCTGCAAATCATGGAACTGACTGGCCCAGGACCAACGCCTTTGCTGCAGAACGTGTCTTTGTTTGCTGACCCCGCAGTGGATCATCGCTGCACCCACTTTGCCGTCGCCCCTGACGAACGGTTTCTGCTGCACTATTCGGCACAGGGACGAGATCGTTTCGTCAGAGCCTTTCCGCTGATCGCAGATGCCGCGGGACCGCGTCCTGATACAAATGCCGAACTGGTCGCCAAAATCAACATCGGACAGCTCAGAATTCAGCAGCCCGCCGGTGACGGAGCAGGGCAGTTTCTGCCGGCGACCATCCTGACTCTCAGCATTGCCCCTGATGGCCAGGCTTTGATCCTCGGCCTCAACAGCCGCGAAGACCGGCGAGCATTTGCGTGGCTGCCAGCCCGCCCCGGCCTGCAGTCGAACGAATTTCCTTTCGCAACAGGAACTGACGCTGCTCCTGTGCCCTCGTTCGCCTCAGCAGACGAACAGCTGCCCGCATTTCTGCGCGTCTCCATGGATGGACGGCGGATCGTTGCCGGCCATCTCAGACGCCGTGACAATCTGGAAATCTGGAACGTGCAGCAGGGGCGAATTCAGCCGGCCAGCGACCTGCAACTGCATCAGCTGCAGTATGCCGGAAGAACTTCGACAATCGTCTCGGGACAGTCGGAAACAGTCCTCGACGCCACCTTCACTGA
>JBJTPZ010000586.1:0-7569 GCA_046075365.1 Planctomycetaceae bacterium
AATTGGCAGACGCGCTAGCTTCAGGAGCTAGTGGGAGTTATATCCCATGCAGGTTCAAGTCCTGTCTTGCGCAATCGACCGAAAGGTCCCTGAACCGCTCACCCGAGCGGTTTTTTTACCCGCCCGCCGCAACCCCCGCCCCTGCAAAACCAACTCGGCCGCTCGAATTTCAAGCAACGCACGAAAAACGCAAACACGCCCCACCTCGTACTCGTACTCAGTCCGCCCTGGCGGACGGTACTCGTACTCGTACTCGAAAAACGCACCTCCACCGCCCACTATCCCACCCCCCGTGCGTTTCCCTTCGCGGCTTCGCGCCTTCGCGTGAGTCCAACTGCCCACCGAACACTCTTCCTCCCCTCGCCCCCGTGAAACGAGGGAGAGGGGTCGGGGGTGAGGGGGCCACACCCTCCCACACACCAACACGCCCCGCCCCACATCACTGTCAGCAATGTGCTCGGGCTGGAAAGCCCGAGCTACAGAGCGAACCACCCGCAGACTCCCGTCCGCGGCTCGCCGAACACTGACCACTGCGTTTCTCTTCGCGGCTTCGCGGCTTCGCGTGAGTCCAACAGCCAGCAAATCACCCGCCCCTGTGCCACAATCACCAAACGCACCAAACGCAGAGGGCCGATCTCGGGCTGGAAAGCCCGAGCTACAAAGCGAAACACCCGCAGACTCCCGTCCGCGGCTCGCCAAACACTGACCACTGCGTTTCTCTTCGCGGCTTCGCGGCTTCGCGTGAGTCCAACAGCCAGCAAATCGCCCACCCCAGTGCCACAATCACCAAACGCACCAAACGCGGAGGGCAATGCTCGGGCTGGAAAGCCCGAGCTACGAAGCGAACCACCCGCAGACTCCCGTCCGCAGCTCGCCGAACACTGACCACTGCGTTTCTCTTTGCGGCTTCGCGGCTTCGCGTGAGACCAACAGCCAGCAAATCCCCGCCCCGGTGCCACAATCACCAAACGCACCAAACGCAGAGGGCAGATCTCGGGCTGGAAAGCCCGAGCTACGAACACAGCCACCCGCGGACTCCCGTCCGTGGCTCGCCAAAACGAACACCGAACACCGAACACTCAAAACATCCTCATCCCCGCCAGCACCCGCTGCAGCGTCGTCAACAAACACAACCCCGCAAAAACCCACGCCAGCTCGGCAAACCAGCCCGGAAACACACAAAACGCCACAAAAAACAACACCGTCTCAGAACCCTCCATCAAACCGGCAGAATAAAAAAAAGATTTCCCGTCCCCGGAATCGCCTCGCTTCGCCATCAACACCGCATACGCCAGAAATGAGCCCGAAGTTCCAAAGAAACTCACCAGCAACACCGCAGCCGGCAATAAATTCCGCTCCCGATCCAGCAGCCCAAAACTCAGCGGCACCAAAGCATAAAACAGCAGGTCCAGCACAATGTCCAGAAAACCACCCAGATCCGAACCCGCACCCGTTCCGCTGCTCCGCCGCGCTACCATCCCGTCCAGGCCGTCCGCCAGACGATTGCCTAAAATCAGCACCAGTCCCAGCCAGACAAACCCCGCAGCAATCGCTGCGCAGCCACCAAGCCCCAGCACAAAACCCAGCACCGTCACACCGTTGGCCGTCACACCCGACCGCAACATCAGACCGGCCACCGGTTCAAGACAAGGATCAATCACACGCCGCAATGCTCGATCCAGCATCCCCTCGCCCCCACGTTCGAGCCCGATCCTCCTCAGGCAAACCACGACTCACTCGCCGCTCAATCTCGTCAGCATACACGCTGCGACGGTCCACGAAAAACATCCCGCCCCGCCGACCCCGCAAACGCACTCGCTGATGATTGACCCACGCCAGCAGCCGCTCCGGAAAAATTGCCCGGCTCCGCCCCGCTGCCAACCCAAAATTCACAAAATATCGCCCACGCTCTATCGCCGGACGCACCACCCGCTCCGCACCCCCGGCACGCTTCAGCGAGTACACATCATCCGCCCAGTGACCAGTGATCAGATTCAAAGCGGGAAAAGGAGCCTTATTGCCCCACAACACGCTCGCACGCGGTCCGTTCGGATTGCAAAACCAGTGAAAATGACTCCGCATACAGCACGACAGCTCCGCCAGATCACGCGACTCATACTCGCGACTCCGCAGCAAAAACAACACCTCCCGCCGCTCCTCACGCACAAAACGACACAGCTCCAGCCGAAAACGACCGTCATTCACATGCCGATACGCGTCCGCAATGTCGTTCAGCAAAATCAACCCGCTGTTGTAGTGCGAACTGCCATGCATGTAGTTAATACAGTGCGGCATCCGCCTGCCCGCCCCCTGCGGAACCTCCGGCAACACCGCCGACTGCCGCACCCGCAAAGCTAAAAATCGACCGTTCGCCAGCAACACCTGCTCGTCCGTCGCCAAACTCTCCGCATCTGTACGCGGCGACCGATAAATCACATTGTCAAACCAGACAGGAATACCAGTCGCCGGATTCAAACCCGTCACCCACGGATGCTCCTCCGATACCAGACCCGCCGGCAGCGGACGCAAACGCAGAATGTCCAGCACCCGCAAAATGTCAGACCCGTTCCGCAATACCTGCCGACCCCAGTTCCACGGCAGACGCAGCCAGTACATCGCGGACTCGCACTCCCAGCCCCCCATGCTGACTTCCCCCCCTCCCGGAAACACCCCTCAGCCTTCAGCCTTCAGCCCTCAGCCTTCAGCCTTCAGCCCCGAACACCGAACACCGAACACCGAACACTCAAGCAGTCTTACAATCACACAAACGTTTGATTGTTAAACAACAGACTGCAGCCGCATTCCCCGGCCACACCACCCGCCCGCGCAAAAACTCACGCCACTCACACCGGACGACTGCAGCTGCCGCCCTCCGCATCAGAACCCTCCAGGACCGCCGCCGACTGATCACCGCTCACCCGCTTCCCAAAGCCGTTGTTCCACCAGCGACGCACCAGACCAGCCAGACCAAATGCCTTCACAGGAGCCACCCAGAGCTTCAGCTTGTTGTGCTTCTCACCCCAGTCCGGCACGTCCCGATGAAACACATACACCTCCCACAATGTCCCGTCCGGATCCGTAATCCACAGCTTCGTCTGCTCTGCATAACAGCACTGCACATGATCCTGCCGGCCAATCCGCGCATTCACCGCACGCAGCCTGCTGTACACGGCCTCCAGGGCACCCGTCGTCGTCAGACGCAGCCCCAGATGATTCAATGGCCCGCCCGCACACGCCCGCTTCGGTTTCAGACTAAGCACCAGCGGGGGATCCGCGATCTCAAACTTCGCATAGTCACCATACAGCTTCACCGGATCCTGACCAAACAAAGCCGCATAAAACTGAGCCGATCGTCGCAAATCCGATACGTTCAGGCTGACATGAAACCGCACCGCCGCCGCTGCGTCCGCCGGAGTCCTGTTGGGGATCGCTGCCTCTCGCTCCACGACACTCATCACCGCTTCCCTCCCTTACCCTGCTGCACACCCGCCGCTGCCGGCAGCTCAATCACATGACCACGCAAACCATCCGCCGTTACATCCACCTGCAACGGACTTTTTGTCGGATCTGAATACTCGGCAAGACCCAGCCTGGCGGCCAGCTGCGGCGACAAGGTCACTCGATATCGCCCCACCGCCACACCCTCACCCCACGGATACGTCTGCATCAAAAAACTGCCGTCCAGCTGCAGCTGACTGCTGGGAGCATCCCCCTGAAACGCATTCCCCGCGTCCGGATGAAACACAATCGATCCAGCCGTCACACCAGCACCCTGCAACAACACCCGACCAGTTGCCTCCACCAGCACCGGTCGGCCGTCATCACAGCCCGCCAGCAACAAACTCAAGCTCAAGCTCAAGCCCACATTCAAACACACACAACACAACCTCACACCCATCACTGCTCCCTCGCCAGCCAGCCCTCTTCCCCTGCTGCCAACACCCTACTCCAGACTCACAACTTTCCCGTCAGCCGGACGAATCAGGTTCTGCATCACACCCCGGTCAATATTGAAACTCAATGATCGCACACTGCCGTCACCCAGCGCAAACTGCGGCCCGCCGGGACTGGGAGTCCCCCAGTTGCCGCCGCCACAGCTGTACTGGCCGTCACTCCAGCCCGAACCACTCGCCCGCTCCGGAAAACGATTCAGCTCAAAATCACTGTACAACTCAAAACCACATCGCCCCACTCCGCCGTTGCCACCCAAAATCCACGGCTCATCCCAATACATCACACCCGCCTGCCACGCCCGCTGCGCCATCGCTTTCTCGCCAAAAAACACCGTGTTCGAAGTCCCGTCCGTCAAATCACGGTACTGACTCACCTTGCCCCAGCCCGCATACGTCGTCCAGAACACCAGCTCATTCGCCGCGTAATCCGTCCGGCCACAAGGCCCCTGACCCGCATCACTGTAACCCCAGCCAGGATACACCGAATCCGTCGCCGGAATCGCAAACACCCCACTGCGACGCGACGGAATGTAAAACACCGGCAAACCCGTCCGATAACACGTCAGCGGATCATCAAACAACGCCGTCTGCTCCAGAAACGGCAGCAGAGAATAAAAAGTTGATCCCAGCTGATACTTCGGCTGATCCGCCGGATCACCCCAACGCGGACGAAATGCACCATAGCCGGGAATGAACGTGTTGACATTCGGAGTCGCAGTGATCACGCCCCGCACCCGGCTCTCATAAGCCGCTGAATTCCCGGCCTGACCCGGCGTATAGTCATACCCGCCACTCGTCGGGAAATGCCGAAACGACTCCTCAAACAGCGATGCCGCAAGCCCTATCTGCTTGAGATTGTTCTTTGACTGCGTCCGGCGAGCTGCCTCGCGAGCCTGCTGGACGGCCGGCAAAATCAGCGATACCAAAATCGCAATAATCGCTATCACCACCAGCAGCTCAATCAGCGTGAATCCACTACGACACCGCAATCTGACATTCCGCACCCGAATCTCTCGCATCACCTCAAGCCCCCCCCACCAAATTTTGTTTATCGTCACCCGTAATACGTCAAAAACTCCAGCCAAAAACTGTTCCGAGTAACTCGCCGCCCGACCATAAACTACCTGATTTGACGATTAGGCAGCCGCCAGCCACCCTCCATCGTGTCCATTCGTGATTCAAACGCCCCCCCAACCAGCAGCCACAAACCGCCCTCGCAGCCACAACGCCCAAACACTCTCATGATCATTGGAATGTAAAAGATTGAGACACCAGTTGCAAGTGCAGCCCCGGAAAGGTTCAATTACCCGCAATCTGACCACGACCCACGACCACCCAAAGGTCCATTTCCGTGAAACAAACTCCTGCAGATTCCTTCAGCGCTGACTTCTGCGCTGAACGACTCAAAGCACTCAGTGATCCGCACCGACTGCGGATCATCGATGCACTTCGCGCAGGTGAACTGACCGTTTCCGACCTCGCCAGCCTCCTCGACGCCGAACTCGTGACAATCTCGCACCACCTCAAAGTCATGAAACACGCCCAGCTGGTGCAGGTCCGTCGCGAAGGTCGTTTCATGTATTACAACCTGCATCCCGATCTGCGCTGCTCAGGCCCCCGCGCCGGACGAACCGTTGATCTGGGCTGCTGCCGACTTGAAGTCCCCGAAAAATCCAGCGATTGACAAACAAACAATGACTCCTGTCTACATCATGATCGGTGGCTTTCTCGGCGCCGGCAAGACCACAACCGTCGCCCGACTCGCCCGCCACTACATGACTCTCGGAAAAAAAGTCGGGATCGTCACCAACGACCAGACCACCGACCTCGTTGACACCCAGAATCTGCGGTCTCAGGGGTTCGACGTCGGCGAAGTGGCCGGCTCCTGCTTCTGCTGCAACTTCAACGCACTCACCGCAACCGTCGAACACCTCGGCTCAGGACAGCTGCCTGAAATCATCCTCGCCGAACCGGTGGGCAGCTGCACGGATCTGGTCGCGACCGTCATTCGCCCCCTGGCACAGGTCTACGGCACACCACTGGAAATTGCCCCCTACGGCGTCATCCTCAAACCCAGCCACGGACTGCGAATCCTGCGCGGCGAAGGCAGCGGGTTCTCACCCAAAGCCGCCTACATTTTCCGCAAACAGATTGAAGAAGCTGACTTCGTGGTGATCAATCGCATCGACGAGCTGCCTCCGGAGGATGTGGCCGAACTGCAGTCGCTGCTGGAACGAGACTACCCGGGACGCCCCGTGCTCCGCTGCTCGGCACGCACCGGCCAGGGCTTCCAGACGCTCACCGAAATGCTCGATCAAAAAGGGCAGTTCGGTCGGCGCGTCATGGATGTGGATTACGACGTGTACGCTGAAGGCGAAGCCGAACTCGGCTGGCTCAACAGCCAGGTGGCAGTCCGCGCACCCGAACCCTTCGCACTGGACAGCCTGCTGCTGGACCTGATCGGCAGACTGCACACCCGGCTGGTGGCAGCCAGCGCCGAAGCAGCACACCTGAAAGTCATCGGCCTGTGCGACTCCAGCTATGCAGTAGCCAACCTGGTCAGCAACGCCGCCGGTCCCGAACTCTCACTGCCGTCGCTGGCCACCACCCGCTCAGCCGATGTCGTGGTCAATGCTCGAGTCGCAGCTGATCCCGCAACACTCGAACAACTGGTTCGCGCCGAACTGACCGCCGCCGTCAACAGCATCAGCGGTAACGTCACCATCACCTCCATGCAAAGCTTCCGCCCCGGTCGCCCCGTCCCCACCCATCGACTCGAACCAAACTAAACACCCCCAGCCTCGCCCTGCCGCCTTCTCGCTGCGAATTCGGAATTCGAGCACGAGCACGAGTACGAGCTAAATGTCCCACAGCACAAAATCCTCCCCTCGCCCCCACCGGGGGAGAGGGGTCGGGGGTGAGGGGGCACACCCACCCGATTGAAATGCGGATTGCAGATTGCGGAATTCGAGCACGAGCACGAAAAACGCAAACACGTCGCACGTCGTACTCGTACTCAGTCCGCCCTGGCGGACGGTACTCGTACTCGTACTCGAAAAACGCCCACCGCCCACTGACCCTTTGCGGCTTCCTTCGCGTCTTCGCGGCTTCGCGTGAGCCAAACCGCCAGCAACGCGGCTGACCACTGACCACTCCTCACTGCTGCTCAGTCACCCACGGACTGACCGCTTGCCGCGGAACCGGCCTCGCTCCCTCAGCCAGCCGCTCCCGACCCATTCGCACTGCCAGCAACCCCGTCAAGGCACCGGCCGCGACATACACCAGCAACCCCACCAGATGACCCAGCAGCGGCAGTAACAAATCAAAAAAGTTCTCCGGATGCCGGACCAGCTCGCCGACCAGCGAAAGCCCGCTGAGCGGATTGGCGATCACCACAAACATCGCAGCCCCCAGCATCCCCGCCGTCCGCTCATTCGAACGATTACCGGCGATGGACCCCGACAACATGCCCCAGGCTGCACTGGGAATCACACCAGCCAGACAAAACAGCGTGCCGTAAAAGCCGAAAGACCGATCACCTGCCACGCTGAGCAGCGCCACCAGAGCCCAGCCCCCGGACAGCAATAATCCGGCAAACATCCCCAGCCGCGCACCG
>JBJTPZ010000587.1:0-21226 GCA_046075365.1 Planctomycetaceae bacterium
ACAGTCACTCAAAAGGCCATCGGCGAAGATGTCCTGAAGTCGCTGCGCCCGGAACAGCAGATCGTCGGGATCGTCCATCAGGAACTGATGGAACTCATGGGCCCCGTCGATCATTCGCTGGCCACTCGCCGCGACGGCACCACCGTCATCATGATGTGCGGTCTGCAGGGTTCCGGTAAAACCACCACCTGCGGAAAACTCGCCACGCGACTTAAAGAACAGGGCTGGTCACCCTGGCTGGTTGCCGCCGACCTGCAGCGCCCGGCCGCCATCGAACAGCTAAAAATCATCGGTGCTCAGGTCGGTTGCCCTGTCTACTCAGAAGACCCCCGCACCAGCAACCCCGTGCAGGTCTGCCGCAATGGCGTTGCCGCAGCCCGACGCAGCGGGGCCAAAGTCGTTATTCTTGACACAGCCGGCCGTCTGCACGTCGACAGTGATCTGATGCAGGAACTGCAGCAGATCGATACCCAGGTCGGCCCCGACCAGGCACTGCTGGTCTGCGACGCCATGACCGGCCAGGATGCCGTCAACAGCGCCAAAGCCTTCAACGATGCACTGGAACTTGACGGCGTAATTCTCACAAAACTTGACGGTGACACTCGCGGCGGCGCCGCACTCAGCGTAAAAGCGGTGACCGGTGTCCCCATCAAATTCGTGGGCGTCGGCGAACAGCTGGATCGGCTGGAAGACTTCCACCCCGACCGCATGGCCGGACGAATTCTCGGCATGGGCGACATCCTGTCCCTGTATGAGAAAGCCAAAAAAGAATTCAACGAAGAAGAAATGCTCCGCCAGCAAGAGCGGCTGCAGAAAGGCAAATTCTCGCTGGATGACTTCCGCAATCAGATGCGGCAGATCAAAAAACTGGGCTCAATGCGGGATATCATGAAAATGATCCCCGGCATGGGCGCAATGGTCGACCAGCTGGCAGATGTCAACCCTGAGGACGACCTCGCACGAATCGAAGGCATGATCGATTCGATGACCATGCAGGAACGCCTCACACCTGAAATCATCGACCGCAGCCGCCGCAACCGAATCGCTCGCGGCAGCGGCGTTCAGCCAGCAGACATCAGTAAGCTGCTCAAAGACTTCTCGATGATGTCCAAAATGATGCAGGGCATGAGCAACATGGGGTTGCGCGACCGCCTGCGAATGATGCGAGGCCTCTCGGATGGCGGGTTTCTGAACCCCGGGGCCGAGATTGTCGAGAAAAAGTTAAGAAGTGGTCGAGGCCCTGCCGACAAGGACGCGGCTCGGGACAAGAAGAAAAAACAGAAAAAAGAGGCCGCAAAAGCCAAAAAACGCAACCGCCGCAAATAACTGCCTGCTGTTCATATGAACAGCATGCAGCCAATGGCCGACTTTGGGAAGTTTCCGAGACACTCCCGGATACTTGCCTGCCGGATTGCCAGACGGCGGTTTTACTTGTTATTTTAAAGGATTCTACTGAACCTGCAGCCGCTTCAGACCGCGTTGTCTGCAGGCTCAAATCAGATTTGTTGTGGAAAACCCAGGAGCAGCAATGTCAGTTCGTATTCGTATGAAGAAGATGGGCCGCAAGCATCGCCCGTTCTTCCGCATCTGTGTGATGGATTCGCGCGTCGCTCGCGACGGAAAAACCATTGAGGAAGTCGGGTTCTACGACCCGATGGTCCACGACAAAGCTGCTCGTGTTAAGATGAATCTTGAGCGGGTTGAGTATTGGTTGTCGGTGGGTGCTCAGCCCAGCGAAAAAGTCAATGCTCTGATCCGCAAGGTGAAGACCAATCGCTTCGGTACAGCAAAAGCTCCGCCGCCGATGCTGGCCCCGAAGGTCCGCGAGGAAGCGGCTCCTGCTGAACCTGCAGAGGCTGCTGCTGCTGAATGACGTCGGCATCACCAGCTCGACAGTCCTTCATCCGATTTGACATTCTGACGCTCTTTCCTGAGATGTTTCACAGCTACCTCGGGCAGGGGCATCTGAAGCGAGCAATTGAACGCGGTCTGGTAGACATTCAACTGCACAATTTCCGTGACTATGCTCCCGGAAAGCGAAAACAGGTCGACGACAAACCATTTGGTGGCGGGCCCGGCATGCTGATCATGTGCCAGCCCGTGTTCGACTGTGTCGAAGCCGTGCAGACTCAGGGTACGCAGCCAGGAAGGCTGCTCATGTTGACTCCTCAGGGCCGGCAGCTTGATCAGACGCTGGTCGAAGAACTGGCATGCGAACCCCGACTGTTGCTCCTTTGCGGACGATACGAAGGTTTCGACGACAGAATCCGACAGGGCTTAAAACCCCTGGAAGTTTCCGCAGGTGATTTCATCTGCAACGGTGGCGAAGTGCCCGCCATGCTGATAGTAGATACCGTAATCAGGCTGATTCCCAATGTTCTGCACGACGAAACCAGCAGCCGTTATGACTCATTCAGTCATGCCGGCCTGCTGGAACATCCCCAGTTCACTCGCCCTCGAGTGTTCCGCGGAATGACTGTCCCCGAAGTGCTGATCAACGGAAATCACAAAGAAATAGAAGACTGGCAGCAGCAGCAAAGTCTCCAGCGTACCGCTGAAAGACGCAGCGACCTGCTCCCGGATGCCCCGCAAAAACAAGAACCGAACCCCTAATCGAAAACCTGACAGTCGCTCACAAAAGCTCCGCCGCAACTGGCGGCTCAGGCAGGAAGGACCAGTCATCATGCGTAATCAGATCGTGGAAAATGTCGAAAAATCCAGCCTCCGCGAACAGCCACTGCAGTTCGCCATCGGCGATACCGTCGACGTCCACACTCGAATTCTGGAAGGCAACAAAGAACGCATCCAGAAGTTCAACGGCGTCGTCATCGCTCGCCGCGGTTCAGGGACCCGTGAAATGTTCACTGTCCGACGCATCGTTCAGGGTGAAGGCGTCGAACGAACCTTCCCGACCAATTCCCCCAAGGTCGCAGCCGTCGAAGTCAAACGACACGCTCGCGTTCGCCGCGCCAAACTGTTCTTCCTCCGTGAACGTGCCGGCAAAGCCACACGCCTTCGCGAACGAAATGCCAAGCCATGGGAAGTACAGGTCAGCGACGCCAACAACTGACGCTGCTGCACACATAACTTCAGATCCTGCCGCCATCCCGTCTCGGGCTGGCGGTTTTTTTTTGCCAAACCGCAAATGCACTCCGCACACAGCACGCAGACAAATATCTTCCGGCAGTACCGGCAGCTCCCCGCTACCGTGCACCTGCTCTGCGTCGGCTCGTTCATCAATCGAGTCGGCTCGTTTGTCATGCTCTTCCTCTCAATCTACGTCAGCGAAGAACTGAAACTCGGAGCAGACTTCGCCAGCTACTGCATCGGTGCCTTCGGCTGCGGCTCCGTGATCTCAGCCCTCATCGGCGGCCAGCTGGCAGATCAGTTCGGCAGACGCCGCACCATGCTGCTGGCACTCTTCGGCGGAGCCGCAACACTGCTGCTCCTGAGCCAGATCCGCAACGGATGGCTGTTCATGATCGTCCTGTTCCTGTTCGCCATGATCATGGATATGTACCGACCAGCCTCCGCTGCACTCATCGGTGATGCCGTTTCCGAAACTCAGCGACCCCACGCCTTCGGACTGCTCTACCTCTCATTCAATCTGGGCTTCGCTGTCGCTCCGCCACTCGGCGGCTATCTCGCCGGCAAGTCCTTCCAATACCTGTTCTACGCCGACGCCGCTACCACCGCTCTGTACGGCCTTGTCGTCTGGCTGAAGATACGAGAATTACGCGGCAGCCACGGCCACACCGCAGACATACAGCAGGCGATCCACGCCGGTGATACACCCGTCACCGCAGCTGATGCCGCTGCCGGCAGTCCCGCCGTTGACCGGCCAAACCCCAAACCACGCTCCGCAATCGCAGCACTGCAACACCTGCGGCAAGATCACAACTTCCTGCTGTTTATGACCTGCAGCCTGCTCACCAACATCGTCTTCATGCAGGCCTTCGTCACACTGCCGCTCTACCTCTATCGCATGGGATTCAATGAACTGGAATTCGGCCAGATGATCTGCCTGAATGGTGCCCTGATTGTGCTGCTGCAACTCCCCGCCACACACCTGCTCAGCAAATTCCCGCGCGGTCGAGTACTGATCTGCGGAGAACTGCTGATGGCCGCTGGCTTCGCACTCACTGCACTCGCCAGCAACGCACCCCTCATCATCCTCACCATCACACTCTGGACTCTCGGAGAAATCCTCCAGGCTCCCTGGAAACCAACGCTCGTCGCCGAAATGGCTCCGGCCGACCTTCGTGCCCGCTATATGGGACTGTTCAACATCACACACGCACTCTCCATCGCACTGGGTGCACCCGTCGGCGGCTTCGTCCTGTCACACTTCGGCCCGTCCGTGCTGTGGCCCGGAGCCGGACTGGTGCTGGGACTGACCAGCCTGCTCTATGCACTCCTGTTCCAAAGACTGGCTCAGAACCGCTCAGTCGCCTGAGCCCCCGCCTGAGCCCCCGCCGGGCTGAGGCTGAAACTTCTGCTGCTGCTCCTGCTGGTCCAGCAGCGTCTGCTTCAGCTGCCGCACCCGCTCCACATCCACCCCATCAGGATGCTCCGAAATAAACCACTCCGCATCCGCTATCGCCATGCCCAGACGGCCAGTTCGAGCCCGCATCTCCAGACGCTTCGCCCGATACTCAACATTGGTCGGTACAATCGCCGCCAGTGTTTCCAGACACGACAACACTCGCTCGTCAGCACGCTCCGCCTCAGCAAGACTAAGCAGATTATTGACCATCCGCTCGATGATCTCCGGTGTCGTACGAGACTCACGGAATCGCGGCTGATCCGGAAAACCGGCCGCCGCAATAATTCGCAGCACATCGTCCTCCGACAACCGACGACCTCGCTCAAACACATCAATCAACTGCGAATCACCACCCGACTGCGGCTCAAATCGCACCACAAAATGTCCCGGCAATCCCACCCCCAATACCTTCAAATCCAGACGCTTCGCCAGCTCCATATACAACACGGAAAGCGATATCGGTATTCCCTCCCGATCGTCAATCACCTCATTCAGATAACTGTTCGATGCTCTGTCGTACTCAAAACGACTGCCCCGAAAACCCAGCTCCTCAAATAACCATCGATCCAGCTCCGCCAGCCGCATCGCCTCCGTAGAATCCGCCGGCAAACGACCCCGAATTTCCTCGGCCATCCTTTGCACTCGCTGCACATATCCCGCAGGTTCCACATCCGCATTGTCAATCCGAGCCACCAGCAAAGCACAGGTCAGCAAATCCGGCTGCACGCCAGCTTCCGCCGGACGCAGTGCTGACACCAGCTCACGCCGAACCGCTGCCCGATGCAGATCCTCAGACAACAGCTGCAATCGACGCGACTTCTGCTGCAAACGCTCAGCCTCCGCCGCCATAAACTCAATCGCAGGCTCACCCAGCGGCAGCAATACATCCAGTCCGTCCTGCTGCACCGGCAAATCCGCACGCATCCCGTCCGCAAACTCACGCAAACGAGCTGCACCCTGCGAATCCGCACGCGCAGGCAGCAAATCCCGCCCTACCTCAAATCGACGAAACTCAGACGTCGTGCCGCGAAAAGATGCCAGACCAGGACGCCCCTTCGGCAACACCACATCACGTGACTCAACAACCAAAGACTCGTTCACAAAACACTGCAACACATCCTCCTGCACCCGCACCGTCAAAGTGTTCCACTGACCGGCTCGCCAGGCATCATGAGGCTGATTGTGCAGAATCGTCCACGAATTCACATCCGGACCGTCAAATCGCGTCAGACGCAAATTGCCAGCACTCGGATAAAAACCATAATGCCGGTCACCCTCGTCAGAATGAAACACCAGACCCGCCGCCCCGCTCTCGTCCTCCAGACGTACCAGCACCCGAATGTCATAGGGAAACGCCGGAACCTCCGCACGACTGATGCACAGCGTACGCCCGCCAAATCCCACACCCTCACCGCTGACCTGCAAACGCCCCGCACGCTGACGCCAGTTCCCCCCAAATAAAACCGTCCACTGAGCCGGGTCCAGTGCCCCTATCGTGCTCCAGCGAGACATCAGGACTGGATTCGGATCCGCCTTCAGCTCTCGCAGCAAACGCACCGGAACCGCAAATCCCAGCTTGTCCTGCAATGCTGACTTGCGAGTCACTATACCGACGACAGCCCCCTGACGATCCAGCACCGGGCCACCACTGTTGCCCCGCTCAATCGACATCGCCAGCTGCAGCATCTCCACACCCTCAATGTCCTGATGACCCGAAATCACACCCGAAACAATCGAATTCCGAAAACCCTCCGGATGCCCCAGCGCAACAACCTCACGACCCTGTGGAGTCTTTTCGTCAGCCGACAGAGACAACGCCGGCAACTGCAAATCCGCGACCCTCAAAATCGCCAGATCCAGACGACTGGATGACGCATACACCTCCACAACAGGCACCAGCTTCCCGCCCGGTAACTCCACCCGAATTTCACGACCGTCACCAATCACATGATGCGCCGTGGCAATCAGCCCACCCTCAATCACAAAACCCGTCCCCAGACCGGAATCACTGCCCGTCCGATCCGTCGCTCGCACCACCACCAGAGACTGCCTCGCCCGCTCTGCCAATGCCTCAGCCGATAACGGAACCTCAGTGGCAGCACCCGACTCGTCAGCAACCGCCGCCGGCACCAGCGGCAGCCAAAATCCACAACACAACAGCAGCAAAAAACACTGCCCAGGCAAACACAGATTCAGAAGCACCGCTGACGCCTCCGCCGAATTCCCTCAATAAATTCGCATCTGCGATGCGCAATCCACCGCGCAGTGTACCCAGGATACCGGCGGGAATACACCACACCTTTGGAAACTGACGGCAATTCAGCAGCACCGTCACCCGCGGGACAGCAGACACAATGAACCAGGCTCCACACGCACCTGCAGCGGTAAACATCCGCCCGGATCTCCGTCCGCCTGAAATTCAGCTCCCAGGACGCCGTCCAGCTCACACACTGAAACACTCGTCGTACGGAATCTCGTCGTCTCCCACTCACCCGTCGGCAGACCCAGCTTCAGTCGCAGCAAATGCCAAAGCAACACCCAGCGACCGCTGCCCCGGTAAACCCGCACGTCCAGCAATCCATCGTCCGGCAACGCCTCAGGTGCAAACGGAATCTCAAAACCATACCGCGGCACATTCGAAATGATCACATGCGATCCACACGCCGGCCCCGACAGCTCTGCCGCCGTCACCTCAAATCGCCGCTGACCCGACCACAATAATGCCCGCAGCACCGGAAACACATAACTCCAGCGCGAAATGTGCCCCACTCGACGACGATGCACATCCGACACCACGTCCGCATCAGGCCCGCAACTGACCATCAGCAACACACGACGACCATTCGCCGTCGCAGAGTCCAGCCGCAAAACACGCCCCTCTGCGATCACTCCCGCCAGCGATCGGCCACAACGCCGCATCCCAAGATACTTCGCCAGCAGATTCTCAGTACCCATCGGCAGGATCGCCAGCGGAACCCCCGGATGACGGTTCACCAAATCCGCGACCGTCCCGTCACCGCCAGCCGCCACAATACAACGCACCTCACGAACACCGGCTGCCGCACGCATCCACGCATCCAAACGAGCTCGCTCGGAAAATAAACGAACCCGATATCCCCGCGCACGCAGCTCAACCAGCAAACGCTTCAGCTCACGCACACCACCACCACTGCCGGACAGCGGGTTGCGCTGCACCACAACCCAACTGCCCGACTTGCTCATCACTGTGGTCACTTCGGAGTCGCCAGCTTGATCAAATGACCATCACTCCGCACAAACAATCCACCACGCGATACTCCCGGACTGCACAAAATCGTCTCACCCAGATCCAGCTCAGACACTATCGTGCCCTTGTCAGACTCCAGCTTAACCACAAATGCCACACCCGCTTCATTCACCAGATACAAATGACCGCCAGCAAAAACCGGAGTACCGCTGAAGGGACCACGCAGACGCAGCTGCCAGACACGCTCTCCAGTCTGCAGTGATGCCGCATTCAGCACTCCTGAACTGTTCAGCACCAGCGCCAGATCACCAGCCACCACCGGACTCGATGTCGCCGGACTGATACCGCCCGAATTCCAAAGCTGCTCCACCGAATCCGCAGCCGGCTTCAATGCCGTCAGGCCATTCGAAGGGACATACACCGTTCCCGCAGCAACCGTCGCTGACGGGATCGTCGAAGCACCCTTGTCAAAATCCCACAAAATCTTGCCCGTCTCAGGATCCACCGCCGTCAAACCCTTCGATGACTGCAGCAACACCTGAGCTGCTCGACCTGCCCGACCAGGAATCAGTGCCGGTGATGTCCAGTTGGCAGCTCGCGGACGCTGAATCTGCCAGCGAGTCTCACCGGTGATCACATCAACACCGCAGGCAAATGCTTCAGCATCACTCTCCACCTGAACCACCAAAACTCCACCCACAACAATCGGAGATGAAGACATACCCAGACTGTTGCTGGCATTCGGAAACTCACGACCCAGTCCCCTATACCACAACAAACGACCCTTCAAGTCCAGACAAAACAGATCGTTGCTCGAAAAGAACGCAAATACTCGCTGACCGTCACTGGCCATCGTCGGAGTCGCATTGGACATCTTTTCATGCGTCTGAGTCCGACCGGATGCGTAAAACTGCCGCTGCCACAGCTGCATACCGCTCTCAGCATCAATGCTGATCACATGCAGACGGTTCTGCGTATAACCAGAACTGGCAGACACAAAGACCCGGCCATCCACGATCACCGGGCCCGATACACCCCGCCCCGGTAATGACGCCTTCCACGCAATCGTTGAACCACTCAGCTCGGTCGGCAGCGATTCACCCGTCGCCACCGAATTCGCTTCGTTGCCCCGAAACTGCTTCCAGTCGCCCGCACGAACCGCCACTGAACCCAGCAGCACCCCGCACACAGCCATCAAAAACACAGATTTCAATGCAGGCCGATTCATTCGGCACCTCCTTTATTCAGTGCCGTCTTCCGCGATACACCATTTCGAACCACAACCGGACCAGGCAATACCCCCACTCCCGTACCATCACACACACGCAGCTGGAACTGATACTTCTGAGCCCAGTCCTGAGTCTGCTCGTTCTGACAAATCTTGAACGCCAGCACATTCACCCCAGGCTTCAGCTGAACCGGAACCGAATACTGGTCCAGCTGAGTACTGCGGTGATACTCCTCACGCTCAAATGCCAGCACTCCATTCACCCACAACTTCCAGGCATTCGGAGTTCCCAGGCGAACCTGCAGGGTCTGCGCCGCAGGACTGCTCCAGTCAGCCACCGCATACATCGCCGAACCCTTGAAATTCTCGATCTGCTTCGCAATATCCACCACACCAAAGTCATCCGTCGTCTCAATCGTCTGCCACCGCACCTTGCCGTTCATTCCGTCGTACTCGGCATCCAGATTCGGACGCTCCTGCACAATCTCAGCTTCAGGTGCATAAGCCACCCCAAAGCCCTTCTCTTCACGGTTGTCAAACGGTCCCACGATCTTCCACGATGTCACAAACCCAAAGTGACGACTGATGTCAACAGTCTCACCCGCCTTCCGCAGCGCTTCAGAAATTGTCTTCACCTGATCCTCGTGCACCGCACCAGCCAGCGCCCGACGGTACAGCTCAGCAGCCGCCGCACCCTCAGCCTTCGCTGCCTCAGACAACAGCAAATCCACCGCGTCACGACGAAACTCCGGACTGGGATCATTCAGCATCCCGGGAATCAACTGCGCCGACACAGTGGCGTCCTCAGACAGCAGTGTGTCATAAGCCAGCCGCCGCGCATCTGCCGAATTCGCCGTGTCCAGCACAAATGCCCGCAAGGCCGCAGCCGGCAACGGCTTCCGCGATGATCGCAGCGTCTCAGTAACCTGCTCAAAGGCATTCCGCAGCCAGTTCAGGCCCTCCGGAGTCGCCTTCTGGAAACCAGCCAAAATCGGCAACAGAGACCGCTCGCCAGATCCCGTCAGAGCCACCAGAGCCCGCTGGTTCTCGCGACTGCCCTGACCCCCGGTCTTCGCTGACTGCAGGATTCCCACCGCCTCCGTAATCGCATCCGCACGCTCTTTTTTCTTCGCTGCACCCGCGTCTCCAGCCAGCACCACCAGCAGACAAAACGCCGCCAGCAGCGACAGAACCCGGTACAAGCCAGCCCGAACAGGCAAACGCCCGCCCAGACAACCACCAGTCTTCACCGCCATGACACTTACTCCGTCACTCAACAACTTCATGCTGTCAAGAGCCAAAACGGCTGTCCTTAAACCTGCCGTTCCGCCCCCCCATTTCGAAGTCCGACAGTTGCAACGCCGCCGAACTTCGCCCCCCACTACTAGAACATCGCAGAACTGAGCATGCCACTCCGACGTCGAAATAAATGACAGAAACCGGGCGATCGTCAGATTCGGAGCACCGCTGACCAATTTTCGCACCGGAAAAGTCTGTTTCAACTCCTCATTTTCACACACCCCCGACAACACTCTCGTATGCTTAACAGAAACTGCACGAATCGCATCAATCCTCTCCGGATTCCGTTTGCCGTCATCGCTTTTTCTGCCATGATGCAGGGTGGCAATCGTCCGCACCTGGGGTGCCGCGCCCTCTGTTAATCCAATTACCGCATGTTCCGAGCCGACTCATGCTGCTGATATTCCTGCGAGTAGCCTACCTGCTGATCTGTGCCGGCGCTATTCTTGCGTACATCTCCACAGAAACCGTCGCCGGAAAAACGGCGATGATGCCGCCCACCATCGAAAACAACAAAGCACTCGCCTTCTTCGTGCTGCTGTTCATTTCTCAATTCGTCACCATCGGTGACCTGCTCATCCGCCGCAAACGCATCGAAGTCATCTCCAGCGTCTACTTCGGTATCCTCATCGGCGTACTCCTCGCCTACCTCATGATCCAGGCACTGACACCCGTTGTTCCGCCCGACAGCGGATACCACACCCTCGTCGTGCTGCTCACACTGCTGATCCTGCCCTACGTCTGCGTCTCACTCCTGCTGCAAACCAAAGATGACTTCCGCTTCGTCATCCCCTACGTCGAATTCCAGCGCGACCTCAAAAGTGGTCGCCCGCTCGTCGTCGACAGCAGCTCCCTCATTGATGGACGCATCGCCGATGTCGTCGAAACACAAATCATCGAATCCCAGCTGATCGTCCCGGACTTCGTCCTCGCTGAAGTTCAGGAAATCGCCGACTCGTCCGACAAAAATCGCCGCACCCGCGGACGCCGCGGACTCGAAGTCCTCGCCAAAATTCAGCAAAGCACACACGTCGATGTCAAAGTGGTCGAAACATCACGACACGAATACCGCATGATGACCGTCGACCAGAAGGTCGTGGCTCTCGCCAAACAAATGCGCGGCGGTGTCATCACGAATGACTTCAATCTCAATAAAGTTGCCAGCGTGCAGGGCATCGCCGTCATCAATCTCAACGATGTCGCCAATGCACTCAAACCACGCTACATCCCCGGCGAACGCCTCAACATTCGCGTCATCCGAGAAGGTGACGGACCCGGCCAGGGTGTCGGATACCTCGACGATGGCACTATGGTCGTCTGCGAAAATGCCTCCGGACTGGCCGGCCGCGATATCGGTGTCACTGTCACCAGCGTTCTGCAAAACAGCGCCGGTCGCATGATCTTCGGTAAACTGGCCAGTCGCCCCGGTGAACAGACTCCAGCCTGAATCACTGCATTATCATCCACGCAGCCTTCAAATACTCCGTCTCAGGACACGTCGACAGCACCGGATGATCCGGCGCCGCTCCGGTCCGCGCTATCAGCTGGAAACTCCGCGGCGGTGACAACTGGCCCTCACCGTCTGCCTCGTCCCCAGGTGACCTCGCAGCCGCTGACAACAACTGCAGAAACTCAGACTCCGGCAGCAAACCAGCACACGTACAGCTCAGCAGCAAACCGCCCGGCTTCACCAGACGCATCGCCAGACGATTCATCGCAAAATGCTTCCGCGTGCCGTCTTCAATCTCCATCCGACTGCGAATCAGCTTCGGCGGATCCAGTATCACCACGTCAAACTGACGCCCGTTACGCAGCATCTCACGCATATAACTGAAAATGTCAGCCTGCACAAAACGCACCCGCGCCTGATTCAGATTGGCGTTCTCCCTCGCAACCTCCAGAGGCTCCTCGTCCAGATCCACTCCCGTAACCTCGGCCGCCTTACCCAGCACCTTCGACTGAATCGAAAAACCACCCGTGTAACAGCACAGATCCAGCACCGTTTTACCGGCACAAAAATCCGCCAGACGCCGCCGATTCTCACGCTGATCACAAAAGAACCCCGTCTTGTGCCCGCCGTCAAAACGCACCCGAAAACGAGTCCCATACTCCTGAATAATCACGTTCCCCGGACAACCCTCCGACTTTAGCTCAGGAGGATCACAGCCCTCCTGCGACAAAAACTGCGGACTCGTTCGCAACAGCCAGTGCCTCGCGCCAGTAATCTCCGCCAGCATCGGCAGCAACAGCGAACCCCGCTGGTACATCCCCAGCGAAAAAGCCTCCGCCGATAATACCCCCGCAAAATTGTCCACCACCAGACCGGACAAACCGTCAGACTCCGCGTGCACCACTCGCCACGCCGAAGCCTGAGACGCCAGTTGCAAGGTCTCCGCACGCAACGCCGCCGCCGACTGCAGCTTCCCACGCCACGCACCCTCACCCGGCAGCTCAGCACCATGCCACAACAGCCGCACACACAGCTCGCTGCGAGAATTAAACAGGCCGTAACCAAACGGCTGCGAATGCTGCTCAGCATACACCGCCACCAAATCCCCGGCCTTCGCACCCCCGCTGTCCTCCATGCGACGACGATACATCAGCGGATGCAGACTGCGACTTTTCATTCGCACCACCGGAATCGGTTCCGCCGAACGAGGCCCCAGCTGACTGCGCTGACGCACCAGCTGACCACCCGACTCGACAGCCCCCCGAAACACACCCTCCGCACCCACATCCCCGGCAGTACGCTCAACAAACCTCGAACCACCGCCTCGGCGGTCGTCCCTCTGACGCGACTTCTTCATCGAATTTCCTTCAGTTCAGGGTGCCGCTTCAGCCCGCCGGCTCAACGTCTGCAAATACGCCAGCAAATCCACAAACTGATCCGCAGAAAGGATCTCAGCCACATTCGCAGGCATCGGCGAAGATGCCGATATCCGCCGCTCATCCAGATCTGCAGACGGCATGATCACTTCCCGACCCTGACTGTCCGTCATACTGATTCGCTCATCTGATAACTCCTTCAGCAAACCACTCAAAGCCTGACCGTCCTTCGTCACTATCGTCGTCGTCCGAAATGCCACATCCACATTGCGACTGGGAGCCAAAATGTCCTCAACCAGCCGCTGCACGCCCCGACTGGCCACACCATCCAGATTCGGCCCCACCTGCCGACCCTCACCCGCTACCTGATGACAGATCTGACAGTTCTTCCGGAACAGCTCCCGACCCGCCTCCACCACACCAGTACGCTCAGACAACAGCTTCCGCCGCTCGCTGATCAGCTTGTCCGTCTCCACCGTTTCCTCTGGCAGCTGAGCCAAAATGTCAGCCAGCCGCTGCCGCACTTCCGCTGATGCCACCGCCTGCAAACGAAGCTGCACCGCCGGTCGCTGCAACAGCCGAGCTGATGCCTGACCAGACTCAATCAGACCCGTCAGCACCACCGCGCCAGCACTGTCAGTCGCCAGGACCTCAGCCAGCTGCTGCTGCTCAGCCGCTGTCGCACCATGAAACGCCGCCTTCAGCAGCGATGCCAGATCCGCACTCGCATCACCCGCAAAAGCCGCCCGAACCGCCGCCACAAGCTGACGATCAGCCTCCGGCAGCTGCAGCACCAATGCCAGCGACGCCAGCACCGAACTGCCCCGCAGCTTCGCCAGTGCTCCAGCAGCCTCCGCACACTCCCGACCACTCAGATCAGCACGCACCGCCAGCTGCTCCAAAACCCCGCCAAACTGCTCCAGACCAAACTCAGCGATCAATCCAACCGCCGTCGATCGCCGACGCGAATAGTCCGACGGATTCAATCCAGCCACCGAAAATCGACCCGCCGCCAGCCACGCATAGGCCGTCGCATCGTCCCCGTCCACCAGCTCCAGCTGCACACGCTGGCCAGCCTCCGACTGCAAATTCCAGCTGATCCGCTGCGCCACATCATTCCGTGGCGGAGCTTCCTGACGCAACACCTTCCCCGTACCAGCATCCAGTAAACGCACCAGATTCACCTGCTTCAGCGGCTTGTCCGGAAATCCATCATGACCCGCAACATAAAAACTGAATTCCGCAGGAGCCAAAAACGGCTCAGAACGCCACCGACCCGTCTTCTGCTCCCCCGACTCAAAACTGCTGTACAACACAGCACCCTCCACACCGTCCGCACACCGCCGCGCTGTCGTAACTCCCCAGCAGCTGTCCTGCACTGCTGTACCCGCTGCAGAGACCCCGCCCCACGTCAACGCACGCACCTGCTGCAGAGCCTGCAAATCAGCCGCATCCCGCATTCCCAGCTGCTGCAAAACAAGAGCTTCAGACCAGCCACGAACTGACTCCGGAATCGCCTGGCGACGCTCCGTGAATCCTCGCCCCATCGCCGACAACAACCGCACCTGCTCGTCCGGTCGATCCGCAAACTGCCCGCGAATCGCCCGCACTACTGCACCCGCAGCCTCTGCACTGACCTGCGCCGCAGCATACTGCAAATACTCAGGCAAACGCGCCGGCTGCAGCGCCGCTATCACCTCCATATTGCCCGCCACAAATGCTGCACCCGTCGCGGATTTCACAGCCAGACACAAATCTGCCACTGCCGAAATCTCCGACCGCAGACGCAGCTGAACAGCAAACCGCTGCAGCCAGTCCTCATGCTGCAAATGATTCCGCAAGGCAATCCGCAATGCATGCCGCAAATGCACATCTCCCAGCTCAGTCGTCAGCAGCAGTCGCAACAGCGGACCCTGCAAAGACTCTGCACTGTGCACAGCCGCTGCAGAAGCCGCCGCGCGTCGCACCAAAGCTGACTGGTCTGACAAACCCCGCTGCAATAACACCACACTGTCAGCAGCCAGCGCAGAATCCACGGCCGACTCCCGCAGCGCACGAAACACATGCACCCGCACAGCCTCATCAGCATCCGCCAGCAAACCCGCCAGATCAGACCCCGTCATCGCTCCCAGCTGCACCAGCAGACGCAGACTGTTACGCCGCAACTCCGCAGACTCACCCCGCAATCCCGCTCGCAACAGCGGTACTGCGGCCGCCGCATGACGGTCCAGCAGCAGATCCCGAGCCAGTCGCTGCTGCGGCAGTGTCCCCTCAGATAAAACTGCAACCAGCTGCTCTGGAGTCTTCACAGTCAGATCCGGCCCGTAATTCGTCGACCACGAACGACCCGCGTCCGCAGACTCCCACGACACCCGCCAGATCCGACCCCGATAACGATCTCGTCCCGGATGCTTCAGATCCACTTCATAATGACCAATGATCCGATTGTAAAAATCAGCCACATACAACGCCCCGTCAGGACCCGCTGCCAGATCCACCGGCCGAAACCACGGGTCACGACTGCTCAATAAATCCGGTCGCTCGATCGCTCGCACACTCGAACCGCGCCGCTGCAGCTGATTCCGGTTCACCCGCGACGTCATCACGTTGCCGTCAAATGTCGAATCCGCATACTCCGACGGAAACAAAGTCTCCGCACCCAAAGACAATGCCGCTATCGCCGTCGACCCGTGCAGATGATCCATCACGTTCGGCACATAACCCAGACCGTCATGCGGACGCCCAAAACTGTCGTAACACCCGCCCGGCAACAGCAATGTCACCGGCTTCGTATGACAGTCCGCCGTGTAAATGTCACCCAGTCGGTCAATCGCCATCCCAAACGGATTCACCTGCCCCTGAGTATACAGCTCAATCCGCGAACCATCCGGGCGAAAACGAAACGTATTGCCCGATGTCAGCACCACGCGATGCCCGTCACGACCAGCCACCTCAGATCGGTTGTTGAAACCATGACACGCATAAATCCAGCCATCATCACCACGCCGAAACGCGTTGCACATCCCGTGCGTATCACGAGTCGTATCGAAGGGGCCATACAACACCTCACGGCTGTCACATACACCGTCCCCATCCTTGTCCCGCAACAGCCAGATATTCGGTATGCTGAAACAAATCACCCCATCCTGCCACGGTATCAGACCAATCGGAATGTTCAGACCGTCAGCAAACACCGTCGAACGATCGGCCCGAAAGTCCCCGTCCGTGTCCTCCAGTATCCGAATCGTGTCACGCGGTACCGCACCCGCCGCTGCCGCAAACGGATATTCCTCAGAACTGCTGACCCACAGACGACCTCGCGCATCAGCCGCCAGATTCATCGGCTTGGCGATCTGCGGCTCACTGGCCACCAGATGCACCCGAAATCCCGGCGGTAACTCAAAACTGCGATGCTGCTCCTCAGCGCTGACAGCCTCTGTGTCCCGTACACCCAGCGCAAACGAATCCTGCTGCGCAACCGCCGACCGCACCAGCACAAACAACAGCACGACACTTAAACTCAGATTTCGCCCACGCATGACTTGCTCCTGACTTCAAACAGGTGCGCCGACACCGCTGCCATCACTCATACCGCAGCGCGTCAATCGGGTCCAGACAACTGGCCCGCCACGCCGGATACAAACCAAAAACCAGTCCCACGCAGGCCGCAAAAACCATCGCCACAATTCCCGCCGGTATCGATACCACCACCGGCCAGTCAGCCCCCGGACTGATCGTGTTGATCAGCTTCGTTATCCCCACCGAAGCACCAATCCCCATCGCCAAACCAATCACACCGCCAAAACAGCTCAAAACCACAGACTCAATCAGAAACTGCACCAGTATGTCGCGACCACGAGCACCCATGGCCATGCGAATGCCAATCTCCCGAGTCCTCTCGGTCACCGACACCAGCATAATATTCATAATCCCCACGCCTCCCACCAGCAGCGAAATCCCCGCGATCGAGGCCAGCAATGCCGTCATCATCCCCGTGATCGTCCCAAACAACTGCGATAACTGCTCACTCGTCACCACCTCAAAATCAGCCTTCTGACCAAACGCAATCTTGTGACGGTCACGCAGCAATGCCGTGATTTCACCTCGAGCCGTCTCGATCAGCTCCGGACCTCGAGCACCCACAAGAATCGCCGCCACATCCTTGAAACTGCTGCCCTGCAAACGCCGCTTCACCGTCGTATAAGGCATCAGCACCACATTATCCTGATCATCCCCCGTCAGCGATGCACCCTTCGCTCCCAAAACACCCACAATCGTAAACGGAATATTGCCAATCCGAATCTGCTGACCCACAGGGTTGTCCGACGGAAACAACTCACGCACCACCGTATACCCAATCACACACACACAATTGCCAGCCCGCTCGTCACGATCCGTAAAAAAACCGCCCGCCTCAATCTCCCAGCTCCGCACTCGCAAATAATCCACACCAACTCCCCACATCTCCTTCGGCTGCATGTTCGTGTTGCCGCGAACGACAGGACGAGCACCAAAGACAAGCGGTGAATAGGCCAGTACCGACGTACACTCACGCCCAATCGCTCGAGCATCGTCGTCCGTCAGCGTAATCATATTCCCCGACTGCACACCGCCCCGCCGCCGATCAAATCGCGGCTGCACCACTATAAAATTCGAACCAATCGACTGCAGCTGATTCTGCAGCAACTGACCCGCACTGCTGCCCACAGACACCATCGTCGTGACCGCCGCAATCCCAATCACAATCCCCAGCACCGTCAGCGCCGCACGCATCTTGTTACGCAGCAATGCCCGGACCGCCACATAAACCGTCAACAGGAAACTCATGGAGCCTCCGCAGGCTTGATGCCGGTTACCACCTCATCACCATCCACCAAAGTCCCGCCCAGCACATGCGTAAACCGATAGTCACTGTCGCCAATCTGAATCTCTGCTGCCTTCAGCCGACCCGTATACAAAGCCTCCGTACCGCCCGCACCCACAACCTCGGCTGAACCCGCTGACGCAGCCGCCCCAGCACCAGCCGCCGCTAACGACTCCTGCACCGTTTCACGCAGCCACACGATGCGTTTGGTCGCAGCCTTCGCCGCCGCCACATTCTCGTCCACCGGTGGAGTCAGCGCGGAACTGGCGGAATTCTCACGCGCCTCCTGAGTCGTAAACAGCTCCAGATACTTCTGATCCAAATCACGCACCTGAGACTTCTCAGGGTTGAATCGCAATGCCTCATTCGGAATCTTCAAAATCCCCTTCAGCTCTGATACCTGAAACGTCAGACTGGCCGTCATCCCAGGCAGCAGCTTCAGCTCGGCATTCGGAGTCGCCACAATCACCGGATACGTCACCACATTCTGACTGACCGTCGGAGAAATCCGAATCTGCTCAATCGTCGCATCCCGAAAAACCTCGTCCGGATACGCGTCCACAGAAAAGAAAATCGGCTGCTTCGCATCCTGAGCCGCTCGGATCAGACCAATGTCCGCCTCATCCACCGCCGCCAGAATATGCATCTTCTCACGCATCTGCGGAGCAATCACGAACAGCTCAGGAGTCTGAAACTGCGCCGCCAGTGTCTGACCCGGATCAATCTTGCGATCAATCACCACACCGTCCACAGGAGACGTAATTCGAGTATACCCGACATTCGCGTTCGAATTCTCCAGGTTCGCCTCAGCCTGACTCACTCCAGCCTCAGCCACCTGCAGCTGCGCCTCCAGGGCACTGCGAGCAAACCGGTACTGGTCCAGCTCAGCCTGCGAAATAAAGTCGGCGTTCTCCTCCTTCAATGCCAAAGAACGCTTCTCGTCGTTGATCGCCCGCTGCAGCTCCGCCTTGACCCGATCCACCTCCGCCCGGCGAGTCTTCAGAGCGGCCTGATCACGCGATACCGCAGCGTTATAAATCCGCGGATCAATCTCAGCCAGCACCTGCCCAACCTTCACCTCCGTGTTGAAGTCCACATGCAGCTTCTCAATCGGTCCACTGACAAAACTGCCCACCTTGACCTTCAATACCGGATTCAGCTCGCCCGTCGCATTGACCGAAATCCGCAGATCACCAGTCTCCAGACGAGACAACCGATACCGCGGCTTGTTCCGCTCTGCAAACCACCGCTGCGCACGCTGACCGCCAAAAAACAGCAGCACACCCACCACAGCCAAAATTATCGCGTAACGGATAATCGATCTCATCAGCTCTCTCTGCCAATTCCCCGGTTAGACCCCTCAACCCCCAACCCTCTCCGTAGCTCGGGCTTTCCAGCCCGAGCACACCCCTCAAGACTTCAACCGCACCACCGCATCCTCCTGAGGCATACTGCCCACAGCCTGCTGCGGCAGCCGACAGGCAATCTTCACCCGCGATGCCGCATCGTCTATGTACGTCCGACTGTGCTCCGCTGCATGCTGAGTCAGCCAGGCAAACAATCGACCGTTCCCCACACTCGTCTCAATCTCCGCCTCCACAAATCCACCCGACAGACGCAGACCCACCACCTCGTGCAGACGGTCCAGACCCAGCCCCTGAGCCGCACTGATCGTCACCGTGTCCCCGTAACGCCGACGCAGCACATCCACAAATGACTGATCAGGAACCCGGTCCACCTTGTTCAGCACCAGCAGCACATTCGTCGCCTCAATCCCAATCTCCTGCAGCACCTCATACACAGTGCGAATCTGTCGCTCCGCCTCCGGACTGCTGGCATCCACCACATGCAGCAGCAAATCCGCATGCCGCGCCTCTTCCAGAGTCGATCGGAAGGACGCCACCAGATGATGCGGCAGATTCCGCACAAAACCCACCGTGTCACTCAACAACACATCCCCAAAAGCCGCCACATGCCAGCGGCGAGTCCTGGTGTCCAGTGTCGCAAACAGCTTGTCCTCCACCAGCACGTCAGCCCCCGTCAGAGCCCTCATCAGAGTACTCTTGCCGGCATTCGTGTAACCCACCAGCGATACCGTCGGCTGCTCACGACGCAGTGAGACCGTCCGACTGCGACGCTCCTCCACATCATGCAGCCGCGACTTGAGCTCGGCAATGCGACGATCAATCAGTCGACGGTCCGTCTCCAGCTGCTTTTCACCAGGTCCGCGACCAGCTCCCAGACCACCCGTACCGCCACCACCCACACGCTCCAGATGAGTCCACATGCGCTTCAGCCGAGTCCGATAGTACATCAGCTGAGCCAGCTCGACCTGCAACATCGCCTCGGTAGTGCGGGCATGAGTCGCAAAGATGTCGAGAATTACCTCGCTGCGATCCACAATCGGCTTCTCCAGAGCCTGCTCAAGAGCACGGCCCTGCGAAGGAGACAGATTGTTGTCGAAGATAACCATCTGCGCCTCAGTGGCCAGAATCATCTGCTTCAGCTCTTCCAGCTTGCCACTGCCAATGCAGGTCGACGGAGTCGGAGTTTCGCGAAACTGCACCAGCTCGCCCACCACCTCCACACCCGCCGTCTGCACCAGCCCCTTCAGCTCGTCCAGCGCATTTGTGCGGTCAAACCCATCGTCCGGATGAAATACACCCGCCAGCACCGCCCGCTGACTGGATACCTTCAAGGACTCTCGCTTCGGATCACCCAAGTCTCTAAACCCTTCCCCGCAAAAAACGTTCACTCAAAACCACCGCAGGACAAATTCACCGAACCTCGGCGACTGCCCGGAATACCCCTATCCTACCCTTCCACCCTGCCTCTGGAAAGTCACTCAAAATACGGCACACTTCACGCGAATTTCGGTGATTCCTGATTCTGAAATCGCCGGGAAACCGGCGTACTCAGGCACAAAATGCAATGCCGCATGACCGCTGATGAACGCGAACGCAGGGGCGTCCGACCGGCCTTATAGGTCCTATAGGTCGTATAGGACCTATAGGACCTATAGAACCTGTAAGACCAGTAGAACCTGTACGCCCCGTGGCCCATCGCAGCACCATGCCACCCGCCGACAGCGGTCCGCTGGTGCTGGGAACGCTCGTTTCGCGGAGCGAAACGCGACTATCAGGCCATCTTTCGGGTTGCCGCAGGGGACACAGCAGTTCGATTGCCGCGGGGACACAGCATTTGCCACGGATGCCGGGACTGCTGGTCACGATGCCG